>NZ_CP169531.1:1230000-1565000 GCF_041950555.1 Zobellella sp. DQSA1
ACGGCGGCAAACACCCGCAGCTCCCGCCCCAGGGCGCTGTCCAGCAAGCGGAGGGCGCGGGCGGCCTCGGGACTGAACAGCAGCTTCTGCCGATAGGGTTGTTTTGGGGTGCCGCGCCATAGTCGGCGCAACAGGCCGAGGGAGACCAATAACACCAACAGGGCCGCGAGGCTGAACATCAGCCAGTCAAGCAGTGATACGGGAAGCAGCTCAATCATGGGATCCTGGGTTGTTCGCTGAGTCGGAGTGGGATAAAACCCGCCCAGTGTAGCAGAGGGTAGTGGATAAACAGAATAGCACCGGATGGTCGCCGTACCGCCATCGCGCAACTATTGTGCCGCTTTCTGGTGGCGGTACTGGCTTGTCGTTCGCCGGCCACCTATAATCCCCGCCATTAGAAAACCTTATCGAGGTATCGATGTCCCGGCGACTTCCCCCGCTCAATGCGCTCAAGGCGTTCGAGGCGGCCGCCCGCAACCTGAGTTTTACCCGGGCGGCGGAAGAACTGTTCGTGACCCAGGCGGCGATCAGTCATCAAATCAAGGGACTGGAGGAATATCTGGGCATCAAGCTGTTCCGGCGACGCAACCGCTCCCTGCTGCTGACCGAAGAAGGGCAGAGCTATTTCCTGGAGATCAAGGATATTTTTTCCGCCATCTCCGATGCCACCGAGCGGCTGCTGGCGCGGAGTGCCAAGGGAGCGCTGACCGTGAGCCTGCAACCGAGCTTCGCGATCCAGTGGCTGGTACCCCGGCTGGTGCGATTCAGCGAGGTGCATCCGGATATCGATGTGCGCATCAAGGCGGTGGATCTGGATGAGGGCTCGCTCACCGATGATGTGGACGTGGCGATTTATTACGGCAAGGGCAACTGGCCGGGACTGCGGGCCGACAAGCTGCATATCGAGTATCTGATCCCGGTATGCTCGCCGATGCTGCTGATGGGCACCAAGCCGCTGAAGACCCCGGAGGACCTGACCCGTCACACACTGCTGCACGATACTTCGCGCCGGGACTGGAAAGCCTGGTTCAAGCAGCTGGATATCCAGGCGGCGAACGTCAACCAGGGCCCGATTTTCAGCCATTCCTCCATGGTGATCCAGGCCGCCATTCACGGCCAGGGGGTCGCCCTGGGACACAGTGTGCTGACCCAGCCGGAAATTGATGCGGGTCGCCTGGTGTGTCCCTTCGAACAGGTGTTGATGTCCAAGAATGCGTACTACCTGGTGTGCCATGAATCCCAGGCGGCGCTGGGCAAGATTGCCGCCTTCCGCGAGTGGATGCTGGCGTTGGTGATCAAGGAAGAGAAGCAGAAGGCCCTGAACGGATGAGCAAGGTATTGGTAGACGGTCCGGATAACGCAGACCACCGGGTGCTGCTGGCCCACGGGGCCGGTGCCGGCATGGAACACGAGGTGATGCAACGGCTGGCCGCAGGCCTGGCCGACGAGCAGATCCAGGTGATCCGCTTTGAGTTTCCCTATATGCAGAAAACCCGGGATGACGGGCGCAAGCGACCGCCGGACCGGGAGCCGGTGCTGCTGGCCTGCTGGCGGGAGATGGCGGCGGCGTTCGCCCATCCCCGGCTGTTCCTGGCGGGCAAGTCGATGGGCGGTCGCATGGCGTCGTTGGTGGCCGACGAGCTCGCGCCCGCGGGGCTGCTCCTGCTGGGCTTTCCCTTTCATCCGCCGGGCAAGCCGGAACGGTTTCGCGGCCAGCATCTGGCTACGATAGTGACGCCTACCCTGCTGGTGCAGGGGGAGCGGGATACCTTCGGCAACCGGGAGGCGGTAGCCGGTTACGATTTGGCGGAGGGGATCGAGACGCTGTGGGTGAACGACGGTGATCACGGTTTCAGTCCGCGCAAGGCATCGGGTACCACCCTGGAGCGCAACCTGGCGACGGTGGTGGCCGGCATGAGGAGGTTTGTTCTTGCTCATTAGACTCTGGTTCTGCCTGGCGGGCGGATTTGGCCTGAGCGCCACCGGCCTGGGAGCCTACGGCGCCCATGGGTTGGCGGCAAGCGGTCGGGCGGATGTCCTGGTCGATGCTTTCAATACCGCGGTGCAATATCAGTTTTATCACACCCTGGCGTTGCTGCTGGTGGTGGTGGCGCTGCATTCAAGGCCGGCCAAGGCCCTGCATGTGGCGGCCGCTTTGTTTGCCCTGGGCGTGTTGCTGTTCAGCGGCAGTATTTATGCCATGGTGCTGTTTGGCACCAAAGGCATCGGTTGGCTGACTCCCCTGGGGGGAGTGAGTTTTATGGCTGGTTGGTTGAGTTTACTGCTGGCCGGTCGTACCTGGTTGAGGTCTGAATGAAACAGTTATTGATTTATTGTCGTCCCGGATTCGAGAAAGAGGCGGCAGCGGAAATTCAGGACAGGGCGGCGGCCATGGGGTGCCCCGGTTTTGCCCGAGCCAAGGACGACAGCGGCTTTGTGGTGTATGAATGCTTCCAGCCGGAAGACGGTGACTTGCTGGCGCGCAAGCTGCCGTTCCGGGAATTGATTTTCGCCCGCCAGATGTTGGTGATCTGGGCCGAGCTGAAGGAACTGCCGCTCGATGATCGTATTACCCCGGTGCTGGAGGCGGCGGCAGGCATGCCGCTGTGCGGTGATATCCGGGTGGAAACACCGGATACCAACGAGGGCAAGGAGCTGTCGCGTTTTTGCCGCAAGTTTACCGTACCGGTGCGTCAGGCCCTGCGTGGCCAAGAACTGCTGACCAAAAACGAGACTCGAAACAGGCCGACTCTGCATCTGTTTTTCCTGGCCAACAATCATCTGATGATCGGGTATTCCTACTCCTATAACCATTCGCCTTTCCACATGGGCATTCCCCGGCTGCGCTTCTCCGCGGATGCGCCGAGCCGCTCCAGCCTGAAGCTGGAAGAGGCCTTCCATGTGTTTATCCCCCGGGAAGAATGGGAAACCCGCCTGACCTCCGGCCTGCGGGCGGTGGATCTGGGGGCGGCGCCCGGCGGCTGGACCTACCAGCTGGTGGCCCGGGGCATGATGGTGGCGGCGGTGGATAATGGCCCCATGAGCCCGTCCTTGATGGAGACCGGTCAGGTCAAGCACTACCGAGAAGACGGCTTCAAGTTTCGTCCGGTGCGCAAGAACGTATACTGGCTGGTGTGTGACATGGTGGAAAAGCCGGCCCGGGTGGTGGCGCTGATGGCGGACTGGCTGGTCAGTGAAGATTGCCAGGAGGCCATGTTCAACCTCAAGTTGCCCATGAAGAAGCGTTATGCCGAGGCGGTCTATAACCTGCAGCAGTTGAAGGACAAGCTGGAGGAGCTGGGCGGTTTCCAGGTCCAGGCCAAACAGCTGTATCACGACCGGGAAGAAATCACCGTGCATGTGTTCCAGCCGCGCAAGGTGTCAAAACTTGTACCTAAGGTCTAGGCTGGATTCGTCGTCGGTGACCTTGATGTCCACTTCCAGACGGTTGCGGGGATCCTTGGGCCTGATATTGAGCTTGACCCCGTCTCCCCTGAGCCGTAGCGACGTCTTGTAGCCGCTGCCTTCCAGATTCAGGTTGGGCCTGTAGTCCTTGAGCGACAGGCTCACCGAACTTTCCGGTGTCAGCTGCAACCGGGGATAGGCGGCCAGCCGGGCGTTGCCATCCTCGTTTTCCCGCAGCTCGATATCCAGGCCGTAACGCTTGGGGCTATCGCTAATCAGCTGTTGGGGATCTATGGTAAAGCGCAGTTCCTGAGCTTGCGTTTGCAAGGGCAGAAACAGAAAAACAAGTGCTAGTCGACCGTCCATGTCCGTCGCCTCGTTCGTCCATATAGCTAACTATAGCAGCAAGGCGGGGGCAAGCAGGCAGGAAAGAATCAGGGGACCTATGGCCCCCTGTTGCGTTACAGATTGGCGATAATCGCCTGGGTAAACTCGGTGGTGCTGGCGTTGCCGCCCAGATCCCGGGTGACCGTCTTGCCTTCGGCGATGGTCTTGCGTACCGCTTCGCGGATCTGTCTGGCCTTGTCCTGCATCCCCAGGTGCTCCAGCATCTGGATAGAGGCCAGGATCACCGAGCAGGGATTGGCGATATTCTGGCCGGCGATGTCCGGCGCCGAGCCGTGCACCGCTTCGAAAATGGCCACATCCTTGCCGATATTGGCACCGGGGGCCATGCCCAGACCACCCACCAGGCCGGCGCACAAGTCGGAGAGAATGTCGCCGAACAGGTTGGTGGTGACGATGACGTCGAACCGCTCGGGATACATCACCAGGTTCATGCAGGCGGCATCCACGATCATCTCGTTGGTTTCGATATCTTCGTAGCGCTTGGCCACGTCCCGGGCCACATCCAGGAAGAGCCCGGAAGTGGACTTCAGGATATTGGCCTTGTGCACTATGGTGACCTTCTTGCGGCCTTCGTTGCGCGCCAGTTCATAGGCGAACACCACGATGCGCTCGGCGCCCTCGCGGGTGATGATGCTCATCGCCTCGGCACTGGCGTTGTCCTCGGAGCGTTTCTGACCGGCCCCCGAGTACATGCCTTCGGTGTTTTCCCGGATGGTGATGATGTCGATATTCTCGAACCGGCTTTTGGTGCCTTCGAAAGACACCACGGGGCGGACGTTGGCGTACAGGTTGAAGAGTTTGCGCAGCGAGACGTTGATGGAAGTGAAGCCGCCGCCGACCGGGGTCGTCAGGGGGCCTTTCAGGGTAATTTTGTTTTTGGTAATCAGGTCGAGAGTCGCTTGGGGGAGAAGTTCGCCGTGTTTTTCCAGGGCCATCAGGCCGGCATCGGCGTAGTCGTAATGAAAATTACAACCGGCGTGATCCAGAATTTGCAGGGCGGCATCGATAATGCTCGGACCAATGCCGTCGCCCGGGATCACGGTGATACTGCGTTTACTCATGGGCAGTTTTTCCGTTATCAGTTACAGAGGTAGGGGAAGTTGTTTTACGCGGCTTTTATAACATTTTTATCGTATTTTGCCTATGGCCCTTTAGTTGAAGGCCGGTATCGCAAATCCTTGAGGTTAAAGCCGAGCTCGATATCATCCACCAGTCTGACCAGTTGCCTGGCCAGCAAGGCCTCGCGTTTATGCCGGTGGACGCCGTGTTCCTCTTTGCTGGCGGGGGGACTGGCGAGCAGCCGGTCCAGGTTGCCAAACTGTTGCAGCAGGGCTTTTGCCCGTTTGGGGCCGATACCGGGTACGCCCTTGATCTGGCTGCCGGACACGCCGGTCAGGGCCCAGTAATCCACCAGTTGCGAGGGCGACAGGCCATAATTCTGTTGCACATAAGTCGTGTCGAGCCAACGCTGGTTGAAGTGATCCCAGACCCTGGTATGGGGGCCGAGCAGTTGGCAAAAGCCCTGGTCGGTGGAGACGATGGTGGTGGCCAGACCGTGCCGTGACAGGGTATTGGCCAGGGTGGCCACCAGATCGTCGGCTTCATCGGTATCGGACAGCAGGGCGTCGATCCCCAGTTGCCAGAGGCCCTGCTGCAATTCGCCGAGATACGCGGCGAGAGCGGCGGGCATGGGTTTGCGGCCGGATTTGTAGGCAGGATAGAGCCGGTGACGAAAACCGATGGGCGCACCATCAAACACGGCCACCACATGGCTGGCATCGAACTGGACGAGCAACCGGCCAGCGGCGTGCTTCAGGGCCGCCCCGGTGGCGACCAGGGCGGCCTCCTGGTCCCGCTGCCGTGCTTCCTGCACCGCATAAAGCCGGCGGATCAGGTTGAGCGCATCAATGACCAGTAACTGCATGGGATATCAGCGGTTGATCCGGTAGCAGGGCACATAGGTCGAGCCCGGCAGTTTCATCCGTTGCTGCTCTACAAATTGCTGCAGCAGTTTGTCCATCATCTTCATCAGCTTGGGATCGCCGTTGATCAGGAAGGGGCCCTTCTTCTCGATGGCACGGATGCCCCCTTCCTTGACGTTGCCCGCCACTATGCCGGAGAAGGCTCGGCGCAGGTTGGCGGCCAGTTGCTGGGGCGCCTGCTCCCAGTGCAGGTTGAGGTTCGCCATGCTGTCATGATCCGGAATGAAGGGCAGCTGGAATTCCGGCTCTATCTTCAGTGACCAGTTGAAGGAATAGGCATCTCCCACCGACTTGCGATAATCCCGCACCAGCGGCATGGCATTCTTGACCCGTCGCGCCACTTCGGCCGGGTCATCGATGATGATCTGATACAGGGACTGCGCCTCGGCGCCCAGGGTGTTGCCGATAAACTCGTCCACGCTGCGGAAGTAGCTGGCACTTTCCTTGGGACCGGTGAGGATGATCGGCATGGGCTGATGGCGGTTTTCCGGATGCATCATGATGCCGAGGATATAGAGAATTTCCTCCGCCGTCCCTACGCCGCCAGGGAAGATGATGATGCCATGGGCCAGGCGCACAAAGGCTTCCAGCCGCTTCTCGATATCCGGCAGGATCACCAGCTCATTGACGATGGGATTGGGCGGTTCGGCGGCAATGATGGAGGGTTCGGTCAGGCCGATATAGCGGCTGCCGGTCACCCGCTGCTTGGCATGGCCCACGGCGGCGCCTTTCATGGGGCCCTCCATGGCGCCGGGGCCACAGCCGGTACAGATGTTCATTTCCCGCAAGCCCAACTCGCTACCGACTTCGCGGGTGTACTGGTATTCCACCGGGTTGATGGAGTGCCCGCCCCAGCATACCGCCAGATTGGGGTCGGCTCCCGGATGTACCGCCCGGGCGTTGCGCACTATGGCGAACACCAGGTCGGTGATATGCAGCGACGAGGTCAGGTTGAATTGCCCGGCGCCCTGCAACTGGCTGTTGACGTAGATGATATCCCGTAGTACCGAGAACAGGTGATCCTGAATGCCGCGGATAATTTCGCCATCGACGAAAGCGTGTTCCGGCGGGTTGAACAGCTCCAGCTTGACCCCGCGCTCACGGCGTATCACATTGATATCAAAAGATTTATATCGCTCCAGTATTTCCTTGGAGCTGTCGGTTTTACTGCCGGAGTTGAGTACCGCCAGGGCACAGTTGCGAAACAGCTGGTACAGATCGCCGGAAGCGGACTGCTTGAGGCGATCGACCTCGAGTTGTGACAGCAGGTTCATGCTGCCGACCGGATTAATATGGGTGATCATGGTCACTCCCGTGAATGATGTTATTAGTGTCAGGCCATGACTATCTGATCGCGCCCGGCGTGCTTGGCACGATACAGGGCCCGATCGGCGCGTTCCAGGGCTGAAGTAGTGCTGTCCCCTTTCTCGAACAGGGTGGCACCGATGGAGGCGGTGATGGTAACGCGCTCTTCTTTAAAACGAAACGGAATGTTCCTTATCTGCTCACGCAGTTTTTCCAGGGGTTTATGGAGCTTGTCCGGGTTGACGTTGGGCAGCAGCAGCACGAATTCCTCGCCTCCGAAGCGAGCCACAAAATCGGTTTGGCGCAGCGATTTCTGGATGGTCCTGGCAATCAGACGCAGCGCCTTGTCGCCGGCGAGGTGACCATATTTATCATTGATTTCCTTGAAGTAATCGATATCCAGCAGGGCGATGCACAGCGGTTCCTGGTAACGCAGCCAGCGGCGGTATTCGACTTCCAGCCGTTCATCCATCGCGGCCCTGTTGTAAATCTGGGTCAGGTTATCGATAAACAGCTTTTCATTCTGTACGCTAAGCCGCTGCTTGAAGCCGTCCGCCTCGCTCTTGAGCTCGTTGATCTGTTTTTCCATGGCGTTCATGCGGTTCAGCAGCGATTGTTCCCGCTCCTGCAAACGCTCGTGCTGCAGCAGGACATGGGTGATGCTGCGCAGGCGCAGCTCAATTTCTTCCTTGAGCTGCTCGTTATCCTGGCTGACCAGATGCTCACCGATGGCCCGGAGTTCGCCGGCGATATGATGGCCATGATGGGTTCTGGCATCAAACAGCGCCTGTCCTTCACTCAGGGAAATGGCAAAGTTGTGGTGCATTTCGCCCAGGTTGGTGTTGAGTTTGGCAAGAAAGAGCGTGGAATTCTGCCGTTCCTGTCGGCAGCCCTCGATGGTCAGTTCAATCAGGCGCAGGCACAGCGGTGGCAGCGTGGAGGGGTCCGCCTGTCGTAACAGCTGGCTTTGTATCTTGGCGAGCGCGGCGCCTATCTCACCGGAAAAATGCAGTTCGTCGATGAGCTGTTGCAGCCTGGAGCATATTTCATGGTGATGGGCTCGGGACCGGGTTTCCTGCTCAGTACACTGCTTGACGGCCGCCTTGTAACAGTCCAGCAATAGCCAAAGCTGCCCCTGGTGGCTGCCGTCCTGGCGGGCCAGCTCAGCCAGCAGTTGCCCGGTCTGGGGCGGACAGAAGGTGGATTGTTGCAGTTCTTGCGCCGCGAGGCGCAACCGCTGTCCGTCCAGTTGCTGCCACCGTTGCAGACGGGTGCTGCTGTTTCGCAGGCGGGAAAGCAGGTGATCGAAATCTGCCGTCAGCCCCGCGATATCGGGGCCGGGCCGGGCGTCGCTTCCTGATTGTGCGGCTTTGGCGTGTCCGACAAACAGTTTTTGCCAGTGCCCGGTAAGGCGGCGCCCCTGCTCGTTATGAACACCCTGCCGGGCGCCGGCCAGCGGATCTTCTTGCCGTTGCAGGCCGGTAAGTACATCGCCCAGCTTATCAATAACCGATGCCAATTCCTTTAACATCTGTCTATCGTCGAGATTGTCCATTGTTCACCATTACACCCTAGCGCAGGTGGGCCTGAAGCATTATATCAGTGCTGCCGGCTCTGGGGCCAAGGCATGCCAGTCAATCTGTTGTTTTTTATGAGAGCTGTTGACTTTCACCAGCCCCTTCAGGATGGCCTGTATGCAACAGTGGCGGATGTCACCGTTAAAAAAAGCCGCCTGCTGACAATCGACCGCCAGCAGTTCTACCCATGCGAGCTCTCCGGTTTGCTCCGCCAACTGATGTGCGGCGGCCATGGCCAGGTAAAGAATATCGCCCAACCGCATATCATCCAGTGCGTGAGGGGCCTTGGGCAGGAACGGATGTCCGATGATACCGATGGCCAGGCGTTGATCAAGCTGAAACTGGCAGGGGAACTCGGCAAACATACGTTCAAGACTCGAAAGAGTCTGTTGTAGATCCACCACCTGACGCTGGGAGATCACGTAGATAAACTGGCCTTCCCGCAGATCATAAAGCCGGGCCTTGGGGTGGATGCGTCCCTGCAGATAATTTCCCAGTTTCTTCTGGATGCTGGCCGCGTGCTCCAGACCCACCCGCTCGCTGAGATCGACCATGAAGGGGACATGGATCAGGAAGTAATAGATCTTGTCGTTGAAGGGTTGCGCTTCGGTTTCGTTGAGATACCACTGCTCCGAGCGAAGCTGACGCTTGGCCATTTCCTGGGGCAGGCGTTGCATCAGTTGACGCCAATTGGGCAGGCCGGTTCGGGGTTCGATCAGCAGGGAATGGCGTAGTTCGGTGCTTTCATGCAGTAGTCGGCGACTGCGGATATGATTGCGGATCATGCCATAGAGCAGCAGGGGGGCTATCAGGCTCAGGCTGGTGGCGAGCAGGGCAAACCGTTGCCTGTCCTGCTGCAGTTGTTCGTTCTGCCGGCGCAGGCCGGCCAGTTCCCGCTCTTGCTGCAGTTGCTGGTCGTTACCCTGCACCAGGCTCTGGGTCAGCAGGCGGTTGAGCCGGCTCGCACGCTCGTAGTTGGCGTGAAAGGCTTTATGGTGAACCAGGGCCTGGGTCATGTTGTCGCTGGTTTCGAACAACAGGGCCAGCAGGCGGTGGCTCTCAATGAGCCGGGGTACGTCATCCCGTTGCTCGGCCAGTTGCCGGGCCCGGTCGAGCTGCAGCAGGGCCAGGCCGGTTTCCTGTTGTTCCAGATGCAGTTGCCCCAGCTGTAACAGCGTGTCTATTTGCCGTGGAACATCCTGGCTGCGTTCAAAGCTGGCGCGGGCCATATCGAGATAATGCCGGGCCTCCGCAAAGGTCTTCAGCAACAGGTAGGAGTGACCGATTTCCAGGTAAAGCCGGGCCATCAGCTCGTTATCACCCTGGATCCTGACCAGATCGAGGGCATTGAAGAAGTAGACCAGGGCCAGGTTGGCATCATTACCGGCGCGGGTGACCCGGCCCAGGTTGAGCAGGGAGCCGATCAGCAGGGGACTGTTGCCCAGCAACTCGAACTCGGTAGTAGCCAGATTGGCGTAATAGACCGCCTTGTCGGCTTCTCCCAGCGTCGCGGACAGGCTGGCGGCCTTTTCTGCCGCCATCGCCTTGAGGTAGTACTGCCGCCGCTTGTGCAGCAGATCCAGGGTTTCCACATAGTGGGAGAGCGCCAGTTCATCCTGCTGCAGCAACTGGTAATACTTGCCCAGCAGATAGTTGGCCCAGGCCTGCTGGGTTCCGTCATCTTGCTGCAGGGCGTGGAGGCGGATCTGCTCGAATGCCTGGCGGGCCTCATCGAATCGCTGCTGGTACAGCAGGGTGGTGGCGTGCAACAGCTGGAGGGCGTCTTCCAGGGTGGGCGAAGCGGCGGTGTCCAGCAGGGGAACGGCCTCGTTGAGCAGCGCCTGTGCCTGTTCGGGCGCTTGTCTGGCCAGGGCCAGCTTGGCCTTGATCAGCAGGCTGGCGGCCTCTGCTTCGGGTTGCCGGTAGCGTTGGGCCAGCTCGATAGCCTGGTTGATACTGGCATCGGCCGGCAGTAGCAGCCCTTCGTTCGCTTGGCACAACGCCTGGAGTTGCCAGGCAGCCAGGCTCTGTTCTCGCGTGCGGTACAGCCGGGCCAGCTCCTGATGATCGAAGTCCTGACGCGAGTTGATCATCTGCGCCGGGTCGACTTCTCTGCGTTGCAGGAAGTAGTGGGTCAGTGCTACACATTCATTGGGCCGGCTGAGCATGAGCTGTCGCGCCCGCTGAAGTTCAGTGGGCTCGGGTTGGTATGGCGACAGCGGCGGGGCGCCCGCCAAATGCGATACCAGGACGGCGACAGACAAGATCACAATAATGATTACCGGAAAAATGCGGATAACACGGCAGTGTACGGAGCCGACCGAAGGGAGTCCAGTTCCTGACGTGATTCGGCCGGGCCGCCCCCTGTTTTACTGGCGCAGCAGGCGGACATTAGCGGCCTTGCCGGCGACATTGCTACGGTAGGGATTGATATCCAGGCCGCCACGACGGGTATAGCGGGCATAGACGGTCAGTTCCCGGGGCCGGCAGTGGTGCAGCAGATCCATAAAGATCCGCTCCACGCACTGCTCGTGGAATTCGTTGTGCTGGCGAAAAGAGACCAGGTAACGCAGCAAGGCTTCCCGGCGGATGCGGGGGCCCTGATAGCGGATCATCAGGCTGCCCCAATCCGGCTGACCGGTGACCAGACAATTGGACTTGAGCAGGTGGGAGTGCAGGGTTTCACTCACCTCATCCTCCCCTTCCAGGGCACTGGCGAGCAGGGCGTCGTCGGGTTGGTAGCGGTCGATCTCGATGTCGAGATCGTCGATGCAGTCGCCGGGCAGTACCCCGAACTGGGCCGGCGCGGCGTTCAGATCGAACAGCCTGACTCTGACCCGGCCCTGGGCGCAGAGGGACAGATCCCGGGTGAGGATATCCGCGACTTCCTCCAGATTCTCGAAGCGGCTTTGGTTGAAGCTGTTCAGATACAGCTTGAACGACTTGGATTCGATGATGTTGGTACTGGCCGCGGGGACATGCACCTCACCCATGGCGACCATGGGTTTACCTTTGGGATTGAGCCAAGACAGCTCATACAGGTTCCAGACATCCTCGCCGCCGAAGGGCAGGGCATCGGCGTCGAGGCCGAGATCGTCCCGGTTCAGGCTGCGGGGCACCGGCTGCAGCTGGCTGGCATCGTATTCACAGACGTAGCTGCTGTGTTTGCCCAGGGGGAGTGCCTCCAGCGCCTGAGTGTTCTGGTACTTTTGCTCGGGTGTCATTTCGGGATCCAGTTGGTAATATGCCGATATCTGGCCTTATTGTGAGACTTTGACATGCAAGATCAAGTGGTGACGGCGCTCGGTGCCTTGTTTGAGCGCGCTCGACGGCTAGGCGGAGCCCCCCTGGCGGATCATGATCCCGCCTTTCCTTCCCCGGCCGAGCTGCTACCGGCCCATGCCGGCAAAGTCGCCTGGCAGCCCTGGCCGCGGCCGGAGCCGGCCGGCTTCGACAACGTTGCCACCGCCCTGGAGATGCCGGTGCATTCGGCCCTGCCCGCCTTCTTCGGCCATTATTTCGCCGGCAACCTGCCGGTGTGTTTCAAGGGGCTGTTCCTGACCTTGCTGCAACCCTGGAACCAGGAGGATTTTGAACGGCTGCAGCAAAATCAGATCGGCCATCAGCTGATGCTGCGCAAGCTGGGGTTGCCGGCAAGCTGGTTTCTGGCCTCCTGCCGCGACGAGCAGCGTTTGGTCACCCTGGACAACGCCAGCGGGGAAGTCCTGCTGGAGCGTCTCGGCAAAGGCCGTATCGGGGTGCTGGCGCCGAACCTGGCCATTTTTTTGCGACGGGTGGAGCCCTGTTAAAGGTTCAATCCTTAAAATCCCAGGACAGGTTGGACACCAGCCGGCAGGGATCGCACAAAAAATCGAAGATGTCGTGCATTGGCTCCGTCAGCCGCCAATCGCCGCCACAGCCGGGGCAGGGGCGTTCCTGCTCGGCGGCTAGGCTTTCGCCTCCGACCCGGTACAAGTAATAGAAGGTGGGCACCTGGGTCAGGTACTCAATGCGTTTGGCCAGATCCCGGCCGCGACGGGCCAGTCGGCTGTCCGGCTCGCCGATCTCTCCCACGGCGGCATGCTCCAGGATGGAGCCGTTCATCTGCAGTTGATCACAGGCTTCCCAGTCTTCCTGCCATTTCAGCACCTGCTTGAAATCGCCATTGGCGACCGGCGCTATCTGATAGAGCGGGATAGGTGCGAAGTGTTCACCGCAGCGCAGCGGCGAACAGGTATGCAGATAGCTGGTGTATAACAGCTGCCAACTGCGCTCTTTGCAGTGGTCGGTGGTGTCCGAGTTTAGATCCTGGCCTTTGGCCTGCACCCTGGGGCTGGTCAACCCCACCTGATGCAGCCGGTTGATGGCCTGCTCTACCTGCCGGCTGTAATGACGTGGGTGCAGGCTGTCCTCTTCGGGGCAGACCACCCGGCTGCTGAGCCAGCCCTGATGGATGCTGGTGGGGAACTCCCGCCCGAGGATCTGGCCATTGTAACGCAGGGCATCCAGCAACTGACGGATGGCCGGCTCGGCTTCGGCCAGTGCGATATCCTGATAACAATCGAAACTGAGTTCACAGACCCACATCAGCGTTCCTGCTCCAGCAGTTGCTCGAGGCGGGCGATGCGGGCTTCCAGCTCGGCTACCCGGGTGACCAGATCCGGCGGTGTTACCGGCACCGCGGGGGCGGGTGGCTCGGCGGCGGCCGGGAGGCTGTCCGGCGACTGCTTGTAGCGGCTGACCAGTTGCAGCAACTGGGGCATATTGACCGGGCCGCCGACCCTGGCCTTGACTGCGGCGGTGGTGATGGCTTTACCTTCACGCACCAGGCTGTGAATGGCATTGATAATATCCTGATGGGACATCTTGGCTCCGTAAGGGTTATCTCAGGCTGGCATTCAGTTGGTCGATGACTTCGGCCCAGTCCGAATCGTTTTGCAGCCCCTCTTTCAAGAAGGCCGATTGCGACGTGCTCCAGAATGGTGCGTCCACCAACTCCACCTCGGGTGGCAGGCGATGAGCGGCCAGAAAATGCTCTATGCCTTGGTGGCTGGCATCCAGCCCCAGCTGTTCGAACAGTTCACTGAAAGGGTGGGTGATATGTTCCATCATTGCCTCCTAAAACATCATGTTATTACAGCATAGGCGATGGCGGCTCGCGTAGCACCGGCAGGGAGACGTCCAGTACTTTCAGGCCGCCCAGCCAGAGTGAGCCTTCGTCCCGCTGCAGGCCGTCGTGGCTGAACTCGAACTTGAACTGTGCCAGTAGTCGTCCCCGTTTCCAGGTGTAACGGTAGCGATAGACACTGAGCAGTTGGAATTGTTGCCGGCGGCAGTAGTGTTCCAGCCAGCGGCGGGCGAATTCGCTCTGGCGGCGGATCTGCCAGTAACCGGCAGCCAGCAGAAACAGGCCCAGCAGTGCCAGTAACTCAGTCACGGGGAGCCGCGAACAGGTTGCCGATGGCGCTTTGCAGGGCCTGGGACAGTGCCGGGTTGTGCAGGTTGGCCAGGATCAACGGGCGCAGCGCCGGGGTCGAGACCAGTTCGGCAAAGAGGCCGTTGAACAGTGTCGGGTGCCGGCCGGCGAGTTGCTCCAGGTAGGGCAGCAGCAGTGCCTCATCGGTCAGTTCCTGCCACAGGCGCGCCGCCAGGCTCAGCATCAGCGGTTGTCCCGGTGTCAGCGCCAGCAGGCTGGCAATCTTGCGGCGGCGGGCGTCGAAGGGAGGGGTACCGGCGGTGGCGCGCAGCAGCAGACTGATGCGTTCCTCATCCGGTGTCTGTCGTTCCAGCTCGGCGCTGATCGCCCCGAGCAGGCTCTCGGCCAGGGACAACGGCAGGGGATGATGTTCGCACTGGGTCAACAGCGCCTGTTGCACCGGCTGGGGCAGAGTGAACAACCGCTGCTCAAATTGGCGGCACAACCCGGGATCCCGAGGCAGGCGGGCCGCCAGATCCGCCAGTCCCTGCAGTCCCAGCTGTTGCCAGTCGCCTGACTCGGGGGCGGCCAGGTAATCGGCCACATCCCGATAAAAGGCCGACGGTGGCAGCCCCAGATCCAGCCGCAGCCGGGCATGGAAAGCGGCCAGCTTGTCCTGGCCGGGCTGGAAGGTAAAGGGCGTCTGGGCCAGCCGTTGCTGCTGCTCTTCACTGAGCGGGGCGGCCGGATCCTGGCCCAGTTGTTCTACCAGTGCGGCCAGGAAGTGCTTGACCGCGGCATGGTTGAACAGGCCGCGTTCATCCAGTGGGATCTTCAGGAACCACACATAATGCTGCCGATGGTCGTGGAGCCGCCGATAGCTGACTGCCAGCCAGGCGTGGCGTTGCAGCGGCCAGGGATAGGGCCGCTGGCCGGTTTCAATGGCAATAAAGTCGTCCCGGCCGAGCGGCTGCAGACGACGGCCCAGATCGTAAAGGCGAAACTCGGTGCCTGCCTGGGTTAAAAACTCGCTCAAGGTATCTATCTGCATCGGCTCCTCCTGTCGACCTGGGCCGGATTATAGGGAGTCGGGCGCCAAGATGGTATACTGGGACGCTGTTTTAAGAGGAGGTTGCCGATGTCTGCCGAGCCCCGGGCGCTGTTGTATGCCATTGAACGTGAACTGAAAGTCCTGTCCTGGTGGCAGAGCGTGCCGCCTCCCGCCAAGGCGTTGGCAAGTACGGAGCCATTCTGTCTGGATACCCTGACCTTCCCCCAGTGGCTGCAATTCGTGTTGCTGCCACGGATGCAGGCATTGATCGACGCCGGCGCGCCGCTGCCGACCCGGATTTCGGTTTATCCCATGGCCATCGAGAGCTTCAAGGAACTGGCCGAGGATACCCGGGCGCTGGAAGAGGCGATTGCCCGGCTGGATGAAGCCCTCTCCGGCCAGCAGGTGTCCCGCGAAGGATGAGTATCGCGATTGTTTACGAGGATGACTGGCTGGTGGCGGTGAACAAGGCCGCAGGCCTCCTGGTTCACCGCAGCTGGCTCGACAAGGGGGAAACCCGGTTCGCCATGCAATTGACTCGGGATGCGGTTGGCTGTCATGTGTTTCCGGTCCACCGGCTGGACCGCCCCACCTCCGGCCTGCTGCTGTTTGCGAAAAGCGCCGAGGTGGCCCGTTCCCTGACCGAGGCGTTCACCGGACGCCGGGTCGGCAAGCACTACCTGGCGGTAGTGCGCGGTTATATGCCGGAGCAGGGGCGACTGGACTATGCCCTCAGTCACCGCCTGGACGATATCGCGGACAAGTTTTCCGAGGCCGATAAACCGGCCCAGCCGGCGGTGACTCACTGGCGGCGTCTGGCCCAGATCGAGTTGCCTTTCGCGGTGTCCAAGCAGCATGCCACCAGTCGCTACAGCCTGGTGCGGCTGCATCCGGAAACCGGGCGAAAACATCAGTTGCGTCGCCATATGGCCCATCTGTTCCACCCCATCGTGGGGGATACCACTCATGGTGACGGCCGTCATAACCGTTTCTTCCGCCAGCAGTTCGGCTGCGATCGTTTGTTGTTGCACGCCGCTGCCCTTGAGCTGAACCATCCGGTGACCGCGGCGCCGCTGCGGCTGGCGGCCGGGCTGGATCCGCACTGGCAATCGCTGATCTGTGATTTCGGTTGGCAAAGAGCGCTCGATTAACCAGTGGCCTCGGGTTAGGATCTTTCTTTTCAGCAGGTTAGATTTTTTCTGTGATGCTTCAGCCTTTACTCGACCGGATCAATAATGAAGCCCGCCGGCATTTTGGCCAGGGCGCGGTGGCCGACTATATTCCCGCCCTGGCCCGGGTGCCCGCCGAGCGCTTCGGGATAGCGGTCTGTACCCTGGAAGGAGAGCTTTATTGCAGCGGCGACGCCGTCGAGCCTTTTTCCATCCAGAGCATTTCCAAGGCGTTTGCCCTGGCCATGGCCCAGCAGCGCTACGGCGACGAATTGTGGCTGCGGGTGGGCAAAGAGCCGTCGGGCAATGCCTTCAACTCGCTTGTGCAACTGGAGTTCGAACAGGGCATTCCGCGTAACCCTTTTATCAATGCCGGCGCCCTGGTGGTGGTGGACGCCCTCGGCTCGCGGCTGTCGGCACCGGTTCACGCCTTTTTGGAAGCGGTGCGGCTGCGGGCTGGTAACCCGGGTATCCGTATCGATCATAAGGTGGCCGAGTCCGAATACGAGCACCGTTTCCGCAACGCGGCCATGGCCAATCTGATGAAGAGCTTCGGCAACTTCCACAACGAGGTGGACGAGGTGCTGAAGGCCTATTTCAGCTATTGTGCGCTGTCCATGAGCTGTGTGGATTTGGCCCGGACGTTCAGCTTCCTGGCCCATGGCGGCCAGTGTGTGGTTACGGGCGAGCAGTGGCTGTCGCGGCTGCAGACCCAGCAGCTTAACGCCCTGCTGTTTACTTCCGGGCTATATGATGCGGCCGGCGATTTTGCCTACCGGGTGGGCATGCCGGCGAAGTCCGGGGTGGGCGGCGGTATAGTGGCGGTGGTACCGGGGCGCTTCACCGTGTGCGTCTGGTCGCCGGAACTGAACGGTTACGGCAATTCGGTGGCGGGGATCTGGGCGTTGGAAGAGCTGTCCCGGGCCCTGGACTTACGGCTTTTCTGACAGGAGGCAAGATGGCGGCAGTGGAGATTATTATCGGTAGCGTCTATGGCTCGGCGGTGCTGGTGGCCGAGACCCTGGAACAGGCGCTGCTCGATGCCGGACACAGCGTCCGGCTGCATGAGGATGCGGTGCTGGCGGAGCTGGACAAGGAACAGCCGTGGCTGGTGGTCACCTCCACCACCGGTCAGGGCGACCTGCCCCCCAATCTGGTCCCGTTATTCGAGGAAATCCGTGAAACCTGCCCGCCCATGCCGGCGTTGCGCTATGCCCTGGTGGCCTTGGGCGACAGCAGCTACGAGAACTTCTGCGGCGGCGGCCGCCAGTTCGACCAACTGCTGCAGGAGCTGCAGGCCAGGGCCATGGCCCCGCGACTGGAGGTGGATGCCAGTGAAACCCTGGAGCCGGAAGAGCCGGCCCTGGAATGGCTGAAGGGCTGGATGGGGAGCATAGAGCCTTAAACTTGAAGCCATAAGCCGGAAGTTATTTACTCCAGCTTCCAGCTTATTGCTCCGAGAGGCGGATGCGGCCTTCTTCTATCTGGATCAGCCCTTTCTTGTACAGGCCGCCGATGGCTTTCTTGAAGGTGCCCTTGCTGATGCCGAACAGCCGGAAGATGGTATCAGGATCCGTTTTGTCGCTGACCTGCATCACGCCGCCGGCCCGCTCGAGCTTGTCCAGCACCGCCTGGGCGGCGTCGTCCACCTTACCCGGGCCCGGCTTGAACAGGGTCAGATCGATCTTGCCGTCTTCCCGTACCTGCTTGACATAGCCTTTGGTGGCCAGGCCAATAGGTATCCGCCCCGAGATATCGGACTTGAATACCAGACCCCAGAAGCGGTTATCGACGATGGCCTTGAAGCCGAGCTGGGTATGCTCGGCGATCAGCAAATCGACTTCATCGTCCGGCTGATAACGGGGCGTGTCCCGGCTGACGAAGCTGTCCAGCTTGCTGCTGGCCACCATGCGGCCTTCGTAGTCCAGGTACAGGTACACCACGTAATGGCGCCCTTCATGCATGGGCTGGCTCTGCATCCGCTGGGGCACGAAGATGTCCTTTTTCATGCCCCAGTCGAGGAAAGCACCCAGGCGATTGGTGGTGACCACTTTCAGCGAGGCAAACTGGCCCACCCTGGCTTTGGGCGCCTCGGTGGTGATCACCGGCTCCCGATCCGCATCCAGATAAATAAAGACCGTTATGTCCTCGCCGGGCTGGCAACCGGCGGGCAACTGGCGGCGAGGCAGGAAGGCTTCACCGTATTCACCGGCATCCAGCCATCCGCCCTTGTCGTCCAGGCGCAGCAGGGGCAGGGTATTGTTATCGCCAAGCTTGATCATGGTGGTTACCGTCGTCGTAAAAGGCGGATCTTAGCCTGCCGAAGCGAGAAAGACCACTGCCATGAAATGAAAGGTTTCAAAATTGAAAAAATTAAACTCTTAAAATTCAATTGATTATAAGCATGTGAGTGCCTCGTCCAATAAAAATACTGCTACAATCGATAAAGCCTAACGGCAGCGTCGGTAGTACCGGCGACGTTTTATCCCGGCATGGCGCAGCTCCAGGCTGGCCGTCCCGCCCAGGAGCAGGAGCCGAAAACAGCATGACCCATGACCAGATCACCATCCTTGCCATTCTATGCGTCACCGTGTTCATGTTTCTGTGGGGCCGCTGGCGCCACGACATGGTGGCGGCGGGGGCTCTGCTGGCCTGTATTCTGGCCGGCCTGGTACCTGCGGAAGAGGCGTTCTATGGCCTGAGCCATCCGGCGGTGATCACGGTCGCATGTGTACTGGTACTGAGCCGAGGCCTGCAGACGTCCGGGGCGGTTGACGTACTGGCTCGCCAATTGCTGCCGACCAGGGCCGGTACGACCCTGTCCATCGCCGCGCTCACCGGACTCGGCGCCATACTGTCGGCCTTTATGAATAACGTCGGTGCGTTGGCGTTGCTGATGCCGGTCGCGATCCAGATTGCCCGGCGCCAGGAGCTGCCCCCGGGGCGGGTACTGATGCCATTGGCCTTCGGCACCATATTGGGCGGGATGACCACCCTGATCGGTACGCCTCCCAACCTTATCGTGTCCGGCTTTCGTGAAGCGACCGGCTCTGGTGCCTTCGCCATGTTCGATTATACGCCGGTCGGATTGGTGGTGGCGACGCTGGGGGTCGCGTTTGTGGCCTTGGTCGGCTGGCGGCTGGTGCCGGCACGCAAGCAGGCCGGGGTGGAAGGGTTCGATTCCGGTGCCTATATCACCGAGGCCCGTGTACCCGAAGGCTGCAAGGCCGAAGGGCAGACCCTGCGCGAGATAGAACGGGCGCTGGAGCAGGCCGACGCTCAGGTATTGGGGCTGGTGCGCAACGAGGTGCGGGTGACGCCTCCCAATCCTCGCCGGCGAGCGCGGGCCGGAGATATTCTGATTATTGAAGCCGAGGCCGAAGCCCTCGCCAATGCCTTGTCCAGTCTCGGTCTCAAGCTGGAAGAGGCCAAGCCGGCGAAGGAAGAGTCGAAGAAAGAGGATGTCGCAGAGCAAGGCGAGGGTGACGAAGAGGAAGAAGCCGATGAGCCTACCCCCGAACCATCCGATGAAATCGTACTGATGGAGCTCGTCATTATGCCCAACTCCGATTTGCTCGGCCGCTCTGCGCGAGGGATACAGCTGCGTACCCGTTACGGGGTTAACCTGCTGGCGGTGTCGCGTCAGGGACAGCGTTCGGTAACACGGCTGCGGGCTCTCGTATTTCGAGCCGGTGATCTGTTGCTGATGCAGGGGGCTCCCGAGGCGCTCTCCGAGTTTGCAACGAGCGCCGGTTGCGTGCCCTTGGCAGAGCGTGAACTGCGGATCCCCGATAAGGGCAAGGCGCTGACGGCCACCGCCATCATGGCGACGGCGGTGGGGGCTGCCGCCTTCGGTATCCTGCCGGTAGCGGTGTCGTTCGCCGCCGGTGTGCTGGCTTCCATGGCGTTACGTACGGTTCCGCTACGTTCGGTATACAGTGCCGTGGACTGGCCGGTGGTGGTGTTGCTCGGTGCCCTGATTCCGGTAGCCGGAGTGATGGAGTCCACTCATACCGCTCAGCTGATTGCCCGCCTGTTGCTGGATGGTGTGGCTCAGGGACATGCCATAGTGGCGCTGGCGCTGATCCTGGTCGTAACCATGACCCTGTCGGACTTGATGAATAATGCGGCGACGGCGGCGGTCATGTGCCCTATTGCCATCGGTACTGCCAACCAGCTGGGAGCAAATGCGGATCCTTTTCTGATGGCGGTGGCCATCGGTGGCTCCTGTGCCTTTCTGACACCGATAGGACACCAGAACAATACTTTGATCCTGGGACCGGGCGGTTTTCGCTTCGGTGACTACTGGCGCCTGGGCTTGCCCTTGGAGCTGCTGGTGGTGCTGATCAGCATCCCCATGCTGCTGTGGGTATGGCCGCTCTGAGCACTCATCGGCGCGACGGGAACCCCTGGGGAAAAGAGCGATGCGGTACCATAGTTCGGCCATAATTAAGGCAAATAAATCCGGCGCCTGTTGGAGCCCGCAGGGCATGAAACGGGTGCCTAGCCATGATGAGGAATGTCACCATGCATAATGAACTGGATAACAAGGTCATACTGGAAGTGTTCGACAAGATCCGCCGTTTCGGGGAGCCTTATGAAGACGGCCATATGCTGGAGGGGATAGTGGCGCACAGCGATTTCGATGGTTACAGCGTACATCTTGCCGGCAGCGGCGTCAGCCTGCAGCTCAACTTCCATCAGAGCTATCACTTCGACTATGCCAACGACCAGCTCAAGGAGCAGTTCATGGCCAAGATCGATTATATTCATCGCCATTTCAACGACTGACCAGGGAGGAACCCATGCTCGAAGCTCGGTCGGACGGCTCCCTGTACCGTCCCGGCCCGGATGAGAAAAACTGGGCCATGTTTTGCCATCTGTCGGTGTTTGCCGGCCTGTTGGTTCCGCTCGGTAATATCGTGGTGCCATTGGTGCTGTGGCTGCTTAAACGCCGGGAGTCGGCTTATGTGGACTTTCATGGCAAGGAAGTGCTGAACTTTCAGATTACCTTGCTGCTGGCGTTGGTGGTGTGCTGGGTGCTGACCTTTGTGATCATCGGTTTTGTACTGATGGTGGTGCTGGGCCTGGTGGCCCTGGTGCTGACCCTCATCGGCGTTGTCCGGGCGAGTCGGGGCGAGTATTACCGTTATCCCTTTGCCCTGCGGCTGGTGAACTGAGGCCCGCCCCTGTTGCGGGGCGGGCAGGCGGCCTAGATCTTGCGCGCCTTGACGGTACGGCCTTTGATCTTGCCCTGCTGCAGATGCTTCAGTGCCTGGCGGGCCGCGTCCCGGTGCACCGCCACGTAGGACTGCATTTCCGTAATATCGATTTTTCCTACCTGGCTGCCGGCGATGCCGGCCTCACCGGTCAGGGCGCCGAGAATGTCGCCGGCGCGGATCTTGATTTTGCGGCCGCCGGCAATGCACAGGGTCACCATCTCCGGCTGGAGCGGGGTGGAGCCGGCATCGAGCCCGGACAGGTTGCCCTGGGGAATGGGGGCCTGCTGGTATTCTTCGATCATATTGACCCGGTAGGCTTCCTTGGGACTGTAGAGGGTGATGGCGAGGCCCTGCTGGCCGGCACGGCCGGTACGGCCAACCCGGTGCACATGCACTTCCGGATCCTGGGTGACCTCGTAATTGACCACCATCGCCAGCTCCTTGATATCCAGGCCGCGAGCGGCCACGTCGGTGGCCACCAGCACATTGGCGCTGCCGTTGGCGAAGCGGATCAGTACCTGATCCCGCTCGCGCTGTTCCAGATCGCCATTCAGGGCCAGGGCGGCGAAGCCGAGGTTGTTCAGGTGATCCGCCACTTCCTGACAGGCTCGCTTGGTATTGCAGAACACCACACAGGAAGCGGGCGCATAATGGCCGAGCAGGGTGGCCAGGGCCTGCCGGCGCTGTTCCGGTTCGACTTCGAACAGGGTCTGTACTATGGCGTCCTGCCGTTGTGGCTCGGCCACCGATACCGGCTCGGGCTGCCGCTGCAGGCCCCGGCTCATCTGTACTATGCCTTCCGGATAGGTGGCGGAGAACAGCAGGGTCTGGCGTTCCCTGGGCGCGAAGGCGACCACCCTATGGATGTCGTCGGCAAAGCCCATGTCCAGCATTCGATCCGCTTCGTCCAGCACCAGGGTATTGAGGCTGTCCAGTTGCAAGGTGCCTTTTTCCAGGTGCTTGAGCATGCGTCCCGGGGTGCCGACCACGATATGGGCACCGTACTCCAGCGACGCGGTCTGGGGGGCCGTGGGCGAACCGCCGCACAGGGTGACCAGCTTCACATTGGCCATGGCCCGGGCCAGGCGGCGCAGTTCCCGCGCCACCTGATCCGCCAGCTCCCGGGTCGGGCAGAGCACCATGGCCTGTACCGCCAGCCGGTTGACATCCAGCCGGGCCAGCAGGCCCAGGCCGAAGGCCACCGTCTTGCCGCTGCCGGTGCTGGCTTTGGCAATCACATCCTTGCCGGCCAGTACCAGAGGCAGGCTTTGCGCCTGGATCGGCGTCATTTGGGTGTATTCCAGGCTGGTCAGGTTGTCGACCAGGGCCGGGGCCAGGGGCAGGGTGGCAAATTCGTTGTCGTTCACGGGGTGCTCTTGATATCAGGTAAAAAGGGGTGCCGAAAGGCGGACGCGTAGTGTAGCAGAAAAGCGGATGTGGCTGCGGTTTTTCGCTGCGGCAAACAGCATGAAGGGAAAGAAGGGCGGCATGGCCGCCCTCGGGCCGGCGTCGGCTTAGTTGTGTTTGTGCAGCTCGGCGTTCAGTTCGATCGCAGACTTGTTGGTTTTCACCTCGATGCGGCCGTTCTGGGAGTTGCGACGGAACAGGAGGTCGTTTTTGCCGGCCAGCTCGGCGGCTTTAATGGTCTGTACGTCGTGGTTCTGATCATCCAGCACGGTGACTTTCGAGCCGGCGGTGATGTACAGGCCCGACTCGATGGTGCAGCGATCGCCCAGGGGAATCCCCAGGCCGGCGTTGGCACCCAGCAGGCAACCTTCGCCCACGGAGATGACGATGTTGCCGCCGCCGGACAGGGTGCCCATGGTGGAACAGCCGCCGCCCAGATCCGAGCCGTTGCCAACCACCACGCCCGCGGAGATACGGCCTTCAACCATGCTCACGCCCAGGGTGCCGGCGTTGAAGTTGATGAAGCCTTCGTGCATGACGGTGGTGCCTTCGCCCACGTGCGCCCCCAGCCGGATACGGGAGGCATCACCGACACGCACGCCGGCCGGGACCACGTAGTCGGTCATTTTCGGGAACTTGTCGACAGAGTTGACGCTGATGGTGCGGCCCTGGGCACGCGCGACCAGTTGGCGCCTGGCCAGTTCGTCTACTGCGATGGCGCCCTCGGAGGTCCAGGCCACGTTGGGCAGCAGGCCGAACATGCCGGACAGATCCAGACCGTGCGGTTTCACCAGGCGGTGGGAGAGCAGGGCCAGTTTCAGATAAACCTCGGCGGTGCTGGCAGGGGCGGTGTCGGTTTCCAGGATGGTCACCACCAGCGGCTGGCTGGTACCTGCCAGAATGTCAACGATCTCGGCCTGAGCCTGAGCATTCGCAGACAGGAAAGCCGCTTCCAGGTCTTGCAACTGCGCCGCGCTGATTTCGATTGCCGCGTTGCCGCCTGCGTAACCGATTTTTGCGGCCACTGCGTTGATCAGCGTGTCGTCAGCGTTCAGCAGCGGCAGGTTGTAGTAAACCTCCAGCCATTCACCTTTGGCGGACTTGGTGCCCACACCCAGACCGAAAGCAAAGTTTGCCATCGTGGTAACTCCATTAAATTGTTTGAATTCCTAATCGGCTGACGCACAGCGGCCAGCCGGGTGTAAATCTATTGCAGGCTGAGCCCTACGGTTTGCTGAACGGTTCGGCGGATTGCTCAACTGAACCGTTTTTTAATTCAAAACTGGCGCATCTTTTATCATATTTTGCCGTCCTGGTTGAGCTCGTCGACCAACTTTTCTCGCAATTGCGTCTGTTCCTGCTCATTTAATGGCCGATCTTCGCTGTTGGTCAGGCTGAAAAAATCTTCTACCCGCTCGCCGATGGTGGTGATCTTGGCGGCGTGCAGGTTCAGGCCCAGCCGGCTGAACACGGCGCCGATACGGGCCAGCAGACCGGGAGTGTCGAGCGCCACCAGTTCCATCAGGGTGCGTTTGGTCAGCCGCTGGGGCTGCAGGAAGTTCACCTGGGTGCGCACGTCGAACTCCCGGTGCCGGCGCGAGGGCGGGCGGAGCCGGATGGTCGGCGGCGTGGTGTCGAGCAGCGCCTCGCTCAGGCTGTGGCACAGATCGGCCAGCCGGTCGCCGCTGACCGGCTGGCCGTCCGGTTCGAGCACGATGAAGGTATCCAGGGCGTAACCGTCCTTGGAGGTCATGATCTGGGCGTCGTGGATATTGAGGTTCTTCTGATCCAGGGCCGCCGCCACCCGGCCGAACAGGTTGGGCGAGTCGGGGCTGTAGATAAACAGCTCGCTGCCGCCCCGGCCCGGCTGCTGGCTGATCTGCACCAGAGGCCGGTGGTTGTCACTGTGGGCCAGGATATGGCGACTGTGCCAGGCGATTTGCTCTGGGGTGTGGCGCAGGAAATAGTCGGCGGTAAAGCGTGTCCATAGCGGTTTGACCCGCTCATAAGGGGTGTCCAGATGTTCCAGCAGCTGGCGTGCCTGACGCTGGTTCTCGCGGATGCGCAGGCGCAGGTCGGGCGGGTTTTCCAGGCCCCGGCGCAGCGCCTTCTGGGTGGCGAAGTAGAGCTCGCGCAGCAGGCTGCCTTTCCAGTCGTTCCACAGGTGATCGTTGGTGGCACAGATGTCGGCTACCGTCAGGCAGTAGAGGTAGTCCAGGCGTAACTCGTCCCTGACCTGGGTGGCGAATTCGCGGATCACGTCCGGGTCGTAGATATCCCGGCGCTGGGCGGTGACCGACATCAGCAGGTGCTGGCGTACCAGCCAGGACACCAGGCGGGCATCGGACTTGTCCAGGTCGTGCTGCAGGCAGAAGGCCAGCGCGTCTTCGGCGCCCAGTTCGGAGTGATCGCCGCCCCGGCCCTTGGCGATGTCGTGGAACAGGGCGGCGAGATATAACAGTTCCGGTTTGCGCAAGCGGCTGCTGATCTCATGGCAAAGGGGATGGCTGCGTCTGCCGCCGGGTTCCCGGAACAGGTTGATGTTCTTCAGCAGCCGGTGGGTATGCTCGTCCACCGGGTAGGCGTGGAACATGTCGAACTGCATCTGGCCCACTATCTTGCTCCACTGGGGGAAATAGGCGGCCAGGATGCCATAGCGGTGCATCAGGGTCAGCGCCAGATCGGATCCCCGGGGATGGCGCATCAGCATCATGAACAGCCGGCGGCAGTCGGCCCGTTCGCACAGGAAGCCGGGCAGGCGGCGGCGGGCATCGCGCAGCTGGCGCAGGGTGGTGGAATAGATACCGCTGATCTGGGGATGGGCCGCGATCTGGTAGAAGAGCCGCAATATGGCGGCGGGCTCCTGTTTGAACAGGTCCGGCTGGATCACATCGATCAGTCGGCCTCGCAGGCGAAACTCGGGAGTGAGCATGCGCACGTCCATGGCGATATGCCCGAGGATGGCCTCGTCGAACAGTTGCAGCAGCATCTCGTTGAGCTCGGCCACCCGCCTTACGGTCTGGTAGAAGCGCTTCATCATCTGTTCTATCGGCTCGTTGCCTTCGCCGGCAAAGCCGAGGGCGGTAGCCACCGCCCGCTGGCGGTCGAACAGTAGCCGATTGTCGGAGCGGTGAATCACCATGTGCAGGGCGAAGCGCAGCTTCCACAGGAAGTTCTGGCAATCGAGCAGCTCCCGGTATTCGGCCCGGCTCAGGAAGCCGTGGCTGACCATTTCGCTCAGGGTGGCGGCGCCGAAATGACGACGGGCGACCCAACTGATGGTCTGGATATCGCGCAGGCCGCCCGGGCTGCTCTTGATGTCCGGCTCCAGCTTGTAGCTGGTGTCCTGGTACTGGTGGTGGCGGGCCTCCTGCTCCTTGCGTTTGGCCTCGAAAAAGGCCTGGCTGGGCCAGAACCGATCCGGTGCCGTGGCCCGGGTGAGGGCGGCGAAGGTGCCATAGCAGCCGGAAATGAGCCGGGCCTCGATCAGGTTG
The DNA here is from genome assembly GCF_041950555.1 of Zobellella sp. DQSA1. Classification (GTDB taxonomy): domain Bacteria; phylum Pseudomonadota; class Gammaproteobacteria; order Enterobacterales; family Aeromonadaceae; genus Oceanimonas. The sequence continues at coordinate 1,256,437 of NZ_CP169531.1, forward strand.
GTGGCCACCGTGATGTCCTTCTCCCCTTCTTCTATGCATTCCATCACCGAGCGCACGCTGTGACCCACTTCCAGGTGCAGATCCCACAGCAGGGTGATAAAGCTGCCGATACGCTCACCCAGCTCCGGAGCGGCGGGGCTGTGGCTCAGGATCAGCAGGTCGATGTCGGAGTAGGGGTGCAGTTCGCCTCGGCCGTAACCGCCCACCGCCACCAGGGCCAGTTCGGGATCCTGATCCAGGCCGTGCCGCTGCCACAGGCCGGTGAGCAGCTGGTCCATGTGTTGGGAGCGGGTGACCACCAATTCCATGATGTCGTCGCCGGCATTGAAGCGCTGCTCCAGCCAGTCCTGCAGTCGGGCGAGAATTTCCTTGCATTTGCCCAGGGTGAGCTGGTCGGGGGCAAGCAGGGCCGGGGCGAGCAGGCTGGCATCCATAAGGTGGTGACTTCCTTCGTTTTCAGGGGGTGGGGTTAAGTTAGCAAAGTCGGCCCCGGGGGGAAAGGCCATCAGCCCGCCGCGACCAGGCGGCAGGGCAGGGCCAGCTCGGCGGTGGCCTGCCGCTGTTCTATCTGGGCCAGCAACTGACGGGCGGCAGCGAGGCCTCCCTGTAGGTAACCCAGATCTACGCTGGGAACGGCCGGAAACAGAAAGCGCAGCAACTCGTTGTTGCCGATGCCGGTGAGGATCAGTGCCTTGCCGCTCTGCTGCAGATATTTGGCGGCCCCCAGGGCCAGGGTGTCGCTGGCGCACACCAGGGCGTCGGTGTCGGCCTGTTCCATCAGCAGGAGGCGAGCCGCTTCCAGCCCTGCCTGGTGCGACAAGCCGCCCAGCCGGTAATGAGGCGCAATCCCCCGCACCCGGCAAAAGTCGAGATAGGCCTCCAGGCGCTGCTGGCCGGTGGTGCTGTCCTGCAGCTCCACGCCGACATAGGCCGGTCGGCGCACCCCTTTCCGCCACAGGTGCTCCAGCATCAGCCCGATGGCGCCCCTGTCGTCGTAGCAGACCGACGAAAAGCCCGGGTAGCGGCGGGCCATCACCACCAGTTTGTCTTGCCAGTCGGCCTGCCCGTCCAGCGCCAGGCCGCTAAAGGCGAACAGGATGGCGCCGTCGGCCTGGCGCAGCCGCAGCCAGTTGAGGTGCTCCGCCACCTTCTCGCTGCTGAAACCGGACTCCATCAGCAGCACCTCGTAGCCGGTCTGCTCCAGCACCTGCAGCATGCCGCGCACCGCCTGGTGCTCGGAGGCTGAGTCCAGGCGCGAGACGATGACCCCCACTACCTGCTGGCGCTGGGTGCGCATGGCGCGGGCCGAGGGGGAGGGCGCATAGCCGGCCTCGGCGATGATCTGTTCGATCTTGTGGCGCGTGTCCGGCTTGACCTTGGGATCCTGGTTCAGCACCCGGGAGACGGTGGTGGTACCCACCCCGGCCAGCCGGGCAATATCGGAAATCGTCAGGCGTTTCTTCATCATGGTCGTCAACTTGCTCGAGGTAGCGGGATTGTGCCTAAATGTGAGCGCTTGCACAAAATGGTATCGATACCATTTTGTTTTTGTAGAATCTGGTTACACTGCGCGGTATCGATTCCACTGTTAAGGAAAACCCCATGAGCCAGAGCAAAAGCCAGGAAATGGCGACCTTGATTGAACATATCGGCGGCAAGAGCAACATAGCGGCGGTCAGCCACTGCCTGACCCGGCTGCGGTTCGTGCTGAACAACCCGGGGCAGGCCGACCTGAAGAAAATAGAGACCCTGTCGGCGGTCAAGGGCTGCTTCACCAATGCCGGCCAGTTCCAGGTGGTGATCGGCACCAGCGTGGACAGCTACTATCAGGCGCTGAACGCCCTGCTCGGCCAGGAGGGGCAGGGCAAGGAGCAGGCCAAGCAGGCGGCCCGGCAGAACATGAGCGTCTGGGAGCGGACCATTTCCCACCTGGCGGAGATCTTCGTGCCGCTGTTGCCGGCCATCATCACCGGCGGCCTGATCCTGGGCTTTCGTAACCTGATCGGCGACATCGCTCTGTTCGATGGCCAGACCCTGACCCAAGTCAGTCCCTTCTGGGCCGAGGTGCACTCCTTCCTCTGGCTGATCGGCGAGGCGATCTTCTTCTTCCTGCCGGTGGGGGTGTGCTGGTCCACGGTACAGAAGATGGGAGGCACTCCCATCCTCGGCATCGTGCTGGGGGTGACCCTGGTTTCGCCCCAGCTGATGAACGCCTATCTGATTGGCCAGCAGTCGCCGGAGGTCTGGGATCTGGGTTTCTTCGTGATCGAGAAGGTCGGCTATCAGGCCCAGGTGATCCCCGCCATGCTGGCCGGGGTGGTACTGGCGATGATCGAGCTCAGGCTGAAGAAATGGGTGCCGGATTACCTCTACCTGGTGATAGTGCCTTTCGTCTCCCTGCTGGTGGCGGTGACCCTGGCCCATACCCTTATAGGCCCCTTCGGTCGCCTGTTGGGAGATGGCGTGGCCTTGGTCGCCAGGGCGGCAATGACCGGCGACTTTGCCCCCATCGGGGCGGCCCTGTTCGGCTTCTTCTACGCGCCCCTGGTGATCACCGGTATCCACCACACCACCAACGCGGTGGATCTGCAACTGATGCAGAGCATGGGCGGCACCCCCATCTGGCCGCTGATCGCTTTGTCCAATATCGCCCAGGCTTCCGCCGTGGTAGGTATCATCTGGGTCAGCAAGAAGGCCAACGAGCGGGAGATATCGGTGCCGGCGGCCATTTCCGCCTACCTGGGGGTGACGGAGCCGGCCATGTACGGCATCAACCTCAAGTACAAGTTTCCCATGCTCTGCGCCATGACCGGCTCCGCCCTGGCGGCCCTGCTGTGCGGCCTGTCCGGGGTGCTGGCCAACGGCATCGGGGTGGGTGGCCTGCCGGGCATCCTCTCCATCCAGCCCCGCTACTGGCTGGTCTACCTGCTGGCCATGGTCATCGCCGTGGTGGTGCCGATGCTGCTGACGGTGTTGATGTACCAGCGCCGGCAGCGGGCCGGGGTAGCCCTGGGCTGAAGATATCGAAGGCCCGGAGCGGCTTGTGCCCGGGCCCTTTCTACCAAGATTGAACGAAGAGCACGCACATGAACAAAGAGCAGTACGGACAATGGTGGCATCGGGGCGTCATCTACCAGATTTACCCCAAGTCCTTCTACGATTCGGGGGCCAGCGGCACCGGTGACCTGGGCGGGGTGATCGACAAACTCGACTACCTGGCCGGGCTGGGGGTGGACGCCATCTGGCTGACGCCGGTGTATGTCTCGCCCCAGGTGGACAACGGCTACGACATCGCCGATTACTACCGGATCGATCCGGCCTACGGCACCATGGAAGACTTCGAACAGCTGCTGGCCGAGGCCCACCGGCGCGGTATCCGCGTGATCATGGACCTGGTGGTCAACCATACCTCCACCGCCCATCCCTGGTTTCAGGCCGCCATCCGGGATCCGGCCGGTCCCTATCGGGACTTCTACATCTGGCGCGATGGCCGCGACGGCGGCCCCCCCAACGACTGGCAGTCCAAGTTCGGCGGCAGCGCCTGGCAACGGGATGCCGCCTCGGACCAGTACTACCTGCACCTGTTCGCGGTGGAGCAGGCGGATCTGAACTGGGAAAACCCCAGGGTGCGGGAAGAGGTGAAAAACATCGTCCGCTTTTGGGCGGGGAAGGGCGTCGACGGACTGCGCCTGGACGTGATCAACCTGATCTCCAAGGACCAGGCCTTTCCCGATGATGGGCTGGGCGATGGACGACGTTTCTATACCGACGGTCCCCGAGTCCACGAATTTTTGCACGAGCTCAACCGGACGGTGTTCGCCCCCTGCGGCATGATGACGGTGGGGGAGATGTCCTCCACCAGCCTGGACCACTGCCAGCGTTATTCGAGCCCGGACAGCGAGGAGTTGTCCATGGTGTTCAACTTCCACCACCTCAAGGTGGACTACCCGAGCGGCAACAAGTGGCGGCTGGCGCCGCCGGATTTTGTCGAACTCAAGCGGCTGTTCAGCGAGTGGCAACAGGGTCTGCACGGGCGTGGCTGGAACGCCCTGTTCTGGTGTAACCACGATCAGCCGCGCATCCTGTCCCGTTTCGGCGATGAAGGGGAGTACCGGGAGCGCTCCGCCAAGATGCTGGCTACGGTGCTGCACCTGATGCAGGGTACGCCCTATATCTACCAGGGGGAGGAGATCGGCATGCCCAACCCGGGCTATGACCGTATCGGGCAGTTTGCCGACGTGGAAAGTCGCAACATGTACCGGATCCTGCTCGAGCAGGGGCTAGGGGAGGAAGAGGTACTGGCGATACTGGCGGCCCGCTCCCGAGACAATGCCCGCAGCCCCATGCAGTGGGACAGCGGTGACCAGGCCGGCTTTACCCGTGGTACGTCCTGGCTGGCGCCGGGGACGAGCAAGGCCCGGGTGAACGTGGCGGCGGCGCTGGCGGATCCGGAGTCGGTGTTTTACCACTACCGGCGGCTGATCCAGCTGCGCAAGCGGCATCCGGTGATAGTGCGCGGCGACTACCGGGACCTGCTGCCCGGACACCCGTACATCTGGTGCTATCAGCGCGATGACGGGGAGCGTCGGGTACTGGTGGTCGCCAACCTGGGGCGGGAGCCGCAGGTGTTCGAGTCGCCGGCGCTGGCGCCCTGGCGCCGGGCCGAACTGCTGGTCGACAACACCGGCTCGGCCCCGGCTGTCCCCTGCGCCTTGCAACTGGCGCCCTACCAGTGCCTGGCCTGGCTGCTGGAGTAGCCTTATTCGACGATGACGGCGGTGCCGCTGGCGGAGACCATCAGCATGCCGTTGTTCTGGCCCAGCACTTCGTAGTCCAGATCGATGCCCACCACCGCATTGGCGCCCAGGCCCCGGGCTTTCTGCTCCAGTTCCTGCAGGGCGAGATCCCGGGCCCGCTGCAGCTCCCGCTCATAGGTGGCGGAGCGGCCGCCGACCAGATCGCGGATATTGGCGAACAGATCCTTGAACAGGTTGGCGCCGAGAATGGCTTCACCGGCCACCACGCCGCAATACTTGCGGATACGCTTGCCTTCGATGGAAGGCGTTGTGGTCATCTCCATGGGGACTCCTAGAGGTTGTTTTTCTGTTTGAGCAAGTCGCGGATTTCGGTCAGCAGCTGCTCTTCCTTCGACGGGGCGGGCGGGGCTGCAGGCTTGGCTTCTTCCTTGCGCTTGAGCCGGTTGATGGCCTTGATCACCATGAAGATGGCGAAAGCGACGATGGTGAAGTCCAGTACCGTCTGGATAAAACTGCCGTAGGACAGGGTGACGGCCGGCGCATCTTCCACCGCCTCCTTCAGCACTATGGCCAGGTCGGAAAAATCGACGCCGCCGATCACCATCCCTATGGGGGGCATGACGACGTCGTTGACCAGGGAGGATACAATCTTGCCGAAGGCGGCGCCGATGATGATACCTACCGCCATGTCCACCACGTTGCCCTTGACGGCAAACTCCTTGAACTCTTTGATTATGCTCATTTAATACCACCACTGAAATAAAAATACCAAAGGTGGATAAAGTTTAGGCGGGCCTGGCCGCGAGGGGGTAGGGGAGAGGGGAAATATTCATCTGTGTCCTCCTGATACGAAGAAAGGCGCCTGAGCGCCTTGGGTATAAGAGATACTTTGTATCCAGTGCTTTTATTATGCCGGTTGGCCTTCGGGCACTATGCTGGTCGCATGGTTGCCTTTCGGTCCTTCCTGTATTTCGTATCGGACGACCTGGCCCGCTTTCAGGGTTCTGTAGCCATCCATCTGGATGGTTGAAAAATGTGCGAACACATCCTCCCCCCCTTCTTCCGGACAGATAAACCCAAATCCCTTTGCGTTGTTAAACCACTTCACCGTACCGGTTGCCATACTTCTGCATCCTTTTTGCTCAAACATCTTAAACAACATTGAGTAATCGGCAGCTGCCAATTATAACTACAGGCGATTTCCCGCCGGATGCGGTAGCCATGGGCCAGTGCCAAACGGCGACTAATGCCAATGATTACCAATCAATCACTCTAGTCTAACTCTGGGGGTAGTCAAGCATTTGTTTATTATCGGAAACACCGATTGTAGAGACTATTGACAGCGCCAGCTTTAGCGGTAGTGTGAAGGAAAGGCTAAAGAACCGTTCCTGATACCAGAGAGGTTTAACTGTCATCGGCAGCATCGTGGCCGGCGGACGAAAGAGAGGAGCCTCTAGAGAGGCGCCGACTTCTGTAGCACGATTCGGAACAGTGATTTAGAGTAAATATATGAGCAGGAGAACACAGCAGAGCGTCGGTGATCGGGTAAAAGAGGTGGAAGAAACTGCGCTGCAGCCCCCTCCTATGTACAAGGTCATCTTGAATAACGACGATTACACCCCCATGGATTTTGTCGTGGAGGTACTGCAAAAATTCTTTGCGATGGATGTGGACAAGGCCACGCAGGTGATGCTGGCGGTACATTACCAGGGGAAAGGGGTCTGCGGTCTGTTTACCGCAGAAATTGCAGAAACCAAGGTAGCGCAAGTGAACAAGTTTGCCCGCACGCACGAACATCCGCTGTTGTGCACCATGGAGCAGGCATAAGTAAACACCCGCCGCAACGGGACACCGCAGTTTTTTAGGGGAGGTGCCTATGTTGAACAAAGACCTTGAGAGCACGTTGAATGATGCGTTCAACGAAGCCCGTCGCGCTCGTCACGAGTTTATGACGGTGGAGCACCTGTTACTCGCCCTGTTGGATAACCCATCGGCCAAAGAGGCCCTGGCTGCCTGTGGTGCCGATGTCGAACAGTTGCGCCGTGAAACCCACACTTTCATCGAGCAAACCACACCACTGATCCCGGTCGGAGACGACGAGATCGAAACCCAGCCTACCCTCGGTTTCCAGCGGGTGCTGCAACGGGCGGTATTTCATGTGCAGTCTTCCGGCAACGCCGAGGTTACCGGTGCCAATGTGCTGGTGGCCATCTTCAGCGAACAGGAGTCTCAGGCGGCTTACCTGCTGAAGAAGGCCCAGGTCAGCCGGCTGGATGTGGTCAACTTCCTGTCCCACGGCATTCGCAAGGACGGTCTGCAGGAAGAGGCGCCCTCTTCCCAGCAGGAAGAGAACACCGAAGAGGCGGCCAACAACCAGACCGAAGGTTTTGTCATCAACCTCAACCAGTGGGTCAAGGAAGGCCGTATCGATCCGCTGATCGGCCGGGATCAGGAGCTCAACCGCACCATCCAGGTATTGTGCCGTCGGCGCAAAAACAACCCGCTGCTGGTGGGTGAGGCCGGGGTGGGCAAGACCGCCATTGCCGAAGGGCTGGCCTATCGCATCGTGCATCAGGATGTGCCGGAGATTATCGCCGGCAGCACCATCTACTCGCTGGACATGGGCTCCCTGCTGGCGGGCACCAAGTACCGCGGTGATTTCGAAAAGCGTTTCAAGGCGTTGCTCAAGCAGTTTGAAAAGCAGAAAGGCTCCATCCTGTTCATCGATGAAATCCATACCATCATCGGCGCCGGTGCGGCCTCCGGCGGCCAGCTGGATGCGGCCAACCTGCTGAAGCCATTACTCTCCAGTGGCCAGATCCGGTGCGTGGGCTCGACCACTTACCAGGAATACAGCCAGATTTTTGAAAAGGATCGGGCCCTGGCCCGTCGTTTCCAGAAAATCGACATCCTGGAGCCCTCGGTGGACGACACCACCAAGATATTGCTGGGGCTGAAGAGCCGGTACGAGTCGCATCACGATGTGCGTTATACCAGCAAGGCGATCCGGGCCGCGGCCGAGCTGTCCGCCAAGTACATCAACGACCGGCACCTGCCCGACAAGGCCATCGACGTGATCGACGAGGCGGGGGCCCGGATCCGCATGATGCCGCCCTCGAAGCGCAAGAAAACCATCGGCGTGGGGGATATCGAGGCCATCGTCGCCAAGATTGCCCGCATTCCGGAGAAGTCGGTGTCCAGCTCAGACAAGGAAGCGCTGAAAAACCTCGAGCCCAATCTCAAGATGGTGGTGTTTGGCCAGGACAAGGCCATCGAGGTGCTGACCGACGCCATCCGCCTCAGCCGCTCTGGCCTCGGCAACGAGAGGCGACCCATCGGCTCCTTCCTCTTCGCCGGCCCGACCGGGGTGGGCAAAACCGAGGTCACCCAGCAACTGGCGCGTATCCTCGGGATCGAGCTTATCCGCTTTGACATGTCCGAGTACATGGAATCCCACACCGTGTCCCGGCTGATCGGGGCTCCTCCCGGCTATGTGGGCTTCGATCAGGGCGGGCTGCTCACCGATGCGGTGATCAAGCATCCCCATGCGGTGGTGCTGCTCGATGAGATCGAGAAGGCGCACCAGGATGTGTTCAACCTGCTGTTGCAGGTGATGGACAACGGCACCCTCACCGACAACAACGGCCGCAAGGCGGATTTCCGCAATGTGATCCTGGTCATGACCACCAACGCCGGGGTTCAGGAAACGGTACGCAAGTCCATCGGCTTCCAGCAACAGGATCACAGCTTTGATGCCATGACGGAAATCAACCGCACCTTCGCGCCCGAATTCCGCAACCGGCTCGACCATATCATCTGGTTCAACCATCTGGATATGGACATCATTCACCGGGTGGTGGACAAGTTTATCGTCGAGCTGCAGGCCCAGCTGGATGCCAAGGGGGTGTCGATGGAGGTGAGCGAGCAGGCCCGGCACTGGTTGGCCGAGAAAGGTTACGACAGATCCATGGGAGCGCGTCCCATGGGACGGGTGATCCAGGAGCAGCTGAAAAAGCCGCTGGCCAACGAGTTGCTGTTTGGCGAACTGGTCGGTGGCGGCTCGGTGAAAGTCACGCTCAAGGACGACAAGCTGCACTTTGATTATCAATCAGAAGCGTCACTGGCCCATTGAGTCATTGCCTTCGGGCAAGTGCCGCAATGCCCGGGATCCTAACAGGCCCCGGGCATCGTTTTATCCAAGAGCGGCATGCCTGACGGAAGGGGAAAATGATTTGCAAAAAGAATACAGCTGACGATATCGGCAGCCGTCTGCAAGGTCGGGGTGACTGACGCTGGGATTAACGAGCGCGGAAGACGATGCGTCCTTTTGACAGATCGTAGGGGGTCAGTTGGACAGTGACCTTGTCACCGGTCAGGATACGGATGTAGTTTTTGCGCATCTTGCCGGAGATGTGAGCGGTGACCACGTGGCCATTTTCCAGCTCAACGCGAAACATGGTGTTGGGCAAGGTTTCCAGGATGGTACCCTGCATTTCAATACTGTCTTCTTTAGCCATTGAGTCCTCTTGTTAACGCAGGCAATAAAAACGGCAGGGATCATGCCGGATTTCGCCCCATGTGTAAAGTTTCCGCTCAGTCTTTCATCGCCTGCCACTGGCCGGCGATCAGTCGCTGGTGGGGGCGGAAATGCTGTTTATAATTCATTTTCTTGCAACCATCGACCTGGTAGCCGAGGTACAGCCACTCTTTGCGCAATTCGCCCGCCAGGCGGAGCTGGCTCAGTATGGCGAAGGTGCCGAGTGATCGGTGCTCCAGGGATGGATCGTAAAAGGTATACATGGCGCTGAGGGCACCGCTGAGCAGATCGGTCACCGCCACCGCGACCAGCCGGTGTTCCAGATGAAATTCCACAAACACCGGCGGCAGCCAGTGACAGAGCAGAAAACCGTCGTACTGCTGGCGGCTGGCCGGGTACATGGCGCCGTCCCGGTGCCGTTCGTTGATATAGTGCTGGTAAAGCCGGAAATAGTCGGGCTTGTCCTGTTCACTCAGGCTGACACTGATGTCCTGGTTCTGGCGCAGGATGCGTTTCTGGCTGCGGCTGGGAGCAAAGTGCCGCACATCGATGCGCAGGGACTCACAGGCCCGGCACGACTGGCAATGGGGGCGATAAATATCGGATCCGCTGCGGCGAAAGCCGGCACTGAGCAGTTGCTCATAGCCTTCCGGGCAGAGCAGCTCCTTATCGAGCAATACCAGCAACTGCTCCTGTCGTCCCGGCAGGTAGCTGCACTGATGCTTGGGGGTCAGCCCCACCTTCAGATTTACTTCCCTCATAATATCAGTTCACCCGGTTGCCAGCAGGATTGTGCCAACGGCTGTTGTTGCAGCTCTTTGAGTTTATGTAAAAAACGCAAGCGCGGCCAGGTGATGACCCCCAGGCTCAGCAAATGGGAGTTGGGTAACTGGCAGTCGACAAGCGCCCCGCCATGGCGGGAAAAATGCCGGCACAGGCCGAGCATGGCGAGCTTGGAACCGTTATCGACCCGATGAAACATCGATTCACCGCAAAATAATTTACCGATGCCGATACCGTAAAGCCCCGCCACCAGTTGTTCATCTTGCCAGACTTCTATCGAGTGGGCCTGACCCTGGTGATGCAACCGGCAGTAAGCCTGTTCGATGCCGGGAGTGATCCAGGTGCCTTCATGTCTCTCCCGCAACTGGCGGCAGTGACGGATCACCTGTTCGAAGGCGATGTTGATAGTCAGTCGGTAAGGCCCGCGGCGGGCCAGCTTGGCCAGGCTGCGGCTGACGTGGAGCCGGGTCGGCTCCAGTACCGCTCGCGGGTCGGGCGACCACCATAGCAACGGCTGGCTCTGATCGAACCAGGGAAAGATTCCCATGCGATAGGCCAGCAACAGTCGTTTCGGGCTCAGATCCCCGCCGATGGCCAACAAACCATTGGGTTCTTCCAGGGCGAGCTCCGGATCCGGAAACCAGAGTCGATCATCAAGCAGGGTCAGCATCATGGCTCCTGAAATCAGTCCTGCTCGAGATCAAGCCAGTCCTTGCCGGTTTTTTCTACGATATAGTCCCGAATAAATTGCCGTACCTTTTGCGATGGGGTCACGTCTTCCTGGGCGCAGAGTTGCTCAAACAGCGCCTTTTTCCTGGGGTCTATCAACAGGGTCAGGCGAGCGGTCCGTTGTTCCATGGTACCTCCGACGAAATAAAGCATGCTAATTATATTAACATTGAATGTATAAGTGATGAGAATATAATCACTATTCTATTCTAATACAGCTCGCCGCCGGAGGAGAGCCATGTCACACCGCGCCCACCTGTTTTCTTTGCGTATTGGTCATGCACTGCGCGAAAGTTGCCTACAGGAGCCCTACGGCCGCCGCCGCCTGTTGCGGGATGTGCTGGCCGGGATCACGGTGGGCATCATCGCCATACCGCTGGCCATGGCGCTGGCCATTGCCAGCGGGGTGGCACCCCAGTATGGCCTGTATACCGCCATTATCGCCGGCTTTGTGATTGCCCTGACCGGCGGCTCCCGGCTCAGTATTTCCGGCCCCACTGCCGCCTTTGTGGTGATCCTCTACCCCATCGCCCAGAAGTACGGCCTGGGCGGCTTGTTGCTGGCCACCACCATGTCCGGTGTCTTGCTGATCGGCATGGCATTGGTACGGCTGGGGCGGCTGATTGAATATATTCCCGAGCCGGTCACCCTGGGCTTTACCGGGGGCATCGCGGTAGTGATTGCCACCTTGCAACTGAAGGATTTTTTCGGACTCTCGCTGACGACCTTGCCCGAGCACTACCTGGGCAAGGTGATGACCCTGGCTGGCCATCTGCCCGGGTTGCACTGGCCCAGCTTGCTGATTGCGGTATTGACGCTGATGATACTGTTGCTTTGGCCCCGTCTGAAAACAGGGGTGCCGGCGCACCTGCCGGCGGTGATCCTGGCCAGCCTTGCCACCTGGTGGCTGAACCGGCATGGCCTGGATATCGATACCATCAGCAGCCGTTTCAGTTACCTGCTGCCCGACGGTAGCAGTGGGCAGGGCATACCCCCGGTCTTGCCGGATTTTGTCTGGCCCTGGCGGCAACCGGGGCCGGAGGGCGGGCCATTGGTGCTGAGTTGGGCCCTGCTGCGCGATCTGTTGCCTGCAGCCTTTGCCATCGCCATGCTGGGGGCGATCGAATCATTGCTGTGTGCCGTGGTTCTGGACGGCATGACCGGCAAGCGGCACAGTGCCAACAGCGAACTGCTGGGGCAGGGCATCGGCAACCTGGTCACCCCTTTTTTCGGCGGCATTACCGCGACCGCTGCCATTGCCCGCTCGGCCGCCAACTTCAAGGCCGGCGCCGAGTCGCCGGTAGCGGCCATGGTGCATGCACTGGTGGTACTGGCCGGATTGGTGCTGCTGGCACCCTGGCTGGCCTGGCTGCCGATGCCGGCGATGGCGGCCCTGCTGATGGTGGTGGCCTGGAACATGAGCGAAGCCCATAAGGCGGTGCACTTGGTGAAAACCGCCCCGGCAGGCGACATCCTGGTGTTCCTCACCTGTTTCTCACTGACCATCGTGTTTGATATGGTGCTGGCCATCACGGTGGGGGTGCTGGTGGCGGCGGTGTTGTTCGTGCGGGAGATAGCGGAGATGACCCGGGTCAGCGATATCTCCGGCCATCGTCGGCTGCTCGATACGCCCCTGCCCGAGGGCTGGTCGGCATTCAAGATCAACGGCCCTTTGTTCTTTGCCGCCGCCGATCGGGTATTTGGGGAACTGGCCGGCATGATGCAGGCACGTAAGGGCATCGTCCTTTACCTGGATGGGGTGGCCATCCTCGATGCGGGAGGGCTGGCGGCATTGACCAAGTTTATCGATCAATGCAAGAGGGAGCGGGTCAGGGTGGTGATTGCGGATCTGCAGTACCAGCCGCTGAAAACTCTGGCCAGGGCCAGGTTTCAGCCCATTCCCGGCATGCTGGCGTTTTATCCGACCCTGAAAGAGGCGCTGGATGCCCTGGAGGAAGAGCAGAAGGCCCTGCAAGAGCAGCGCCTTGTCGCCAAGCTCGGTGTCGGCCCGTGACCTCGGAGCAGGCTCCGTGGTCACGGGCCGGGTGATTACTCGCCCAGGCCGTCCAGGTAACGCTCGGCGTCGAGGGCGGCCATGCAGCCGGTGCCGGCTGATGTGATGGCCTGGCGATAGACATGGTCCATTACATCGCCGGCGGCAAAGACGCCGGCGATGCTGGTCTGGGTCGCGTTGCCGTGCAGGCCGGACTGCACCTTGAGGTAGCCGTTTTCCATCTCCAGTTGGCCTTCGAAAATCTGGGTATTAGGCTGGTGGCCAATGGCGATAAAGACACCGGCTACATCGAGTTGTTCGGTGATGTCGCTACGGGTGTCTTTCAGGCGGATGCCGGTCACGCCCATCTCATCCCCCAGCACTTCGTCCAGGGTGCGATCGGTATGCAGCACTATGTTGCCGTTATTCACCTTGTCCATCAGCCGATCGATCAGGATTTTCTCGGAGCGGAACTGGTCTCGACGGTGCACCAGGTGGACTTCGGCGGCGATATTGGCCAGATACAGGGCTTCTTCCACGGCGGTATTGCCACCGCCGACCACGGCCACTTTCTGATTGCGGTAGAAAAAGCCGTCGCAGGTGGCGCAGGCCGACACGCCCCGGCCCTGGAAGGCGTCTTCGGAGGGCAAGCCCAGGTACTTGGCGGAGGCGCCGGTGGCGATGATCAGGGCATCACAGGTGTACTCACCGTTGTCACCCTTGAGCCGGAAAGGGCGCTGAGTGAGTTCCACCTCATTGATATGGTCGAACAGGATTTCGGTTTCGAAGCGCTCTGCGTGCTCTTTCATGCGTTCCATCAAGGCCGGTCCGGTCAGACCTTCCGCGTCGCCTGGCCAGTTTTCCACATCGGTAGTAGTGGTCAGTTGGCCCCCCTGTTGGATACCGGTGACCAATACCGGGTTCAGGTTGGCCCGGGCCGCATAGACGGCAGCGGTGTACCCTGCAGGGCCGGAACCCAGAATAAGCAATTTGGCGTGTTTGGCTTGGCTCATGTGTCTCTCCAACCTTGGCAAATAGGCAGATAAAAGTGAAGCCGATTGTAGGGGATAGCCCTAATGGAATAAAGCGTAAGAAAACGATTGTTGCAATCGCCTCCAAGCCCGGGACGGTACGACGAAAATGTCGCTTCTGCAGTTGAAACGTTATAACGAATAGTTATGCAATATAACCAGGATGATCCCTGTAGGGGTCAAAAAATGCCTTTGCGCAAGACAAATCACCATGAATGTGGCTTTTCATCCGGTTACTCAGGTGTAGTCACGGTAAGGAGGAGAATTTTCAGAGACTTTGTCTTCTCCGCCGCTGGGGTGTGGCTGATAAGGATATTTACAGGAAAAATCGCCAGGAGTCGGCGGAAAAATTTAGTTTTTATGGTCGATTTGTGTAATATTCAAACATATGTGCTACCCGTTTGCTTTTTGTCATGCTAAGCTGTTGGATGTTAATAATGTATATATAATCGTTTTTTTTGGTTTTTTATTTATTCGTGGCGGTTTTTCAGGTGCCCAAGCCGGCCTCCTTCATCCGGTCGTACATCCAGATGGGGGGCGCGTCAGCCTAAAGGCATGTTGCGCAAAGGCATGGTTTTGTGCCATAAAAGTCTAATGTTCATAGTGGAATGTATCGAAAATGAGTCAAAGGATGGATGAAGTACTGGATGCGAACAACCGGCCGGTGAAAGAGCTCGACCGCATCGATCGCAACATACTCAATGAGCTTCAACAAGACGGGCGTATCTCCAATGTGGAGTTGTCCAAACGGGTCGGCCTGAGTCCGACGCCCTGCCTCGAACGGGTGCGCCGGCTGGAACGTCAGGGATACATCGAAGGCTATACCGCTATTCTCAATCCTCAGTTCCTGGATGCGTCCCTGCTGGTATTCGTGGAGATTACCCTCAACCGTGGTACCCCGGATGTGTTCGACGAGTTCAACGATGCGGTGCAGAAGCTGGAAGAGATCCAGGAATGTCACCTGGTATCCGGTGATTTTGACTACCTTCTGAAAACCCGGGTAGCAGACATGTCTGCCTATCGTAAACTGTTGGGTGAAACCCTGTTGCGCCTGCCTGGCGTGAACGATACCCGTACCTATGTGGTGATGGAAGAGGTCAAGCAGAGTAATCGTCTGGTGATAAATACCCGATAAGCTGTGCTAATCTGCCCGGCTCTGGTATTTTTATACCGGGTAGGGGCTCGATATAGAACCTGTACCTGCGAGCGGCCCTTGGCCGCTCGTTTGTCGTTTGGTGCCTGACGACTTTTCCTGTCGCAGTTTTTAGATAGCATGACACAACAATAAAGAACGAGGAGCGGGCGTTTGGCGGAGAAAAAGCTGTTTACTCCCATGTCTGGTTTACAGCGTCTGTTTGAGGCCGGATTGATCATCATTATTTTACTGGCGATCTTTATGATGTTATCGCTGGTGTCTTACCATCCCTCGGATCCGGGCTGGTCACAAACCGCATGGGGCGGGGAGATCAGCAACGCCGCCGGTCCCGCCGGTGCCTGGCTGGCGGATATCCTGCTGTTCGTGTTCGGTTTCTCTGCCTATCTGGTACCGCCGTTCATGGTGTTTTTTGGCTGGGTTACCCTATGGCGGCCCAAAGGCCTGACTGAGATCTGCTACCTGACCCTGAGCCTGCGCATCATCGGTTTCCTGATGCTGCTGCTCAGCCTGCTGGCATTGGCCAGCATGAATGTGGGAAATATCTATTACTTTTCCTCCGGCGGTCTTGTCGGTGACATGCTGGCGGCGGCCATGAGTTCGGTATTTGGCTCCCTGGGGACCACCCTGATGCTGCTGTGCGGCTTTGCCACCGGTGTGACTTTCTTCACCGGCTGGTCCTGGCTGTTGATCGTCGAGCGGTTGGGGGCTGCCGTGCTGGAGCTGCCGAGTTGGCTGCCTTCGGCACCCAGCCGCCTTGTTGAATGGCTGGTCGAGCGCGTGCGAGGCCGACCGCATTCAGGCGAAGGAGAGCGGGTGGAGCCGGAGTCCCGGGCTCCCCTGATACCAGCTTCTTCCGAATCGGGTGTTGTCGGCTGGCGTCGTTTCAAAGCGCGGTTGGGGCGTGGGGATGATCACGATGAGGCGTGGGAAGACATACCGGAAGATCCCCTGCTTGCGCCGGTTCCGGCGGCGGCGGAAAGGCGGCCTGTACTGCAGAAAAAAACACCGCCGGTTCGTTCTTCGGTACGTAAAGAGCCGGTCCTGGGCGTGACCGAACCGGCCGACGAGACGATGTCCACCATCGCCGAAGTCCATGGCTGGGCCCTGGACGATGACGACGAGGCACTGGAACTGCCCTGGCTGAGTGACGAGGCGGAGCCGGCCACCGACCATCAGACTCCGCCGCCGGCGCCCTTGTCACCGGCACCTGTACCGGCCCGGCAGCGCAAGTCGGATTTGACGCCCCTGCCGCCGGTTGAACTGCTGGACAAGCCCAAGCCCAAACAGCATTCGGTGAGCGAAAGCGAACTGGAGCGCATCGCCCGTCTGGTAGAAGCCAAGCTGGCCGACTATAACGTGCAGGCGAATGTGGTCGGTGTTTATCCGGGCCCGGTGATCACCCGTTTCGAACTGGATCTGGCCCCCGGGGTCAAGGTCAGCAAGATCACCAACCTGGCTCGGGACTTGGCCCGCTCCCTGTCCGCCATCAGCGTGCGGGTGGTGGAAGTGATCCCCGGCAAACCCTATGTGGGACTGGAGCTGCCCAATACCCGGCGGGAAACCGTTTACCTGCGGGAAGTTCTGGACAGCGATCCCTTCCGCCGCAGCGAGCACCCGCTCACCCTGGTACTGGGCCAGGATATTGCCGGCGAGCCGGTGGTGGTCAATCTGGCCAAGATGCCCCATGTGCTGGTGGCTGGTACTACCGGTTCGGGCAAGTCGGTGGGGGTCAACGTCATGATCCTGTCGATGCTTTACAAGGCCACGCCGGAAGACGTGCGCTTTATCATGATCGATCCCAAGATGCTGGAGCTGTCGGTCTACGAGGGCATTCCGCATCTGCTGACCGAAGTGGTGACCGACATGAAGGAGGCGGCCAACGCCCTACGCTGGTGCGTGGGCGAGATGGAGCGGCGCTACAAGCTGATGTCGGCCATGGGCGTGCGTAACCTCAAGGGCTTCAACACCAAGGTCCAGGACGCCATCGACGCCGGTGAACCCTTGCGTGATCCCCTGTGGCAGCCGACCCAGTCGATGGACACCTATCCGCCGGCGTTGGAGAAGCTGCCCCACATCGTGGTGGTGATCGATGAGTTCGCCGACATGATGATGATCGTCGGCAAGAAGGTGGAGGAACTGATCGCCCGTATCGCCCAGAAGGCGCGGGCGGCAGGTATCCACCTGGTGCTGGCGACCCAGCGGCCCTCGGTGGACGTGATCACCGGCCTCATCAAGGCCAATATTCCGACCCGGATGTCGTTCCAGGTGTCGAGCAAGATAGACTCGCGCACCATCCTCGACCAGCAGGGCGCCGAGTCGCTGCTGGGCATGGGCGATATGCTCTACCTGCCGGCCGGCGACAGTAACCCGACCCGGGTACACGGCGCCTTCGTCGATGACCACGAGGTGCACCGGGTGGTGGCCGCCTGGAAGGAGCGGGGCGAGCCCGACTATATCGAGGATATCCTGAGTGGCGAGGTGGGCGCCGATGGTCTGCTGCCCGGGGAAGCGGCGGAAGGGAACGATGAAGAGCTGGATCCCTTGTTCGACGAAGCGGTGGCTTTTGTCGTAGAGAGTCGCCGCGGCTCTACCTCCAGTGTGCAGCGCAAGTTCAAAATAGGCTACAACAGGGCCGCCCGCATCATCGAGCAGATGGAGCACCAGGGCATCGTCAGCCCTGCGGGTGGAAACGGTCAACGTGAAGTGCTGGCGCCTCCGCCGGCCAGGGAGTAATGAATGAGAAAATTGGCAACCCTAGGGGTCTTGCTGTGGTCGGTCAGTGCCGTGGCGCTGGCGGATGCCAGGGCCGAGTTGCAGCAGAAACTGGCGGCCTTCGAGCGCTTTTCCGCCGATTTCAGCCAGCAGGTGTTCGATGAGGGAGGCAAGCCGATGCAAACGGCCGAAGGCACCATGCAGCTGGCGCGACCCGATCGCTTTCGCTGGCATACGGCCTCACCCGACGAGAGCCTGATTGTCTCCAACGGCACCGATGTATGGATGTTCGATCCCTTCGTGGAACAGGTCAGCATAGTGCCGCTGGAGCAGGCGGTACAGAATACGCCTTTCCTGTTGATTGCAGGCGGTGACGGCCGCCGCTGGCAGCAGTACGAGGTGGCCCGGCGAGGCGCCGATTATGTGGTGACCAGCAAGGATCCGAGCGAGCTGGTGAAGCAATTCAGCCTGCGTTTTGACGGCGCCAATCGTATCGAGCGCTTTACCGTGCTGGAGTCCGGCGGTCAGCGCAGTGAATTCAGCCTGCGCAACATCAATACCGCGCCGGTCACCGCGGCCGATACTTTCCAGTTCACGCCGCCGGCCGGGGTAATGATAGACGACCAGCGTTAAGAAAAAGTCAGCAGAGGTAGTGATAAGCGGTAAGCTGTGGGCTTACCGTTTTGTTTTATGGGAGAACGACGGGATGACTACCCTGAGCCTGGATTTCGAGCAGGACGACTTTCGTCCCCTGGCGGCGCGGATGCGCCCCGCCCGGCTGGAGCAGTACCTGGGCCAGCAGCATATACTGGGGCCGGGCAAGCCGCTGCGCCGGGCGCTGGAAGCGGGGCACTGCCATTCCATGATCCTCTGGGGGCCGCCGGGCACCGGCAAGACCACCCTGGCCGAACTGGCGGCCGCTTACTGCGACGCCCAGGTAGAGCGGGTGTCGGCGGTCACCTCCGGGGTCAAGGAGATCCGTGCCGCCATCGAGCGAGCACGGGAGCACCAGCTTGCCGGGCGACGTACCATCCTCTTCGTGGACGAGGTGCACCGCTTCAACAAGTCCCAGCAGGACGCTTTCCTGCCTCATATCGAGGACGGCACCGTCACCTTTATCGGTGCCACCACCGAGAATCCCTCCTTCGAACTCAACAATGCTCTGCTGTCCCGGGCCCGGGTCTACCTGCTCAAGCGGCTGGAGCCGGCGGACGTGGAGGCGATGATCGAACAGGCCCTGAACGACGAACGGGGCCTGGGCGGCCAGGCCATCGAACTGGCGGCTGGCGTGCAGCAGGCCCTGGCCGAACTGGTGGACGGCGATGGCCGCAAGGCACTCAACTACCTGGAGCTGCTGGCGGACATGGCCGAGGAGCGGGAGGGGCTGCGCCGGATCGACAAGGCGTTGCTGGCGGAGGTGACCGGTGAGCGGCTGGCCCGCTTCGATAACCAGGGCGACCTCTATTACGATCTGATCTCGGCGGTGCACAAGTCGATCCGCGGCTCCAACCCGGACGCCGGTCTCTACTGGTACGCGCGCATGATCAGTGCCGGCTGCGATCCTCTCTATATTGCCCGCCGGTTGCTGGCCATCGCCTCCGAGGACGTCGGTTTGGCCGACCCCAGGGCCATGGAGGTGGCGTTGGCGGCCTGGGACTGCTTTACCCGGGTGGGGCCGGCGGAAGGAGAGCGTGCCATCGCCCAGGCTATCGTCTATCTCGCCTGCGCGCCCAAGAGTAATGCGCTGTACACCGCCTGGAAAGCGGCCTTGCAGGACGCCACGCAGCTGCCGGACTTCGAGGTGCCCACCCACCTGCGTAACGCGCCCACCAAATTGATGAAGGAGCTGGGCCATGGCGCCGAATACCGCTACGCCCACAACGAGCCAGGGGCCTATGCCGCCGGTGAGGCCTACCTGCCCGGGGCGCTGCGGGAACGGCGTTACTACCAGCCCAATGAACGGGGCTTCGAACAAAAGGTCAAGGCCAAGCTCGACTACCTCAAGAGCCTGGACGAACAGGCCGGCGGCCAGTTGGCCCCGGGCCGTCGAAGCTGATAAACTGAAGCCGACTTAGTGACTTCCGACCCTGCGTGTCATACGCATTACAAGCATCAAATAAGGTAACTCATGCTGGATCCCAAATACCTGCGCAGCGACATCGCCGACACGGCCGCGCGGCTGGCAAGCCGTGGTTTTACTCTGGACGTCGAGCTGTTCAACCGCCTCGAGGAAAAGCGGAAGTCTCTGCAATCCCGTACCCAGGAGCTGCAGGCCGAACGCAATGCCCGCTCCAAGGCCATCGGCCAGGCGGCGCGCAGCGGCGAGGACATAGTCCCGCTGAAGGCGGCGGTGTCGCAAATCAACGATGAGCTGGATGTGTGCAAGGTCGAGCTGGACAAACTGCTGACCGATATCGAGGCTTTCTGTGCCGCCATTCCCAACCTGCCCCACGAATCGGTGCCGGTGGGCCGGGACGAAAATGATAACGTCATGGTACGCAGCTGGGGCCAACCCGGCGAGCTCGGCTTCGAACCGAAGGACCATGTTGCCCTGGGTGAGGCCCTGGCTGGTCTGGACTTCAAGGGCGCGGTGAAGATTGCCGGCTCCCGTTTCGTGATCATGCAGGGGCAGATTGCCCGGTTGCACCGGGCCCTGGCCCAGTTCATGCTGGATCTGCACACCACAGAGCATGGCTACACCGAGTGCTATGTACCCTATCTGGTGAACAGCGACAGCCTGTTCGGCACCGGCCAGCTGCCCAAGTTCTCCGCCGATTTGTTCCACACCGCCATCGAGGGCGAGGGAGACGAGGAAGGCAAGGTACGTCGTTTTTCCCTGATCCCCACCTCGGAGGTGCCTCTGACCAACATAGGCCGGGACGAGATCTTCGAAGCGGATCAGCTGCCGCTCAGGTTTACCGCCCATACTCCCTGTTTCCGCTCCGAGGCCGGCTCCTACGGCCGGGATACCCGTGGTCTTATCCGCATGCACCAGTTCGACAAGGTGGAAATGGTACAGCTGGTACATCCTGAAAAATCCTGGGACGCGCTGGAAGAGATGGTGGGGCACGCCGAGAAGGTACTGCAGGATCTGTGCCTGCCCTATCGAGTGATGACCCTGTGCTCCGGCGACATGGGCTTCGGCGCCGCCAAGACCTACGATCTGGAAGTCTGGCTGCCGGCGCAGAATGCCTATCGGGAAATTTCGTCCGTGTCCAACTGCGCCGATTTCCAGGCCCGCCGGATGCAGGCCCGGGTGCGCGGCGCCGACGGTAAACCCCAGTTGCTGCACACCCTGAATGGCTCCGGCCTGGCGGTGGGACGTACCCTGGTGGCGGTGCTGGAGAATTACCAGCAGGCCGACGGTCGCATCGCCGTACCCGAAGTACTGCAGTCCTATATGGGCGGCCTCAAGTTTATCGGCTGAGACAGATACAGTTCGGGCAGTAAGCCGGGGCCATGAGCCCCGGCTTTTTTATGGGCGCACCAGGCGGCCGACCAGTTGCTGCAGACGGGGGGCCCCCACCAGGATCAGCATGAAGGCCACGGGCCAGGCGATATAGAAGGCCCGCCACCAGCGGGTGAGGAAATCGCCGGCCAGGCCGGTGTTCACGCCGGTCATGATGGTCACCATGTAGAGAGACATCAGTACCGAGAACAGCAGCCGGGCATAGCGAACAGGGAAGAGCATGAGGATTCTCTTTATATTAGATTTCTCTTAATGTTGATTTTAACAGCTTGACTCCCGGTTGGCATCCTCCCTGTCGGGCGTCCCTACTGTGTTCTGGTATCTTTACCTTTCGCTGTTCTTACCATAAATAGTTAATAAATCTGTAAATAATAAACATTTTGGCATCATATTTCGTTGATGATAGAGAAGACAAGTGTATAATCCGTCGCCCGTTTGACTTGGTTTAGAGTTTCCGTTCAGTTTTGGTTTAAAGGCTGGTTTTTTTTGTCTTCTTAATCCTTTATTTGCGGTTTCTTAACCTGTTTTTGCCGAAAAGTACTGATGGAGAAAAAGACATGACGTCCCGTTCAAGCGATTACAACGGCAGCCCATCCGGGAACGAAGCCCAGGAACCGAAAAAGGGCGCCTTCACCCGTTTCCTTGACACAGTGGAATGGCTGGGCAACCTGCTGCCCCATCCCATCACCCTGTTCGCTATCTTTTGTGGTGTCATCCTGGTGGCCTCCGGCATTGCCGGCTATTTCGAAGTCAGTGTGGCCGACCCCCGGCCGAAGGAGCTCCCGGCCGGGCCGTCGACGGCATGATCCAGGTGGTCAGCCTGCTCAATGCCGAGGGCCTGTCACGCATCGTCAGTAGCCTGGTGACCAACTTCACCGGTTTTGCCCCGCTCGGCACCGTACTGGTAGCCCTGCTGGGGGTCGGTATTGCCGAACACTCCGGGCTCTTGTCCGCTACCATGCGGGCTCTGGTGATGAACGCCTCCAAGCGCATGGTTACCGTGACCATAGTGTTCGCCGGTATCGTCTCCAATACCGCGTCCGAACTGGGCTATGTGGTGTTGATCCCGCTGGCGGCGATGATCTTCCACTCCCTGGGCCGTCACCCGCTGGCCGGCCTGGCCGCGGCTTTTGCCGGCGTTTCCGGCGGCTACAGCGCCAACCTGCTGCTGGGCACCGTAGATCCGCTGCTGTCGGGCATTACCCAGACCGCGGCCCGTATCATCGATCCCGACTATGTGGTGGGACCCGAGGTCAACTGGTATTTCATGTTCATCAGTACCTTCGTGATTTCGGCTCTGGGCGCCTTCGTCACCGAAAAAATCGTCGAGCCCAAGCTCGGCAGATACAACAAGGACAACGCCGCCATCGATCTCAATGCCGCCGAGATGGGCAAGGTCAGTGCCGAGGAAAAAAGGGCGCTGAAAGGCGCCGGCCTGGCGGCCCTGGTGGTTTGCATCCTGCTGGCCCTGACCATAGTGCCGGAAAACGGCATACTGCGTCACCCGGCCACCGGGGCCGTGGCCGGCTCGCCTTTCCTGCAGGGCATAGTGGTGTTCATCTTCGTATTCTTTGCCATCCCCGGCTATGTTTATGGCCGCCTTATCGGCACCATGAGGAATGATCGCGATGTGATCGATGCCATGTCCAAGAGCATGAGTTCCATGGGCATGTATATCGTGCTGGTGTTTTTCGCCGCTCAATTTGTGGCCTTCTTCAGCTGGACCAACTTCGGTACCGTGATCGCGGTGCAGGGAGCCACCTTCCTGCAGAGCGTGGGCCTGACCGGTCCCATGTTGTTGCTGTGCTTTATCCTGCTCTGCGGTTTTATCAACCTGATGATCGGCTCGGCTTCGGCCCAGTGGGCCGTAACGGCCCCCATCTTCGTACCCATGCTGATGCTGGTGGGCTATGCTCCCGAGGCCATACAGGCGGCTTACCGTATCGGGGATTCGACCACCAATATCATCACCCCCATGATGAGCTATTTCGGCCTGATCATGGCGGTGGCGGCCCGTTATCAGAAGAACATGGGTATCGGCACCCTGATGGCGATGATGCTGCCGTACTCCATCGTCTTCATGATTGGCTGGAGCCTGCTGTTCTACCTGTGGGTGTTCGTGTTCGGCCTGCCGGTCGGTCCGGGGGCGGCGACCTTCTATAGCGGTCTGTAACCCTTGCGGGGCCGGAGATGGAAATCCTCCCCGGCCCTGGCTGCATTCAGGGGATAGTTTGATATTGAATGAAATTTATCCGCTTTTTCTTCGCCTTTTGCCGGGCTCCTTTGGTAGAATGCGCGGCAATTAAGAGGTCCCCGGCAATAAATGATGGTTTGGATAGACTACGCAATTCTCGGCATTATCGGCCTGTCAGCACTCATCAGCCTGGTCAGGGGCTTTGTGAAGGAAGCGATGTCGCTGGCCACCTGGGTGGCGGCTTTTTTCATCGCCAGCCGGTTCTATGCAGACCTGGCCGTTCACCTCGATATTTCCGATCCTTTATTCCGCAATGGTGCCGCCATTGCCATTCTGTTTGTGTTAACCCTGATCCTGGGTGCCCTGGTCAATTACATTGTCGGTGAGTTGGTCACCAAAACCGGCTTGTCTGGCACCGATCGGGTCCTGGGCGTTTGTTTCGGAGCTGTGCGGGGCGTTTTTATCGTCGCTGCCATGCTGCTGTTCGTCGATACCATGACCGCCTTTCCGCAAAGTGTGTGGTGGCGGGAGTCCCGGTTGATCCCGGAATTTGGTATAGTGATCCAGTGGTTTTTCAGCCTGGTGCAGAATTCATCCAGCTTTTTACCCAAGCCATAGCGAGTTGAGGAAATTAGGACATGTGTGGGATTGTCGGTATTCAAGGTACGACCCCGGTAAACCAGGCGCTGTATGACGCTCTGACGGTACTTCAGCACAGAGGTCAGGATGCAGCCGGCATCGTTACCATTTCGGGTGATACCTTCCGCCAACGCAAGGCCAATGGTCTGGTACGGGACGTATTTGAAGAGCGCCACATGGAGCGGTTGATCGGCAATGTCGGCATCGGTCATGTGCGTTACCCTACCGCCGGCAGCAGTAGCGTGGCCCAGGCCCAGCCGTTTTACGTGAACTCGCCCTTTGGCATCGCCCTGGCCCACAACGGTAACCTGACCAATGCCAAAGAACTGAAAGAAGAGCAGTTTCGGGTGGCACGCCGTCACATCAACACCACTTCCGACTCCGAAGTGCTGATCAATGTGCTGGCTCACGAGCTGGATCAGCAAACCCAAAAACTGCATCTGGAGCCCGGCCATGTGTTTGCCGCGGTCAGCCGGGTGCATGAAAAGGTGAGGGGGGCTTACGCGACCGTGGCGGTGATCATCGGCCACGGCATGCTGGCGTTCCGCGATCCCAACGGGATCCGTCCTCTGGTGCTGGGAAAGCGGGAATCGGAAGAAGGGGGCATCGAATATATGGTGGCGTCCGAAAGCGTGGCGCTGGATGCGGTCGGCTTCAGCCTGATCCGCGACGTGGCACCGGGCGAGGCTGTCTATGTCACCGAGCAGGGCGAGCTCTTTACCCAGCAGTGCGCCGCCGAGCCCCAGCATCAGTCCTGCATTTTCGAATATGTTTATTTCGCCCGCCCCGACTCTTTTATCGACAAGGTGTCTGTCTATGGCGCCCGGGTACGGATGGGCCAGAAATTGGGCGCCAAGATCGCCCGGGAATGGGAAGACCTGGACATCGACGTGGTGATTCCTATTCCGGAAACCTCCTGTGACATCGCCCTGGAGATCGCCCAGAATCTGAATATTCCCTACCGCCAGGGCTTCGTGAAAAACCGTTATATCGGTCGTACCTTCATCATGCCCGGTCAGCAGCAGCGCAAGCAGTCGGTGCGCCGCAAACTGAACGCCATTCCTTCGGAATTTACTGGCAAGAATGTTTTGTTGGTGGACGACTCCATCGTGCGTGGTACCACCTCCGAACAAATCATCCAGATGGCACGGGAAGCGGGCGCCAGGAAGGTGTATTTCGCCTCCGCCGCCCCGGAAATCCGTTTCCCCAACGTCTACGGTATCGATATGCCTTCCGCCAACGAGCTGATCGCCTACGGCCGTGAAGTCGAAGAGATATGCAAGCTGATCGGTGCCGATGGTCTGATTTTCCAGGACCTGGAAGACTTGGAGGACGCGGTACGTTACTTCAATCCGGAGCTGCGCCGGTTCGAGACCTCGGTGTTTACCGGGGAGTACGTGACTCAAGACGTGAACCAGGAATATCTGGATGACTTGAATGCCCAACGTAATGATGGTGCCAAGCAGAAGGACAGCATTGACAACAGTCATCTGGAAATCTACAACGAAGGCCAATCCTGAATAAACCGCTCAGGACATCAAAAAGGGGTCGCAAGACCCCTTTTTCGTGCCTGTTATTTCACCTCACTGGGTGTAGACGGGTCCCAGACCCCAGCTCCAGACGATAACGGAGCCGACCATGATGCATACCAGCAGCACCAGGCCGCAGGTCACGACCGAGCTGGCGTAGATAAAGCCGCGCTCTTCGGGAATGTGCATGATGATAGGGACGCCGGAGTAGAGCAGATAGACTGAATAGGCCAGCCCCGCCAGGCCGACCAGCATCAGGAAGATGGGCTCGGGGTAGAGTACCGCCAGCCCGGTCATGAACAGCGGGGTGGCGGTGTAGGCGGCCAGTTCCATACTCTGGGTAAAGTTAGGGCTGGCGCCAAAGGTCTTGGCCATCCAGAAGGTCAGGTAGGCCAGAGCGAACACCCCGGCGATCAGGGTGAAGTACATGCCCACCGACATCATCAGGGCGCTCTGGGTGGTCAGCATGATGGTGTTGCTGGTGCCGAAACTCCAGCCGATCATGGTGGCGGAAATAAAGGTACAGACCGCCGGTATCAGCGCAATGAACGCGAGGTGGATCAGGCTGTAGTTCAAACTTTCGTGATGGTGGTCTATGGTATGCCACTCTTCTTTGGGGTGCGCATACAGGCCCCAGATATGGTTTAAAATCATAGCGTTATCCCCTTAACTATCGCTACCGGCAAGCGGCTGGTTCAGGGTAAAAACCGTTTCATCCGTTTTTACCTCTTCCTAAGTTTGGTCAGACTCCTGTGAGCGTCAAGCTCCGTTACGTATAAACCACAATTTTGCAACCTGGCTCAAATACCAGGAGAGCCGGCGGTGACCCTGGCTGCCGGTGCTTATGCCGGGAACAGGATGTCACCCGGATACAGGGGCACGATGCGGGGATGGCCGTGACGCCTTGGCTTGTTCGGCAATCAGGGCTTAATACATTCAGCCATGGGCCGCCAGCACCCGGAAGTGGTCCAGGGAAAAATCCGGGCCCGAATTCAGCATCTCCAGGCCACCACCAGCTTGATCCGGCAGGTGTCAGGTTGCAGCTGAAACTGTTGGATGAAGGAAGATTGCCAGTCGCGCATGATTTTTTCACCTGGCTAACATGAGGTGACGGGCTTGTAACTCATGTTGTTCCCGCCTGGCGCCTCCTCTGCCAGCCAGGAGGCCACCTGGCGACATACCCACTCCGGCTCGTCCAGGGGCAGATCATGGCCGGCAACTGGATGGCGGCGCAGCGGCAGGTGCCAGGCTTCGGCCAGGGCCTGGCTGCAACGGGGATTGACCAATCGATCCCCCTGGCTGTTCAGCACCAGCATGGGCACCGAGGGGGAACGACTCGGTGGGCGGTAGCGCAGGGCGGCCAGCAATTGGCACAGGGTGTTGCGCCGGGTGGCGGGGTGTTCCCGAGCATAACGGGTCCAGCGGGCGAGGAGTTCCTGATCTTCGGCGAAGCGCCGGCTGGTCAGGTGCAGTATGGCGGCTTCCTGGGCCTGCGGATCCCGTTGCCACAGCAGCCATTTCAGCAGGGGCCAGTAGGCTTGAGGCCTCAGCCGCTGGTAGAAGGGACTGAATCCGGCCAGGCTGGTGTTCATCAGCACCAGACCAGCCAGTTGCTGTGGGTGGCGGCTGGCCCAGTCGATGGCGACCATGCCGCCGAGGGACAGGGCCAACAGGTGAACCGGCCCCTGCCGTAGCCAAGGGTGCCAACGCAGCCGCAGCCGCTCCGTGATGCCCGTGATGGACAAGGGGCTGGTTTCGCCATGTTCGGTGCCGAAGCCGGACAGATCCGCCAGTATCAGGTTGTCATCGGGGAAGTGTTGCCGAAAGCGGCGGGGAAAGTCTTCCCAGTGACGTTGCTCGCGCATCAATCCCCGCAACAGTATCCAGTTTTTAGTCATGGCCTCGCCCTTGCTCAACCCACAGGTCATGGGCCACCTGTTGGAGATGATGGTGTCGCTGTGGGGGCGGCAGCCAGATGGCGTGGCTTTCTACCGCCCGGGCCAGAAAGTCGATCAGGATCAGGTGACGACGGAGTACCCGCTGGTGCCGGTGTGGTTTTACCGGGTTGAACAGGCCGGTAAAACGCAGCAGTTGCAGAGGATTCTTGCGTACCCACAGCCAGGAGCCCATTTCCAGGGTGAAGGAGAGGAAGATACCGGGACTGTCCCGGTGCGCAAGGGTGAGGTGATCCCAGAGATCGCCGTGGGCCATGTAGTGCAGCCATTGGGGCTCGATGTCGTAGTAGTTGTGGTTGGGGTAGGTGGTCAGAAACAGCTCCCGTAAGGCCATGATTTCGGCCAGGCGGGGCGGGGGGGCCTTACTGCCGGCAAAGGGGAACCACAATCGGTCCCGATGACCAAACCCGGAATGACAATCCAGCGCCAGGGCGAAGGGGCGCCCGATCAAATAACGCTCCACGGCCAGGCAGAGGGCTTCGGATTCCGTTTCCAGTCGGTGCCCTCGATACCAAGGCAAATGACGGCTCAGGCGCTGCCCGCCCAGGGGCCAGTAGACGGAGTCGTCGGCCTCCACCGGACTGTTGCGCATAATATCCACCCCATTGCCGTTACAGCGGGTCGCTCTGAGCATGCCGACCGGATTCACGACCGGCATAAATACCAGACTGATCCGCTCCAGCAACCTGTGGGTCAGGCTGGACCAGCGCAGGCTGGCCACCAGGGAGTGAAGATAGGCCAGTACCACGGCACTACCGATCCTCTCAATCCCATGAACGCCGCCGAACAGTCCCAAGGCCGGGGCATCGGCCGCCCGGGTGCCAAGCCGGAGCAACTGCAGCGGTAACCCATCCTGGCCATCGTGCACGCAGCCCAAGGTTTCCAGCTGCGCATGAGCACCGGCGCTCAGCGCCAGCTCGGCCAGTTCATTGAGCTCAGGCAGGGCATAGGGGGGGGATCCAAGCATGGTCATCCCTTGTGCAGGAAAAGTCTGTATCCAGTGTATGCAATAAACCATGACGTTTTGAGCCATGTATTGTGATGGAGCCCTTTATTACCGCCGGGAAGGATGGCGCCGGGCTTTCCGGCCCGGTATCCCGCCTTGGCTGATGGCAGCCGGGGCGCTGGCCGATTATTATGGCAGGAGAGTGTCTCCATGAGCTTTATATGGGTATTAAGTATACTTTCTGTTACACTTTTACCTCTTTATTAGTAGTTACTAAAAATAATGAGAGACGGGTCATTTTCAACCTGTCCATGCCGATTCACTCTGCCGCCCTGATCCTTCCATGCTGATATCCGTGATTGAACAAGCCATGCTTCTCCTCGCCTCGGGCTGGTTGCTGACGCTCAACGTCCGTCAGGGACAGCAGCATCCACGGTTGTTGATCCTGACCTCGGGTCTCTGGTTTGGCGCCATCGCCATCGCCTGTATGCAGGTGCCCTTTACGATTTCTCCCGGGGTGCTGCTGGATGCGCGCAACGCCGTGCTTTTTGTGGCCGGCCTCTTTGCCGGGCCGGTTTCCGGGGGGCTGGCCTTGCTGCTGTCCGGCGCATTCCGGTTATGGCTGGGGGGGGAGGGGGCGGTACCCGGCATATTCAACATGGTGATGGCGCTGGCGTTTGGCCTGGCCATGCGCTATGCGCTGAACCGGGGATGGGTCCGACTGGAGTTATGGCACTTGCTGCCGGTCGTGATGCTGTTGCACCTGATGACCTTGTCACTTGTGTTTTTGACGGTGTCGCCGGAACAACATCACCCCTTGTTGCCGCTGCTCTGGCCGTTTCTGCTGGTGATGATACCGCTGACCCTGGTACTGGTCTTTATCTTGAACGATGCAGAGCAGCGACGGCGGGAACAGCGGGCATTACGAGAAAGCGAGGCGCGGCTGAGGGCGATTACCGGTGCCTTACCGGACCTGATGTTTGTGATCGACGGCGATGGGCGCTACCTGGAAGTGATGGCCTCGGACGCCAACCTGCTCTCTGCCTCGGCAGACTGCATCATCGGAAAAAATGTGCGGGATCTATTTCCTCCGGTACAGGCGGCTTGTTTTCTGGCATTTATTGCCCGGACCCTGCGCCAGAAAAGGGTCAATACCCTGAATTACGAGGTGGAAACGCGCTGCGGGCGCCGGATCTTCGAGAGCCTGGCGCAGCCACTGGATGGCCGGTTCGATGGCAAACCGGCGGTCGTGATCCTGAGCCGTGATATCAGTGCCCGGGTTAAAAGTGAAACCGAGTTACGTATTGCGGCCGTGGCGTTCGAGAGTTTCCAGGGCATGCTGGTCACCGACGAATACAATCGTATTTTGCGGGTGAACAAGGCCTTTACCGAGATTACCGGCTACACCCCGGAAGACGTTGTGGGCAAGACACCCAAGGTGTTCAGTTCCGGCAAGCATGGTTACGAGTTCTATCGGCAGATGTGGCAATGTATTGAAACTCAAGGACACTGGCAGGGGGAAATTCATAATAGGCGCAAGTCCGGCGAGCTCTATCCGCAGTGGCTGTCGATCAGCGCGGTCAAGGATCAGGGCGGCAGGGTGAGTCATTATGTGGCGGCCATCAACGACATGACCGAACGTAAACGAGACGCCGAAAAAATCAATCACCTGGCGTTTTATGATGCCTTGACCGGTTTGCCCAACCGGCGCTTGCTGCTCGAGCGGATCAAGCAGGCCCAGGCGGTGAGCGCCCGTGGCGGCAAGCTGGGCGCCGTAATTTTTATCGACCTGGATCATTTTAAGGGTATCAACGATCTCTGGGGGCATCAGGTCGGAGATCAACTGCTGCAGCAGGCGGCGCAACGGTTGAATCAGGTGGTGTGCGAAACCGATTGTGTAGCCCGCCTGGGAGGTGACGAATTTGTGATCCTGCTGGGAGAGTTATCCGATGAGCCAGCGGCAGCCCGGCTTGAGCATATCGCGCACAAGCTGATGGAGGTACTGGAGCAGCCTTATGTGCATGAAGCCCATGTACTGCGGGGAAGTGCCTGCCTGGGACTGGTCACCCTGGATGATCACAGCCCATCGGCGGATGAATTGCTGCAACAGGCCGAACTGGCTATGTATGAAGCCAAATCCGCCGGCAAGGGCAAGTGGCGCTTCTTCGATCCGGTGATGCAGGAGGTCATTTCCCAGCGGCTGTTGCTGGAGGAAGAGATTATTCGGGGGATGGACGCCGGCGAGTTTTGTGTCTATTTTCAGCCACAGTTTAACGCGAGGCGGGAGATGACTGGGGCCGAAGCCCTGGTTCGCTGGCGCCATCCCAGCCGGGGTGTACTAACACCCGGCGCCTTTATCGAGGTGGCCGATGCTGCCGGTTTGATGCATCGAATCGATCGCATCGTGTTGTTGCGTGCCTGTGAGCAGATGGCGTGCTGGACCCGGCTGCCGGCCTTCCATGACTTTACCGTGTCGGTCAATATCAGCCCGGCTCAGTTGTACCAGAGCGGTTTTATCGACGAGGTGCTCAATGTGCTTGGGCAAACCGGCGCTGCCCCGTCCAGGCTGAAGTTCGAGCTGACCGAGTCCATGCTGATCAATGACATGCCCAAGGCAATTGAGCGTATGAGGATCCTCAAACAATATGGGATTCGCTTTGCCATCGATGATTTCGGTACTGGTTATTCCTCGTTGCACTATCTGCAGCAGCTGCCTCTTGATCAACTGAAAATTGATCAGTCTTTTGTGCGGGCCTTGCCCGGCGATGACAACAGTCTCAGCATTATCCGGGCGATTACCGCCATGGCTGGCAGCCTGAAACTGGAAGTCATTGCCGAAGGGGTCGAAACCGAAGACCAGCTCGCCATGCTGCAAGCCAACGGCTGTGGCCTGTATCAAGGCTATCTCTTCGCCCGCCCGGGCCCGGCGGAAGAGATAGAGGCGATGATACCCTTGAAGGAGACGGAGCCCGGTGCGTGAAGGAACTCGAGGAAACTAAAGCGAGAGGCTGAGCCAGTCTTTTAACTAATTGATTTAAAAAAAAAGCCGCCTTGCGGCGGCTTTCCAATCGATTGGTGGAGCTGGCGGGAGTTGAACCCGCGTCCGAAAAACCTACATCGTCGGTACTACATGCTTAGTCAGTCATTAATTTCGCCACCTGCTGCGGACAGACACGCCACAGAATGACTATCCTGAATTGGATTTAACGCTTCAACCGTCAGGCACGGCATCCACGCGATCCTGTGAAGGATGACCTTCCAATTCCCTAAGTCACAGGCAAGCTAGGGTAGAAGGGCTCTTGCAGGTTATTAAGCTGCTAGTGCGTAGTTTTCGTCGTTTGCGACTATTTTTTGCGATTTTTTTACGAGGCCTATCGCACCTCGGCATGCACCTTGGAGTTCGAGAATCTCGTCGAATCCTGAATCAGCCCCAAGTTGAGTGTTGATCTTATTTCAATCGCCGCTAAATAACAAGCCTCAGCGGATCTTATGTTTCATCATCCGCTCTTTTTCCCGCTGCCAGTCGCGCTCTTTGACATCTTGGCGCTTGTCATGGGACTTCTTGCCTTTTACCAAGCCGATCTCGGCCTTGACCCAGGACTTGGACCAGTACAGGGACAGCGGCACCAGGGTGTAGCCTTCCCGTTCAATAAGACCGGTGAGGCGGTCCAGTTGGCGCTTGTGCAGCAGCAGCTTGCGGGTGCGCAAGGGATCACAGACCACGTGAGTGGAGGCCATGTTGAGAGGGGTAATGGTGGCGGCAAACAGAAAGGCCTCGCCGTTTCGCATGAACACGTAGGCCTCGCCGATGTTGACCTTGCCGGCCCGCAGCGCTTTGACTTCCCATCCTAGCAACTCGACACCGGCTTCGAATTTTTCCTCGATGGAGTATTCGTGCCGTGCCTTGCGGTTAACGGCGATGGTGCTGGAACCGGTTTTTTTCTTGGCTTTGTTTTTTGTCATAGTGGCGGCATTATACGGTGCCGATAGGAGCTTGGGAATTGGTGATATGGCGACCGTCGGTTTTTTGTACAGTGTTGGCGATGAGCCCGGCCCTGATTGGTGTTAACATCAAGGGGTTTTGGTGGCAGGAGAGGTTATGCCCAGTATTACCCGCAGCGCACTGGTGATGTTCAGTGCGCAACAGATGTATGAGTTGGTTAACGACGTGGATGCCTACCCTCAATTTTTACCGGGTTGCGTGGCCAGTCGCATTGTGTCCGAGTCGGGCAACAGCATTACCGCAGCCTTGGATGTGGCCAAGGCCGGGATCCGCAAGACCTTTACCACCCGTAATCTACTGGAACCTCATCAGCGTATCGAAATGGAGCTGGTGGACGGTCCCTTTAAGTCTCTCAGTGGCGGCTGGACTTTCACTCCCCTGGACGTCGATGCCTGCAAGGTTGAACTGAAGCTGCATTTCGAGTTTACCTCGCGCCTGGTAGAGCTGGCCTTCGGCGGTGTATTCAAGGAACTGACCAATGCCATGGTGCATGCGTTCAGCGAGCGGGCGAGGGAGGTATACGGCAGTGAATCTTATCCGGGTTGAAGTGGTGTATGCCCTTCCGTACCAGCAAACGGTGCTGAGTCTGAAGGTGCCCGCTGCCGATACGGTCAGGCAGGTGATCGAGCAATCGGGTATTTTACAGCAATATCCGGAAATCGATCTCGACACCGATATGGTGGGTGTGTTCGGGCGTCAGGTAAAGCTTGGGCAGCCACTGCACGATGGCGACAGGATAGAAATCTATCGGCCTTTACTGGCGGACCCCAAAGAAATCCGCCGGCGCCGTGCCGAGCAGGCGAAAGAGGAAGGGCGGGCCGACAAGGTGACCGGCGGCAGGCCCGACCCGAAGAGAACCAGAAAATAAATCAACGGGGCCGACGCAGGCGGCCCTCCGGGCCATACGGGCATCAGTGACCTTCAGCCCGCCACTTCGTTACAGTCCCCGATGAAAATCCTCGGATACCGGAAAGTCGCCTTGAACCGATAGCAGGGCATCGTTGCTGAAGTCCAGCGTCAGCTGTTTTTGCTCGATGTCGCCCCGTCCCGGTTTGAAGTAATAGAGGTAGACCCACTTGTCGTCATTGAAACCATCGAGGCTCATGGGATTACCCAGCAAAAAGCGAACCTGCTCTTTGGTCATGCCCTGGCGCAGCTGGACTACCTGCTTTTCTTCGATGTAGTTGCCCTGGGGGATGTCGACCTTGTACACCAGGCCGCAGCCGGCCAGGGGAAGAGCCAAAAATAAAGGTAAAATCAAGGTTTTGAGTTGCATAGCTGGATAATATCCTGTGTGACCTGGGGGCATCATAGCCGTTGGTGCTTGTGTTGTAAAAACTAGACCCGCAAACCATCAATTGGTTCAGTGAGCTGGGTCATGGTCATTTTTTTGCTGCTGGCTTAATATCTTCATCTCTAACTATACCTTTAAGGGGTGAGGCGATGACAAAGCATGTGTTTCATTTGGGCATTACCGATGAGGATCTGAAAGGGGCGACGTTAGCCATTATTCCGGGCGATCCTGAACGGGTACAGCGTATTGCCGAGCAGTTGGGTAATCCCCGCCATCTGGCCAGCAAGCGTGAATTCACCTCCTGGCTCGGCGAGCTGGACGGCAAGCCTGTCGTGGTGTGCTCTACCGGTATCGGCGGGCCCTCTACTTCTATTGCGGTGGAAGAATTGGCCCAATTGGGGGTTTCCACCTTCCTGCGCATTGGCACAACCGGGGCCATCCAGACTCATATCAGTGTCGGTGACATGATTGTCAGCATGGGGTCGGTACGATTGGACGGCGCCAGCAGCCATTTTGCTCCCATGGAGTTTCCGGCGGTAGCCAACTTCGATTGTACCTGCGCGCTGGTGGATGCCGCCCGGGACATGGGGATCGCTCCTCATGTGGGGATCACCGCTTCTTCGGACACCTTCTACCCCGGCCAGGAGCGCTACGATACCCATTCCGCCCGGGTATTGCGCAAATTCCAGGGCAGCATGAAAGAATGGCAGGCGATGGGGGTACTGAATTATGAAATGGAGTCTGCCACCCTCCTTACCATGTGTGCCAGCCAGGGGTTGCGGGCCGGTTGTGTGGCCGGAGTGATCGTCAACCGCACCCAGCAGGAAATTCCTGATGAAACCACGATGAAAAAAGCCGAGCAACAGGCCATCGATATTGTCATCGGCGCCGCCCGCCGGCTGGTTTAGAACAAGCGGTTGCCCGGTGAAAGCCGGGTTTGCAGCTTATCCTTGACAGGCCTCACCGCAAACCAGCAACTCCCTGGCATTGGCCAGGGTGTTGGGCGTTATCCTGTTGCCGCCGAGCAGTCGGGCCAGTTCCTGCAGACGGCTGTGTTCGTCCAGTTCCTGCATACGAGTCTGGGTGTCGTTGTCGGCACTGTTCTTACTGACGAAAAAGTGCTGGTGACCATTGCCGGCCACTTGCGGCAGATGGGTAATGACCAGTACCTGGGTGGAGTCGCCCAGCCGGCGCAGCAACTTGCCTACCACGGCCGCGGTGGGGCCACTGACGCCCACGTCCACTTCATCAAAGATCAGCGTTGGGGTTTCCACCTTCTGGGCGGTGATCACCTGGATGGCCAGGCTGATGCGTGACAGTTCACCGCCGGAGGCAACCCGGCCCAGAGGACTGAGCGGTTGTCCCGGGTTGGTGCTGACCAGGAAATCTATCCGGTCGATACCGAGCGGTGAATAGCCGCCGTCGTCGGTGGTTACCTTAATTTCAAAGCGGCCGTGTTCCATGCTGAGCTGGTGCATGCTCTGGGTTATCTGGCGGTCGAGTGAGCAGGCATAGCGTTGCCGACTCTGGCTGAGCCGTTCCGCTGCCTGCAGAAAGTTTTCCCGGGCCCGTTCCACTTCCTCGTCCAGCCCCAGCAGACGGAAGTCGTTATGCTCCATTTCTGACAGACGACCGCTTATTTCCCGATGAAAATCACACAGCTCTGCCGGTGGCACATGGTGCTTGCGGGCCAGCTCCATCACCTTGCCCAACCGGGCTTCCACCTCGTACAGGCGTTCCGGATCCAGCTCAAGCCGATCCAGGTAACGGCTCAGTTCACTGTGCCCCTCTTCCAGCTGGATCAGACTGCTTTCTATCATGTCCTGAACCGGACCGAGCCGGGCATCTATCTGGCTTAATTCGAGCAGGGTCTTCAAGCCCTGGCGTAGCAGTTGCAGGGCATTGGTTTCCTCGCCATCCGCCAGCACATTGAGTACCAGCTGACAGTCGTTGAGCAGCTCGGCACCATTGGCCAGGCGTTTGTGCTCCGCTTCAAGTTCGGGAAACTCATCTTCGGCCAGGGCCAGTTCATCCAGCTCGGCCACCTGGTACTCCAGCAACTGGCGCTGAGCCTGCCACTGGGCCTGCTCGTTTTGCAGTTGCTTGCGCTCATTGCTGAGCTGGCGCCAGTGCTGATAGTGCTGGCTGACCAGTTGCAGCAACTGATGGTGGCCGGCATAGGCGTCGAGCAGGCGGCGCTGGTAGTCGTGCTTTTGCAGCTCCTGGTGGGCATGCTGGCCGTGGATGTTGACCAGCAGGCCGCCAAGGGCCTTCAACTGGGACAGGGGCACCGGGGTGCCGTTGATGTAGCCACGGGAGCGCCCTTCCTTGCTCAGGGTACGGCGCAGTATGCACTCATCTTGTTCATCCAGCTCCTGCTCGCTCAGCCAGGCCTTTACCCTGGGGAGTTGGTCGATGCGAAAACGTGCGCTGATATCGGCCTTGTCAGCGCCGGGACGGACCGAGTCGGCATCGGCCCGCTCCCCCAGGGCCAAGGCCAGGGCATCGATAGCGATGGATTTGCCGGCGCCGGTTTCGCCGGTGATGCTGGTCATACCCGGGCGCAAGTCCAGCTCAAGGAAAGAGACAATGGCAAAATTGCTGATGGTGAGCTGAAGCAACATGGTGGACTCCTGCACAAAACGAGGCTGTATTAAAATACAGTATACTGTTGTTTTGTACAGTATCAAGGGGCATCCGATCGCTCAGAACAATTTGCTGCCCCAGCCGAGCTTGCTGCGCAGCACTTCAAAGTAGTTATGGCCGCGTGGGTGTAGCAGTTTGAGTTTGTAGGGGCTCTTGTAGATATGAATTTCATCGCCGGGCTGGACTGCCAGCGACACATGGCCATCGCAGCTGATCAGCATCTGTTCGGTCTTGTTGGTGGGAGCGACCACCAGCTTCACCTGGGCGTCGGCATCGATCACGATGGGTCGGCAGCTCAGGGTATGGGGGAACATGGGCACCAGGGTGATGGCGTTGAGGTTGGGAGTCAGGATGGGACCTCCGGCAGACAGCGAATAGGCCGTCGAGCCGGTGGGGGTGGCGACAATCATGCCATCGGCCCGCTGGCTGTACATGAAATGCCCGTTGATATAGACCTCGAACTCGATCATATGGGCGATTTTGCCCGGGTGCAGCACTGCCTCGTTCATGGCGGTATTGCTGGCCTTGAGCTGACCATGGCGATGCACCTGGGCTTCCAGCAGGAAACGGTATTCGGCCTGGTAGTCGCCGGCCAGCAGGCGCTCGAGGGGGTGCTCGAAGCTGTCCGGTGACAAATCGGTCAAAAAACCCAGGTTACCCCGGTTGACGCCCACTACTGCCACATCGAAACGCGCCAGCACCCGGGCGGCGCCCAGCATATTGCCGTCGCCGCCCACCACGATGGCCAGATCGGCCCGTTCGCCCAGTTCGATCATTTCCAGCAGTTCGGCCTGTTCCAGGCGGAGCTGTTCACCCACACGTCGTTCGATCACCACCTTAAGACCCAGTTGAACAAGGTAGTGATACAGTGCCACCAGGGTTTGGTTGGCTCCTTCGTGATCCGGTTTACCGATAAGGGCAATGGTATTGAAGTCGGTTTCCATCGATGTGTTGGCCTGGCGGTGTCAGCAATGCGGCGGCGCATTCCCTGGCTGAATAAGTGGTCTTATTCTAAATAACCCTGGGGTTCAACGCTACCCGGCTGAACGAGGCTCTTTAAAAACCCTCTTGAAATCGTCCCGGCAGCCCCCATATAGGCACAAAGTTGGTTAACACAGACGGGAGACAACATGAGCAGCAAACAACACCAGGTTGAGGCAGAGCAGTCCGCCGAGCAGGAGCCGCTGACGGTAGAAACCGAAGCGACGGCGAATGCCGAGCCGAGCCCACCGGATGCGGCTTATGTAGCCGAGCTGGAACAAAAGCTGGCAGATGCCGAAGCCCATGTCCAGACCGAAAAAGAGAATGCCCTGCGGGCGCTGGCCGAGATGGAGAATATCCGTCGCCGTGCGGCCCAGGACGTGGAAAAAGCCCAGAAATTCGCTCTGGAGAAATTTGCCGGTGAATTATTGCCGGTCATCGACAGCCTGGAACGGGCGCTGGAGCACACCGACAAGGAAAACGATGCCTTCAAGGCGGTGTGCGAAGGGGTGGAACTGACCCTGAAATCCCTGCTCAGCACGGTGGAAAAATTCGGCGTGGTGCAGATCAATCCCCAAGGTGAGCCCTTTGATCCCAACAAGCATCAGGCCATGAGCATGATCGAGAGCAGCGAGGTGGCCCCCAACTCGGTGCTGGCGGTGATGATGAAGGGCTATGAACTGAACGGCCGGGTGCTTCGGCCCGCCATGGTGATGGTGGCCAAGGGCCCGTCCATCGATACTCAGGCCTGAGTCGCCGGTACCGCCAAAAAAATGTGATGTCTGTCTTGAAAGCCGGTAGCGGCAACCACATATAGGCACTAAGGCAAAACACCAAACGCTTATTACCGTATTTAAGATATTGAGAGAGGATTTTATGGGTAGAATCATCGGCATCGATCTGGGTACCACCAACTCTTGCGTTGCCATCCTGGATGGGGATACCCCGCGGGTTATTGAAAACGCCGAGGGTACTCGTACCACTCCCTCCATCATCGCCTATACCGATGACGGCGAGACCCTGGTCGGCCAGCCAGCCAAGCGGCAGGCGGTCACCAACCCCAAAAATACCCTGTTTGCCATCAAACGCCTGATCGGCCGCCGCTTCGAAGACGAAGAAGTGCAGCGTGACATCAAGATCATGCCGTTCAGCATCATCCGTGCCGACAACGGCGATGCCTGGGTGGCAGTCAAAGACAAGAAGATGGCTCCGCCACAGATTTCTGCCGAAGTGCTGAAAAAAATGAAGAAAACCGCCGAAGACTACCTCGGCGAAGCGGTGACCGAAGCCGTTATCACCGTACCTGCCTATTTCAACGATGCCCAGCGTCAGGCCACCAAGGATGCCGGCCGTATTGCCGGCCTGGACGTAAAACGCATCATCAACGAGCCGACCGCGGCGGCCTTTGCCTACGGCGTGAACAAGGCCCAGGGCGATCGCAAGGTGGCGGTGTACGATCTGGGCGGTGGTACCTTCGATATCTCTATCATCGAAATCGATGATATGGACGGCGAGAAAACCTTTGAAGTACTGGCCACCAACGGTGACACCCACCTGGGTGGTGAGGACTTCGACAACCGTCTTATCACCTATCTGGTAGAGGAGTTCAAGCGCGAGCAGGGGTTCGATCTGCGTAACGACATGCTGGCGCTGCAGCGACTGAAGGAAGCCGCGGAGAAAGCCAAGTGTGAGCTGTCTTCCGCCCAGCAGACCGAAGTCAATCTGCCCTATATCACCGCCGATGCCACCGGGCCCAAGCACCTGAACATCAAGGTGACCCGCGCCAAGCTGGAATCCCTGGTGGAAGACATGGTCAAGAAGTCCCTGGAGCCGGTGCGTACCGCGCTGCAGGATGCCGGCCTGTCCGTATCCGATATCGACGACGTTATCCTGGTCGGGGGGCAGACCCGGATGCCGCTGGTACAGAAAGCGGTGAGCGACTTCTTCGGCAAGGAGCCGCGCAAGGACGTGAACCCGGATGAAGCCGTGGCAGTGGGCGCCGCCATTCAGGGCGCGGTACTGTCCGGCGACAAGAAGGACGTGCTGCTGCTCGACGTGACTCCGCTGTCGCTGGGTATCGAGACCATGGGCGGCGTGATGACCGCGCTGATCGAAAAGAACACCACCATCCCGACCAAAAAATCCCAGGTGTTCTCCACCGCCGATGACAATCAGTCTGCGGTGACCATCCACGTGCTGCAGGGCGAGCGCAAGCGTGCCGGTGACAACAAGTCACTGGGCCAGTTCAACCTGGAGGGTATCCGTCCGGCACCGCGCGGCTTGCCGCAGATCGAAGTGACCTTCGACATCGACGCAGACGGTATCCTGCATGTGTCCGCCAAGGACAAGGACACCGGCAAGGAACAGAAGATCACCATCCAGGCGTCTTCTGGCCTGAGCGAGGAAGAGATCGAAGCCATGGTGCGCGCGGCCGAGGCCAATGCCGCGGAAGACAAGAAGTTCGAAGAGCTGGTTCAGGCCCGTAACCAGGCCGACGGCCTGGTGCATGCCACCCGCAAGCAGCTGGAAGAAGCCGGTGATGCCCTGGCCGCCGACGACAAGAGCGCCATCGAGTCTGCCCTGAGTGCCCTGGAAACTGCCGTTCGCGGTGAGGACAAGGCCGAGATCGAAGCCAAGCAACAGGCGCTGCTGGAAGCCTCCCAGAAGCTGATGGAAGCGGCTCAGGCCAAGGCTCAGGCTCAGGCGCACGATGCGGGCGGAGCTCAGGAAGGCGGTAACAAGTCCGATGACGACGTGGTTGACGCCGAGTTTGAAGAAGTGAAAGACGACAACAAAAAGTAATGGCCAACCCGGCGCATTGACGCTGACAGTGCGGGCGTTGGGACTCCAACGCCCGCCTTTGTGTAATTAGGACTCAGGTAAGCTAGTAGCCTATGTCGAAACGAGATTATTATGAAGTGCTCGGGGTTTCCAAGGGAGCCGATGAGCGCGAGATCAAGAAAGCCTACAAGCGGATGGCGATGAAATATCACCCTGATCGCAATAAAGAAGATGCGGATGCGGGTGACAAGTTCAAGGAAGCCACCGAGGCTTATGAAATACTGACCGACAGCCAGAAGCGGGCGGCCTACGATCAATTCGGTCATGCCGGTGTGGACGGCCAGCAGGGTGGTCATGGCTTTGGCGGAGCCGGTGCCGACTTCAGCGATATTTTCG
This sequence comes from Zobellella sp. DQSA1, assembly GCF_041950555.1. Taxonomy (GTDB): domain Bacteria; phylum Pseudomonadota; class Gammaproteobacteria; order Enterobacterales; family Aeromonadaceae; genus Oceanimonas. The sequence continues at coordinate 1,296,968 of NZ_CP169531.1, forward strand.
GTGACGTGTTCGGTGATATCTTCGGTGGTGGTCAGCGCCGGCAGCAGCGGGCGTCCCGTGGTGCCGATCTGCGCTATAACATGGAATTGACGCTGGAAGAAGCGGTGCGGGGCGTCACCAAAGAGATCAAGGTGCCGACCCTGGTCGGTTGTGACGTCTGTGACGGCAGTGGCGCCAAGCCCGGCACCCAGGCCAAGACCTGTCCTACCTGCCACGGTCACGGCCAGGTACAGATGCGCCAGGGGTTTTTTACCGTGCAGCAGCCCTGTCCCCATTGTCGTGGCAAGGGTAAGATCATCACCGACCCCTGCCATAAGTGCCATGGCGAGGGCCGTTACCAGAAAACCAAGACCTTGTCGGTCAAGATCCCGTCCGGAGTGGATACCGGTGACCGTATTCGCCTGTCCGGTGAAGGGGAGGCCGGGGAGGCCGGTGCGCCGGCTGGCGATCTCTATGTCCAGGTGCATGTGCGTGAGCACGATATCTTCGTTCGTGACGGCAACAACCTCTATTGCGAAGTGCCGATAAGCTATACTTCCGCGGCCCTGGGCGGCGAGGTGGAAGTGCCTACCCTGGACGGCCGGGTCAAGCTCAAGATCCCGGCGGAAAGCCAGACCGGGCGCATGTTCCGGCTCAAGGGCAAAGGGGTGCGCTCGGCCCGCAACGGCCTGCTGGGCGATCTGGTGTGCAAGGTCTATATCGAAACGCCCGTCAACCTGACTGATGAGCAGAAAGAGCTATTGCGCCAGCTCGAGGACTCTTGTGGCGGCCTGGCGGCCAAGAAGCACAGACCCAAGTCGGAAGGCTTTTTCGAAGGCGTGAAGCGTTTCTTCGATGATTTGACCCGCTGAGTCCTCTGTATTAGGCTGGGCTGCTTGAAAAACAGCCCAGCGGCTGAAACGGATTATTGTGATACGAGCCCTATGCCGTTTGCCGGTAGGGTTTTCGTTGTTTTATTGTTTGGTAAAGGAACCGGGTTTCCACTATGAAGCAAACACCGATGACCATCCGCGGTGCGCAGAGACTGCGTGAAGAACTGGACTACCTGAAGTCTGTGCGTCGCCCGCAAATTATCGAAGCCATTGCCGATGCCCGTGAGCATGGTGATTTGAAGGAAAACGCCGAGTATCATGCTGCCCGTGAGCAGCAGGGATTCTGCGAAGGTCGTATCCAGGAAATTGAGGCCAAGTTGTCCAATGCCCAGATCATCGATATCACCAAGTTGCCCAACAACGGCAAGGTGATCTTCGGGGCTACAGTGACCCTGTTCAAGGTGGAGGACGAAAAGGAGATCACCTACCGGGTGGTGGGGGACGACGAGTCGGATATCAAGTCCAACCTGATTTCCGTGAATTCCCCGATCGCCCGAGCCCTTATCGGCAAGGAAGAGGACGATGTAGCCATCGTCAGGACACCTTCCGGCGATGTGGAATACGAAATCCTCAAGGTCGAATACCTGTAATTGCGGTCTAGCCCCCGACGAAAGAGACAGCCGGTTATGCCTGCTGTCTTTTGTTTATTTCCTGCAGAAAGCCTCTGAATACAAAATCGGACAGGGTTATGCGGTCAGCCATGGCCAGCTCGAACTGGACCGCCGTCAACCAGAAATGTCGTCCCTTGTGCTGGCGTACCAGCTGCAGCTTGAGTGTCAGCACCTGCTCCTGACCCAGTTTCAGTAATATCTTCTTGCTGTGTTGCGATCTGAACAGGCAGCGACGGGACAGCAGGCGCATGCCGTTGATCGACAGATCGCGGATTTCGGCGGCCAGGGGTCTGCCATTGGGCTGGTACAACTGCAGATCCTGTGGGCTGGGCAGACGCCAGGCGCGGGGGGGAAAGCCGTCGGTAATGATGTTGGGCGGGCTCAGTTCTGCCTGCTCTTCGGTGGCAACCTGGTGCCTGAGCGTCACCGGAAAGTGCAGCTTGACGTTTCCGAGCTCCAGCTTCAGTTCCAGGTGCGATGCCTGTTCGAGCAAGGGTCTGATATTGGCGTCGATGGCCATGGTCAGGCTGAGCAGTGTTTCCGGCCGATCCTGCTGATACAGTTCGCTCAGCAGGGCGAGTTCCTCGTCGGTCAGATAGGGATGGACGGGCATGGCAACCACACTGTAGCTAAATGCTAATAGTATTATCTCCAGCCTGCCGGATAGCAGCTTGAAAGGGAAATAATTTAAAAGGGAGTAAAGAGATAAAGAGGCACAAGCGGAACGTGGGCAAGCGAGACGGGTCGGATGAACCGACCCTCGGGCACTCAGGCTTTGGGCAGGGTGATCTTCTTCTGCTCGCTGGGGCGGTACAGGGTCAGGATATGACCTATGGTCTGTACCTTGATTGCACCGGTTTCGCGGACGATGGCGTCCATGATCAGCGTTTTGACTTCCCTGTCTTCGGCGGCAACCTTGACCTTGATCAGTTCATGGAAATTCAGGGCCAGGTCGATCTCGGCCAGTACGCCTTCGGTCAGGCCATGCTGGCCAAGCAATACCACCGGCTTCAGGCTGTGGGCCAGTCCCTTGAGGTATTGTCTTTGCTTATTATTCAGGGTCATTGCAAAATGCTTCAGTTAAATAGGTTGAAAGGGGGCTATTGTACCCCCATCTAGGCTTCAATGGTAATAGCAGAGCGATAATTTAATGGGTAAGAAAAAACGCTCGGCCAGCTCGACGCGCTGGCTCAAAGAGCATTTTGACGATAAATATGTGCAACAGGCACAAAAAAAAGGCCTGCGCTCGCGTGCCGTGTTTAAACTTGAAGAATTACAGGGCCGGGATCGCCTGCTCAGGCCGGGGATGACGGTGGTGGATCTGGGAGCCGCCCCCGGTGGCTGGAGCCAGTATGCGGTGGAGCAGGTGGGGCAGCAGGGCAAGGTCATCGCCTGCGACATACTGCCGATGGATCCCATTGCCGGCGTCGATTTCCTGCAGGGCGACTTCCGCGAGGAAGCGGTGTTGGGTGCCCTGCTTGAGCGGGTGGGAGACGCCAAGGTGGATACGCTGCTGTCGGACATGGCCCCCAACATGAGCGGCACTCCCGAGGTGGATCAGCCCAGATCCATGTATCTGGTGGAGCTGGCGCTGGACATGTGCCGACAGGTATTGGCTCCCCAGGGAAGTTTTGTGGTTAAAGTATTTCAGGGAGCCGGCTTCGATGAATTCCTTCTGGAAGTTCGCCGGTCTTTCAGTGTGGTCAAGGTGAGAAAGCCCGACTCCTCGCGGGCCCGCTCACGGGAAGTCTACATTGTGGCTACAGGTTTTAAACTGTAGTACCCTGTCCGAGTCATAAACTGTCAGCCGGTGAGGTTAGTAATTTGAGTGACATGGCGAAGAATTTGATCCTGTGGTTGGTCATAGCCGTGGTGTTAATGTCGGTTTTCCAGAGCTTTAGCCCGAGTGAGCCGAGTGGACGCCAGACGGACTATACCACCTTTGTGCAGGAAGTAGCCCAAGGGCAGATACGTGAAGTCCGTATGGATGGCAAGACCATCAATGGGGTCAAGCGCAGCGGTGATCGTTTCACCACCATCTTGCCTTCGGAAGATCCTCAGCTGCTGAACGACCTGCTGAACAATAACGTCCGCGTGGTGGGTGAAAAACCCGAAGAGCCGAGCCTGCTGACGTCTATCTTTATTTCCTGGTTCCCCATGCTGCTGCTGATCGGGGTATGGATTTTCTTCATGCGCCAGATGCAGGGTGGCGGCGGCAAGGGCGCCATGACCTTCGGCAAGAGCCGGGCGCGACTGATGGGTGAAGATCAGGTCAAAACCACCTTTGCCGACGTGGCCGGCTGTGATGAGGCCAAAGAGGACGTGAAAGAACTGGTGGATTACCTGCGTGATCCCAGTCGCTTCCAGAAACTGGGTGGCCGCATTCCTACCGGTATCCTGCTGGTGGGTCCGCCCGGTACCGGTAAAACCCTGCTGGCCAAAGCCATCGCCGGTGAAGCCAAGGTGCCCTTCTTCACCATTTCCGGCTCCGACTTTGTCGAAATGTTCGTGGGTGTGGGGGCCTCGCGGGTTCGTGACATGTTCGAACAGGCCAAGAAATCGGCGCCCTGTATCGTCTTTATCGACGAGATCGATGCCGTTGGTCGCCAGCGCGGTGCCGGTCTGGGCGGTGGTCATGACGAGCGAGAGCAGACCCTGAACCAGATGCTGGTGGAGATGGACGGTTTCGAAGGTAACGAGGGGGTTATCGTTATCGCCGCCACCAACCGACCCGATGTGCTGGATCCGGCCTTGCTGCGTCCCGGTCGGTTCGATCGCCAGGTGGTGGTGGGGCTGCCCGATGTGCGCGGCCGGGAGCAGATCCTCAAGGTACACATGCGCCGGGTGCCTCTGGCCGACGACGTCAATGCCAGCGTGATTGCCCGTGGTACTCCCGGCTTCAGCGGTGCCGACCTGGCCAACCTGGTCAACGAAGCGGCACTGTTTGCCGCTCGTTCCGCCCGTCGCCTGGTGTCCATGGAAGAGTTCGAAAAGGCCAAGGATAAGATCATGATGGGCGCCGAGCGTCGTTCCATGGTGATGTCCGAGTCCGAGAAGGAGATGACCGCCTATCACGAAGCCGGTCATGCCATCGTCGGCCGCGTGGTGCCCGAGCACGATCCCGTGTACAAGGTGTCCATTATTCCCCGTGGCCGGGCCCTGGGGGTCACCATGTACCTGCCGGAGCAGGATCGCTTCAGTTACAGCAAGCAGCACCTGGAGTCGATGATCTCCAGCCTCTATGGCGGCCGCCTGGCGGAAGAGATCATCTACGGTTTCGACAAGGTCACCACCGGTGCTTCCAACGACATCGAGCGGGCCACCGAGATTGCCCACAAGATGGTGACCCAGTGGGGCCTGTCGGAGAAACTGGGCCCCTTGCTGTACGCGGATGAAGAAGGCGAAGTCTTCCTCGGCCGCACCGCGGCCAAGGTCAAGCACATGTCCGATGAAACCGCCAAGGCCATCGACGCCGAAGTGAAGGATGTGATCGAGCGCAACTTCCAGCGAGCCAAGCAGATCCTGATGGATAACATCGATGTCCTGCACGCCATGAAGGATGCGCTGATGAAGTACGAAACCATCGATGCCAAACAGATCGATGATCTGATGGCGCGGCGTGAAGTGCGGGCACCGGCAGACTGGAAAGACGAACCGGATGACAAGCCGCAGGGACCGGCCGCCAGCGCCGATGACAAGAAGGAAGAGCCGGCGGATGAGACCAAGTCTGCCTCACCGGATCTGAATAAGCCTGGTGATGCCACCAGCAACTGAGTTTTTGTGATAAATTAAGCCCCGGACAATCGCCTGTCCGGGGCTTTTTTATTTTTGGGAACCCGCTGTTTATGCTGTTATCAAGTTCATCCAGAAGCCTGGATTTATCGTCACCCCAGGTCATGGGCATCCTCAATCTTACGCCCGACTCCTTTTCCGACGGCGGACGTTTCGTTGCCGAAGACGCAGCTCTGCGCCATGCCCGGCAGATGGTTGACGATGGCGCTACCATCATCGATGTGGGCGGCGAGTCGACGCGGCCGGGGGCCGATGCGGTTGCCGAGCAGCTGGAACTGGAGCGGGTACTGCCGATCATCGAGCGACTGCGGGCCGAGTTGGACTGCTGGATTTCGATTGATACCAGCAAGGCGGCGGTGATGCGTGACGCCGTCGCGGCCGGCGCCGATCTAATAAATGATATCCGTGCCCTGCGTGAACCGGGGGCCCTGCAGGTGGCGGCCGACAGCGGGGCCGCGATATGCCTGATGCATATGCAGGGGCAACCCAGGACCATGCAGCAGGCGCCCGACTACCGGGACGTGACCGCCGAGGTCAGCGCCTTTCTGCAGGGGCGGGTGCAGGCCTGCGTGGCGGCGGGTATCCCGCGTTCAAGGCTCTGCCTGGATCCTGGTTATGGCTTTGGCAAGTCGCTCGCGCACAACTATGAACTGCTCGGGCGTCTCGGCCGGCTGCGGGAGTTGGAACTGCCGCTGCTGGTGGGCATGTCGCGCAAGTCCATGCTGGGACAGTTGCTGGACCGGGAGCTGGATGAGCGGCTGGCCGGCGGCCTGGCGGCGCACCTCTTCGCCATCGGCCAGGGGGCACGCATAGTACGGGTGCACGATGTAAAAGCGATGGCCGATGCCGTACGGGTATGGCAACAGGCCGCACATTATCAGGGATAACATAGATGAGCAGAAAATATTTTGGCACCGACGGTATACGCGGGCGGGTAGGGGACTATCCCATTACCCCCGAGTTCGTGATGAAACTGGGCTGGGCGGCGGGCAAGGTGTTGTCGCAAACCGGTACCAGGAAGGTGCTGATCGGCAAGGACACCCGGGTTTCCGGTTACATGCTGGAATCGGCACTGGAAGCAGGATTGTCCGCCGCGGGGCTGCAGGCCGCGCTGCTTGGCCCCATGCCGACACCGGCCATCGCCTATCTGACCCGGACCTTCCGGGCTGAAGCCGGTATTGTGATCAGCGCCTCCCATAACCCCTATTACGATAACGGCATCAAGTTTTTTTCCCACGACGGTGCCAAGCTGCCGGATGAGGTGGAGCTGGCCATCGAGGCTCTGCTTGAACAGCCGATGGACTGCGTGTCATCGGAGCAATTGGGCAAGGCCACGCGCATCAATGATGCCGCCGGGCGTTATATTGAATTCTGCAAGAGCACTTTCCCGTCCGAGATGCACCTTGACGGCCTGAAAATGGTCATCGACTGTGCCCATGGCGCGACCTACCATATTGCTCCGGCGGTGTTCGAAGAGCTGGGAGCACAGGTGATCCGTACCGGTGTTCAGCCCAATGGTTTTAACATCAACGACAAGGTCGGCTCCACCGCACCCCAGGCGCTGATCAAAGAGGTACTGTCACACAAGGCCGATCTGGGGGTCGCCTTCGACGGCGACGGTGACCGGCTGGTGATGGTGGATCATACCGGTGCTTTGGTCGATGGTGATGAAGTACTCTATATCATGGCGCGGGATGCCCACCAGCGGGGAACCCTGGGCGGCGGCGTGGTTGGTACCCTGATGAGCAACATGGCGTTGGAGCTGGCACTGGCCAAGCGGGGCATTGCCTTTACCAGGGCCAAGGTGGGCGATCGCTATGTGCTGGAGTTGTTGAAAGAGTACGGCTGGAAGCTGGGTGGGGAGAATTCTGGCCATATTATCAGCCTGGATCACAATACCACCGGGGACGGCATCGTGGCCGCATTACAGGTATTACGGGCCATGGTTGGCGATGGGCGGAGTCTGCAGGCGCTGCGCAGTGAGTTAATCCTGTTCCCCCAGGTGCTGGTGAATGTGCGTTTTGACGCCGGTAGCGACCCCTTGGCCAGCAGCGAAGTGCAGCGGCGGGTGGTCGAGGCCGAAGCCGAGCTGGCTGGGGCGGGGCGAGTCCTGTTACGCAAGTCTGGAACCGAGCCCTTGATTCGGGTAATGGTGGAAGGGGCGGATAAGGCGCAGGTGGAGCGATTGGCGCATTATATTGCCGAAGCGGTGGTATAATCTCCGTCTTGCCGTCTTTTTGTTCACTTGAATTTGTTTTTTTAAATTGCGCTTGTATCCCGTTAAACGGATCGCTAATATTAGCCCCGCTCCCGACAGCAGTCTGATGCGGGGCTCAGGCGCCAAGCAAAGGTAAGCTAAGATGTACGAAATTCTTTTAGTGGTGTATTTGCTTATCGCACTGGCTTTGATTGGTCTGGTGTTGATTCAGCAAGGTAAGGGCGCAGACATGGGCGCTTCCTTCGGAGCAGGTGCATCGAACACGGTTTTCGGCTCCAGCGGTTCAGGTAATTTCCTGACCAAGGCGACAACGCTGCTGGCAGCAAGCTTCTTTGTAGTGAGTCTGGTGCTGGGTAATATGTCCACACACAGTACCAAGCAGGGAAGTGAATGGGACGACCTTTCCGTACCCGAAGCGGTGGAAAGCGTTGTTCCGGGTGATGTTCCCGCTAACGGCGGTAGCGACATACCCAATTAAAGGTTTTGCCGAGGTGGTGGAATTGGTAGACACGCTATCTTGAGGGGGTAGTGCCCGTATGGGCGTGCGGGTTCAAGTCCCGCTCTCGGCACCAAGTCATAGTTAGGTTGAGGTTCTTGCTCAAATTAACTATAATCTCGCACGATTTCGGACGCGGGGTGGAGCAGCCTGGTAGCTCGTCGGGCTCATAACCCGAAGGTCGTCGGTTCAAATCCGGCCCCCGCAACCAATTTCACATTCATCGCCTGCTCGCGGTGAATGGTCGTCGCGAGGCGACAATCAGGGTCCAGGTGAATAGCCCCGATTTGAACATCGGGGCTTTTTGTCATCTGCACTTTGGTATCGGTACGACCGATGCGAATTCACTGGGCTGCGAGCCCTTTTTTTGTTTTCGGAGGGGGTAGCTTTGGCTACATTGGAACAACGACTGACCGACATGCTGACAGAGCCGGTAGCGGCCCTGGGCTTTGAATTGCTGGGGCTGGAGTTTGTACGGGCCGGCCGGCATTCGACCTTGCGTTTGTACATTGACCATGAAAACGGTATCGATGTAAATGACTGTGCCGAAGTCAGTCGGCAAGTCAGTGCCGTACTGGATGTGGAAGATCCCATTTCTACCGAATATGATCTGGAAGTCTCATCCCCAGGGCTCGCCCGACCCTTGTTCAAACCGGCACACTATCAGGCCATTGTCGGTCAGGAAGCGGAATTGACGCTGCGCATGGCAGTGAACAACCGTCGTAAACTGAAAGGCAGGGTGGTGGCGGTGGAAGACACCATGATCAGGCTGGAAGTGGAGGGGCAGGAGTTCCCCATTGCTTTCGCCAATATCCAAAGAGCAAACCTGGTTCCGAACTTTGACTAACGAGGCTATCGGACATGAATAAAGAAATATTGCTGGTTGTTGATGCCGTTTCCAATGAAAAGGCGGTGCCTCGTGAGAAGATTTTTGAGGCTTTGGAAACGGCCCTGGCCACGGCCACCAAGAAAAAATATGACGGCGATATCGAGGTGCGGGTAGCCATCGATCGCAAGAGTGGTGATTTCGATACCTACCGTCGCTGGCAGGTGGTGGAGAGTCAGGAGGCGCTGACCAACCCCTACCGGGAAATCACCCTGGAAGCGGCACAAATCGATGAGCCGGAAATTCAGCTGGGCGATTATGTTGAGGACCAGATCGAATCTGTTACTTTCGACCGTATCACTACCCAGACCGCCAAGCAGGTTATCGTGCAGAAAGTGCGTGAAGCCGAGCGGATGCAGGTGGTGGAACAGTTCCAGGATCAGGAAGGCGAGATCATCACCGGGGTGGTCAAAAAGGCGACCCGTGACAACGTGATTCTGGATCTGGGCAATAATGCCGAGGCCGTGATCTTCCGTGAGGATCTGCTGCCTCGGGAGTCGTTCCGCGCCGGTGACCGTATTCGTGGTCTGCTGTATGCCGTTCGCCCCGAGGCCCGCGGTGCCCAGCTGTTTGTCAGCCGTACCCATCCCGATTTCCTGAAAGAGCTGTTCCGTATCGAAGTGCCGGAAATCGGCGAGGAGATCATCGAGATCATGGGCGCCGCCCGGGATCCCGGCAGCCGCGCCAAGATTGCGGTCAAAACCAACGATCGCCGTATCGACCCCATCGGTGCCTGTGTCGGCATGCGTGGCGCCCGGGTTCAGGCGGTATCGGGTGAACTCGGTGGCGAGCGGGTCGACATCGTGCTGTGGGATGACAATCCTGCCCAGTTCGTCATCAATGCCATGGCCCCGGCCGATGTGGCTTCCATCATCGTGGACGAAGATGCCCACGCCATGGATATCGCCGTGGAGTCCGGCAACCTGGCCCAGGCCATCGGCCGCAACGGTCAGAATGTGCGTCTCGCCTCTCAGCTTACCGGATGGGAGCTGAACGTGATGACGGTAGAAGATCTGCAGAACAAGCATCAGGTAGAAAGCGACAAGATCATGAACCTCTTTGTCCAGCATTTGGACATCGATGAAGATTTTGCCACCCTGCTGATGGAAGAGGGCTTTTCCACCCTGGAAGAGATTGCCTATGTGCCGGTCAGTGAACTGCTGAGCGTCGACGGCCTGGATGAAGACATGGTGGAGGAGCTGCGTAGCCGTGCCAAGGATGCCCTGACTACACGGGCACTGGCACAAGAAGAATCTTTCGAAGGGGTGGAGCCGGCAGCTGAACTGCTCGCACTGCCTTCCATGACCCGGGAACTGGCCTATCAGCTTGCCGCCCGTGGTATTGCGGATCTGGAAGAATTGGCAGAACAAGGTATTGATGACCTTGAGGGCATTGAAGGCTTGAGTGAGACCCTGGCTGGGGAACTCATCATGGCTGCCCGTAATATCTGCTGGTTCGGGGACCAGAACGAAGAATAAGATCAACGGAGGTAAATGAATGGCAGAAGTCTCATTAACGCAACTTGCCAGTGACATCGACACACCGGTTGATCGTCTTGTCCAGCAGTTTCGGGAAGCCGGCATGGAGAAATCCAGTGCCGACACCGTATCCGAAACCGAAAAGGCCGCCCTGCTTGCGTTTTTAAAAAAACAGCACGGCGCTAATGACGATAATGAACCCAAACGGATGACCCTGCAGCGTAAGACCATTAGCACCCTGAGTGTGCAGGGTGCCGGTGGTAAGAATAAAGCGGTACAGGTCGAGGTGCGCAAGAAACGCACCTACGTAAGACGCGATGCGCTCGACGAGCAGCAACGTCAACAAGAAGCAGAAGAGCAAGCGCGTCTGGAAGCGGAAGCCCAGGCCCGTCGTGAGGCCGAAGAACAGGCCAGACGCCAAGCCGAAGAAAAGGCCAAGCGTGAGGCGGAAGAGAAAGCCCAGCGTGAAGCCGAAGAAAAGGCCCGCCAAGCTCAGCTGCAAGCTCCGAACACCACAGAGCAGGGCACCAAGCCCCAGAGCAAAGAGCAGAAGAAGGCGGATGACATGGCCAAGCGCGAAGCAGAAAACTTGAAACGTCAGCGTGAGGAAGAAGCCTTGCGTAAAGCCGAGCTGGAAGCCCAGCGTAAGGCCGAAGAAGTACGCAAGCTGGCGGAAGAAAACGAAAAACGCTGGGCCGAAGAAGCGGCGGCGAAAAAACCGGAAGATGCTGACTACCATGTCACCACCAACCGTCATGCCCAGGAAGCGGAAGATGAAGCCGATCAGACCGAAGAGCAAAAGGCTCGTCGTACCGGCGGCAAGAAGCGCAAGGGTGGCAAGTCCAAGGAAGATCGTGAAGATCGTGAAAGCCGTTTTGAGCGTCAGAAAAAAGGCAAGCGTGCCAAGGTGATGACGCCGAAGTCGATGAAGCACGGTTTCCAGAAACCGGTACAGCCCGTTAACCGCGATGTGGAAATCGGCGAGACCATCACCGTGGCCGAACTGGCCAACAAGATGGCGGTAAAAGGCGCCGAAGTCATCAAGGCGATGATGAAGATGGGCGCCATGGTGACCATCAACCAGGTGATCGATCAGGAAACCGCCCAACTGGTGGCGGAAGAGATGGGTCACAAGGTTACCCTGCGCCGCGAAAATGAACTGGAGCAGAAAGTGCTGTCCGATCGGGATACCGACGCCGCCCGGGAAACCCGTGCACCGGTGGTGACCATCATGGGGCACGTCGACCACGGCAAGACCTCTACCCTGGATTATATTCGCCGGGCCAAGGTGGCAGCGGGTGAAGCGGGTGGCATTACCCAGCATATCGGTGCCTACCATGTAGAAACCGACAACGGCATGATCACCTTCCTGGATACCCCGGGACACGCGGCCTTTACCGCCATGCGTGCCCGTGGTGCCAGCGCCACCGATATCGTGATTCTGGTGGTCGCGGCCGATGACGGCGTGATGCCGCAGACCGTCGAGGCTATCCAGCATGCCAAGGCTGCCGGTGTCCCGCTGATCGTGGCGGTGAACAAGATGGACAAACCCGAAGCGGACATCGATCGGGTCAAGAGCGAACTGTCCCAGCACGGCGTCATGTCGGAAGACTGGGGTGGCGAGAACATGTTCGTCTACATTTCTGCCAAGACCGGTCAGGGCATCGACGAACTGCTCGAGGCCATTTTGCTGCAGGCGGAAGTTCTGGAGCTGAATGCGGTGCGTGAAGGCATGGCGTCCGGCGTGGTGATCGAGTCCCGCCTGGACAAGGGCCGTGGCCCGGTGGCCACCGTGCTGGTGCAGGAAGGTACCCTCAACCAGGGTGACATCGTACTCTGTGGTCTGGAATATGGCCGGGTACGGGCGATGAAAGACGAGCTGGGTCGTGAGATCAAGTCCGCCGGCCCGTCCATTCCGGTGGAAATCCTGGGACTTTCCGGGGTGCCGGCTGCGGGTGATGAAGCCACCGTGGTGCGTGACGAGAAGAAAGCCCGGGAAGTGGCCATGTATCGTCAGGGCAAGTTCCGTGAGGTCAAGCTGGCTCGCCAGCAAAAAGCCAAGCTGGAGAACATGTTTGCCAACATGAACGAAGGCGAAGTGGCCGAAGTCAACCTGGTGCTGAAAGCGGACGTACAGGGCTCCATCGAGGCGATTTCCGACTCCTTGCAGAAACTGTCTACCGACGAAGTCAAGGTCAAGATCATCGGCTCCGGTGTCGGTGGTATCACCGAAACCGACGCCAGCCTGGCGGCGGCGTCCAATGCCATCATCCTGGGCTTTAACGTGCGTGCCGATGCGGCCGCGCGCAAGGTGATTGAAGCGGAAGACATCGATCTGCGCTACTACAGCGTGATTTATGAGCTGTTGGACGAGGTGAAGCAGGCCATGACCGGCATGCTGGCTCCCGAGTTCAAGCAGGAAATCATTGGCCTGGCCCAGGTGCGCGATGTATTCCGTTCGCCCAAGTTTGGCGCCATTGCCGGCTGTATGGTCACCGAAGGCAATGTCAAGCGCAGCAATCCTATCCGGGTACTGCGTGACAACGTGGTGATTTACGAAGGCGAACTGGAATCCCTGCGTCGCTTCAAAGACGATGTTGCCGAAGTGCGTAACGGCATGGAGTGCGGTATCGGCGTGAAGAACTACAATGATGTCAGAGTGGGCGACCAGATCGAGGTTTACCAAATCGTGGAAGTGCAGCGCACCCTGTAACTGCGGGCTGTACCAGGAACCCCGGTTTCAGCACTGATATATAAATGGGGGCCTCTGGCCCCCTTTGTCTTGGAAAGAGATTTATGGCTAGAGAATTCAGTCGTACCCGTCGCGTGGGGCAGGAGCTGCAGAAAGAGATCGCGATGATCCTGCAGCGGGAAATCAAAGACGAACGTTTGGGCATGGTCACCGTGTCCGGGGTAGAGCTGTCGCGGGACCTCAACTACGCCAAGGTGTTCGTCACCTTCCTGGAAAACGATCCGGAAAAAATAGAAAAAGGCATGGCTGTGCTGAAAGATGCCGCCGGCTTTATCCGCAGCCTGGTCGGCAAGGCGATGCGTTTGCGGGTGACCCCCGAGCTGCGTTTTGCTTATGATCAGAGCCTGGTTGAGGGCATGCGTATTTCTACCCTGGTGTCCAGTACCATCGCCGAAGACAAGCGGCGGATGCAGGAATCCCACCGTGATGAGCAAGACCAAGAGAAAAAGGACTGAAGATGGGGCGTCAGCGTCGATTTCGTGGCCGTGATGTAGACGGCATACTGTTGTTGGACAAACCCGCCGGTATTACTTCCAACGATGCCCTGCAACAGGTCAAGCGTATTTACGCCGCCGCCAAGGCGGGCCATACCGGTGCCCTGGATCCCCTGGCCACCGGCATGTTGCCGATCTGCCTGGGGGAGGCGACCAAGTTTTCCCAGTTTTTGCTGGAAGCGGACAAGCGCTATCGGGTCATCGCCAAGTTGGGCGAGCGCACCGATACCAGTGACGCGGACGGTGCAGTGGTCGAAACCCGGCCGGTCGCCGTTTCTACCGGCGAACTGATTGAAGCGCTGGATCATTTTCGCGGTGATATCGAGCAAATTCCCTCCATGTACTCGGCACTCAAGTACCAGGGCAAACCCCTGTACCAGTATGCGCGTGAAGGCATTGAAGTCCCTCGGGAGTCCCGGCCCATCACCGTATATGAACTCAAGCTGTTACGGTTCGAGGGCGATGAGGTCGAACTCGAGATCCATGCGAGCAAGGGCACCTATATCCGCACCATCGTCGACGACCTGGGTGAGCGACTGGGCTGTGGTGCCCACGTCACTATGCTGCGCCGCCTCCAGGTGGCCGGTTACCCTGCGGAGCGGATGCTGACTCTGGAACAGCTGCAGTGTATCCTCGACAATTGCAAGGCGCAGGATATTTCGCCCCGGCTTGAGCTGGATCCACTGCTGCTGCCGATGGATACCGCTGTTGTGACCCTGCCGGAGGTGAACATGTCTGAACTGGTGGCGGGTTATATCGGCCAAGGCCAGGCGGTGCAGGTATCCGGCGCGCCCCTGAACGGCTTTGTACGTATTACCGTCGGGCCCGAGCACCACTTTATCGGGGTTGGGGAAATCGACGATGACGGCAAGGTGGCACCCCGTCGGCTGGTACGGTGAAATTTGCGTATTTTCCGGTTGCCAACCCTGGCCCAACTGGTAGAATGCGCAGCTCTGTTTCCGGCTGAATTAGTGATCGGCTGGAAAAATCATTCATAGTCTTTGGAGTACACAAGATGTCACTAAGTGCTGAAACTAAAGCCCAGATCGTTGCTGACTTTGCCCGCGGTGAAGGCGACACTGGCTCTCCTGAAGTTCAGGTAGCCCTGCTGAGCGCCCAGATCAACCACCTGCAAGGTCACTTCAAGCAGCACATCCACGATCACCACAGCCGTCGTGGTCTGCTGCGCATGGTGTCCCAGCGTCGCAGCCTGCTGGACTACCTGAAGCGCAAAGACGTCGAGCGCTATCGTGGACTGATCGAGAAACTGGGTCTGCGTCGTTAATCGATTCATCCGGTTCAAGAAAAAGGAGCTTCGGCTCCTTTTTTCGTTGCCGTACCCATACCCGGGGAGCTCATTTCATGTATAAAAAGTCATTTTCTGCCTTATTTTTTCTTTTTAATTAATAATCCATTTCTTGCGTCCCGATTTATCGATAGCCATAACCCCTTTAGAGTGAGCCTGTATCGCTATTGCTCCAGGAGTTGTGTTCATGGCTTCCATGCCGGTCTTTTTTGTTTCCCACGGTGCCCCGACTTTTGCTGTCGAGCCCGGGCGGATTGGCCCCCTGCTGCGGCAAACCGCCGCCCGGCTGCCGGTCCCTTCCGCCATTCTGGTGGTTTCCCCACACTGGATCACCCCTGAACCCAGGGTCACCGCATCGCCCCGGCCGGAGACGCTCCACGACTTCGGTGGTTTTCCGGACTCGCTCTACCGGTTGCAATATCCGGCGCCGGGTCAGCCCGAGCTGGCGCAACAGCTGGTGACCCTGTTACAGGTACAGGGATACCGGGCTGCGACCGATGCGACAAGGGGGCTCGACCATGGTGCCTGGGTACCGCTGCGTTACCTCTATCCGGAGGCGAATATTCCGGTGCTGCAATTGTCCATGCCCGCCTGGCTCGGGGCCCCGGAAGCCTGGGCCCTGGGAGAGGTGTTGCAACCACTGCGGGAGCGGGGCGTGTTGATCCTGGCCTCCGGTAGTCTGACCCATAATCTGCACGAGTTCCGGGGGAATGCCGTTACCGATGCCGATTACGCCCTGGCGTTCGAGCGCTGGGCCCGGGCGGCCGTGATCCGCCATGACCGGGACGCGCTGCTCGATTACCTCAATGCCGCTCCCCATGGCCGGCGAGCCCACCCGACGCCGGATCATTACCTGCCCTTGCTGGTGGCCGCCGGTGCGGCAACGGCGGAATCCAGGGTGACGGTGCTGGAAGGTGACATGCGCTATGGCATGCTGTCGATGGAGTCCTATCTGTTCGAGTGAACCTGGGGTTTTTTCCGGTCCATTCTGTCCTTTAATAGCGAATCAAGTATACTGTGCGGGCAAATCAGAGATCATAAATTTTAAGGAATCTAAAACGTGAATCCTATCGTCAAAACCTTCCAATATGGCCAGCATACCGTCACGCTTGAAACCGGTGTCATGGCTCGTCAAGCTACCGGTGCCGTGATGGCCAGCATGGATGATACCGCCGTGCTGGTCACCGTGGTCGGCAAGCGCGAAGCCGATGAAAGTCGTGACTTTTTCCCGCTGACCGTCAACTACCAGGAGCGGACCTATGCCGCCGGCCGTATTCCCGGTGGCTTCTTCAAACGGGAAGGCCGCCCGACGGAAGGTGAGACACTGACGGCGCGGTTGATCGACCGTCCGATCCGTCCGCTGTTTCCCGATGGATTCAAGAATGAAGTGCAGGTGATCGTCACCGTGGTGTCGGCCAACCCCGATATTGCCCCCGATATCATTTCCATGCTGGGCACCTCGGCGGCGCTGGCCATTTCCGGCATTCCCTTCGCCGGGCCCATTGGCGCCGCTCGCGTCGGTTACATGAACGGTGAATATGTACTCAACCCGACCATCGGCGAACTGGAAAACAGCCAGTTGGATCTGGTGGTGGCGGGTACCGCCAATGCGGTGCTGATGGTGGAGTCCGAAGCCAATATTTTGCCCGAAGAGGTGATGTTGGGTGCCGTAGTTTACGGCCACGAACAGATGGCAACCGCCATCAACGCTATCAACGAGTTTGCCGCCGAAGCGGGTACTCAGCCCTGGGACTGGCAACCGGCCGTCGAAAATGAGGCGCTCAAGGCCAGGATTGCCGAACTGGCCAGTGCCGAGCTGGGAGAAGCCTATCGCATTACCGACAAGACCGCTCGCCGTGATGCGATCAGCGATATCAAAGCCAAGGTGCAGACCGCCATCCTGGCCGATGATCCCGAGCAAAACCTGAAAGAAGTGCAGGAGCAACTGGGCAAGCTGGAGAAGCAGATCGTTCGTGGCCGGGTGGTCCGTGGCGAACCGCGTATCGACGGTCGTGAGCCGGACATGATCCGGGCCCTGAATGTGGCCACCGGCCTGCTGCCCCGGACCCACGGTTCGGCCCTCTTTACCCGCGGTGAAACCCAGGCCCTGGTCGCCGCTACCCTGGGCACCGAGCGCGATGCCCAGTTGATCGACGAGCTGACCGGCGCCCGTACCAACCGCTTTATGTTGCACTATAACTTCCCTCCGTACTGCGTGGGTGAGACCGGCATGGTCGGCAGCCCCAAGCGCCGCGAAATCGGCCACGGCCGTCTGGCCAAGCGTGGCGTGGCAGCGGTGATGCCGAGTGCGGAAGCCTTCCCCTATACCGTCCGGGTGGTATCCGAGATTACCGAGTCCAATGGTTCTTCCTCCATGGCCTCCGTCTGTGGTACCTCGCTGGCACTGATGGACGCAGGGGTGCCGATCAAGGCCTCTGTTGCCGGTATCGCCATGGGCCTGGTAAAAGAAGCAGAAGGCTTCGTGGTGCTGTCCGATATCCTCGGTGATGAAGATCACCTGGGTGACATGGACTTTAAGGTCGCCGGTACCACCGAAGGCGTCACCGCCCTGCAGATGGACATCAAGATTGAAGGCATCACCAGGGAAATCATGGAAGTGGCGCTCAAGCAGGCTCGTAATGCCCGCCTGCATATCCTGAAGGTGATGGATGAAGCCATGAATGCGCCCCGTGCCGAGATCTCCGATTTCGCCCCGCGCATCCATACCATCAAGATCAATCCCGAGAAAATCCGTGATGTGATCGGCAAAGGCGGCGCCACCATTCGCGCCCTGACCGAAGAAACCGGCACCACTATCGAGCTGGATGATGACGGCACCGTAAAAATTGCCGCCGTCGACGGTGAAGCCGCCAAGCTGGCCATCCGCCGCATCGAGCAACTGACTGCAGAAGTGGAAAGCGGCACCATCTATGATGGTGAAGTCGTCCGCCTGGCCGACTTCGGCGCCTTCGTCAACATTCTTCCCGGCAAGGATGGTCTGGTGCATATCTCTCAGATCACCGAGGAGCGGGTGAAAAATGTGTCCGATCACCTGAAGGTGGGCGACAAGGTCAAGGTCAAGGTACTGGAAGTGGATCGCCAGGGCCGTATCCGCCTGTCCATCAAGGAAGCCAACAGGCCGGCCGACACCGAGGCGCCGGCTGTTGAAGAAGCCAAGGTGGAAGCACCGGCCGACAACGCCGAATAAGCGGATCGCCTGAAAGCACTAACGAAAAAGCCGGGAATCATCCCGGCTTTTTCGTTTCCCGTGGGCGCTATTCTCCGCCCCGATGACTTCCAGCGTCAGGCGTGCGCGTGCTGGCCGTGGGGTTGGCGGGTGTTCTGCTCCTGCTCCAGGTGACGTAGCAGTATGCCGAAGGTCACGTCCAGCTCGGCGGGCAGGGGCAGGTACACCACATGACCGTTGCCGGGCGCCACCTCCACGCTTTCGCCCTTGCGGTTTTTGAGCGCGTCCAGGGTGAAGGTGAGGTTGCCCCTGGGGGTCATCAGTTCCAGCCGGTTGCCAACCAGGAACTTGTTCTTCACCGCTACTTCCACCCAGTCGCCATCGCGGCCGGTGATCTCGCCGACGAACTGCTGGCTGCTGGACACCGAGTAGCCGTAGTCGTAGTTCTGGTAGTCGCTGTGGGCATGGCGCTTGAGAAAGCCTTCGGTATAGCCTCGATGGGCCAGGTTCTCCAGGGTGCTCATCAGGGTGGCGTCGAAGGGGCGGCCGGCGACGGCGTCATCGATGGCCTTGCGGTAGACCTGGGCGGTGCGCGCCACATAATAGAAGGACTTGGTGCGGCCTTCGATCTTGAGCGAGTGCACGCCCATCTGGGTCAGGCGTTCCACATACTGCACCGCGCGCAGATCCTTGGAGTTCATGATGTAGGTGCCGTGCTCGTCTTCATAGGCGGCCATGTATTCGCCGGGCCTGTTACCTTCTTCCAGCAGCACCACCTGGTCGCTGGGCGCGCCGGTGCCCAGGGTGGGCTCCACCGGTTGCACCCGTATCGGTTCCTGTTTGTGCACTATCTGGCCGGTATCATCTTCTTTCGCCTCGTGCACCTTGTATTCCCAGCGGCAGGCGTTGGTGCAGGTACCCTGGTTGGGATCCCGCTTGTTGATGTAGCCCGACAGCAGGCAGCGGCCGGAATAGGCCATGCACAGGGCGCCGTGTACGAACACTTCCAGCTCGATATCCGGGCACTGGGCTCGGATTTCCTCGATTTCCTCCAGTGACAGCTCGCGGGACAGTATCACCCGCTCGATGCCGTAATCCTGCCAGAACCTGACCGAGGCCCAGTTGACCGCGTTGGCCTGCACCGACAAATGGATGGGCATGTGCGGGAAGTGCTGACGTACCAGCATGATAAGGCCGGGGTCGGACATGATGAGGGCGTCGGGGCCCATCTCCACCACCGGCTTCATATCACGCAGGAAGGTTTTGAGCTTGGCGTTGTGGGGCTGGATGTTGACCACCACATAGAACTTCTTGCCGAGGGCATGGGCCTCGTCGATGCCGATTTTCAGATTTTCGTGGTTGAATTCGTTGTTGCGCACCCGCAGGGAGTAGCGGGGCTGGCCGGCGTATACCGCATCGGCGCCATAGGCAAAAGCGTAGCGCATGTTCTTGAGGGTGCCGGCGGGGGACAGCAATTCGGGTGTAAACATGGAGGTTCTCGTCTGATCTCAGGTCAGCGGCCGTCACCTGATGGCGGCCGGGACGGGCATTTTACTCCTCCCCGGCGAGAAATTCGAGCCGCCGACCGGGCCGACTCGTCTTCAACCTGTAACAGTGCCCTTTGGCCGACAGGCTGCATCTTGCCAGCACTCAACAAAGTTCCGACCAATAATAGGATCTGCCTACGTTTTAAACCATATGGTGCTCTAGATGGGCTGACTCTGAGTGCTCGAAGCGGCAATGCAGCGCCAGGCTGGTGCTTTGTCCCGGCAAGAGCAGGGGGCCCCGCAGACGGGCTGTTTCCACGCAGACAAAGCCCGAGGCGTCCGTCATGTCGGCCGGCAGCGCCGAGCCCGGGTTCCACAGCACCAGGCTGTCGTGGTGTCTGTGCTCCAGTCGGATCTGTCGGTCATCGGCATGGATGTGGGTACCCCGTTCCGGTGCGGTATAGATACGATCGTAGGGCGGTGTTAGGTGGTAGCTGGCATCGCCGCCGCCCCGTCTTCCTGTCAGGCTGTCGTGATAGTCCGGGCCCAGGCCCTGGATGCGGCACTGCTCGACCTTGGGCAGGGCGAAATAGCTGTGCAGAGCCAGCTGTACCCTGGCCGCTTCCGCACCCAGGTTGGTGGTGGTGGCCTCCAGTTCGAGTTCGGCGCCGATACGCAGTCGCTGTCGCAATTGCAGAGCTCCATCCCGGAACAGGAGTGTCAGGGTGGCACCGCCTTCATCTTCCGACAATCGCTCTAGCTGCCAGCGACCCAGGCGGGCCGTACCGTGCTGGGGGCCCTGGGCCGAGGCTTTGCCGAACCAGGGCCAGCACAGGGGAATGCCACCGCGGATGGGCTTGCTGCCATCGAGCACGGCCTGCTCACTCAGCCAGAGCAGCTCGGGCCAGCCGGCCGGTTGATATTGCAGTAACTGGCCGCCCAGGAGGCTGAGTAGGGCCCGGGCCCTGGGGTGTTCGATAAGAATAAACTCGAGCCCGGAGGAGTTTTTCATCAGCCTACAGCAAGGCGAAAGGGGTCGCTGGGGAGTCAAGGACAGGGTCATGGGTGGTACTCGTCAGTGAAAACGAAAAAGCGGCCGAAAGGCCGCTTCTATCTTAACGGGTTATATCCCCGAATGTTACTTGGAGATGTGGGCGATCAGGTCCAGCACCTTGTTGGAGTAGCCAATCTCGTTGTCATACCAGGATACCAGCTTGACGAAGTTGTCATTCAGGGCGATACCGGCCTTGGCGTCGAATACGGAGGTGCATACTTCACCGATGAAGTCGTTGGACACCACATCGTCTTCGGTGTAGGCCAGGATGCCCTTCAGTTCGCCTTCGGCGGCCGCTTTGACGGCGGCGCAGATGTCGGCGTAGGAAGCTGCTTTTTCCAGGCGCACGGTCAGGTCAACCACGGACACGTCCGGGGTGGGTACGCGGAAGGCCATGCCGGTCAGCTTGCCGTTCAGTTCGGGGATCACCTTGCCCACGGCCTTGGCGGCACCGGTAGAAGAGGGAATGATGTTCTGGCCGGCACCACGGCCGCCGCGCCAGTCTTTGGCTGAGGGGCCGTCCACGGTTTTCTGGGTGGCGGTGGTGGCGTGTACTGTGGTCATCAGGCCTTCGGCGATGCCGAACTTGTCGTTGATGACCTTGGCCAGCGGCGCCAGGCAGTTGGTGGTGCAGGAGGCGTTGGACACGATGTCCTGGCCGGCATAGGCATTGTGGTTCACACCCATCACGAACATGGGAGTGTCGTCTTTGGACGGACCGGTCAGCACCACTTTCTTGGCGCCGGCCTGGATGTGCTTGCGAGCGGTTTCGTCGGTCAGGAAGATACCGGTGGCTTCGGCCACCACATCCACACCTGCTTCATCCCATTTCAGGGCGGTGGGTTCGCGCTCGGCGGTGACCCGGATGGCCTTGCCGTTGACGATAAGCTGGCCGCCTTCAACGGCCACGGTACCTTTGAAACGGCCGTGGGTGGAGTCGTACTTCAGCATGTAAGCCATGTACTCCACATCCAGCAGATCGTTGATGGCCACTACTTCGATGTCATCGCGCTCACAAGCTGCACGGAAAACGAAGCGGCCGATACGACCGAAACCGTTGATACCTACTTTGATAGTCATAAGTTCACCTGACGCTTTAAGTTGTGAAAAATTACGTTATGAAAAAATCTATTGGTTGTAAAATTACAAAAAAAAGCCGTGCCGTCAACCCAAAACCACGACGGTTTTGTGCTGGATCATGATTTATTGAAATTTTATTTCGTTTTTGAATAGATAAAGCACCGAGGCGAACGATTTTCGACCGATGTCCATATCCTGCCAAACACGGCAATCGGCGGTGTTTGGCCCTGAAGTCAGTATAGAAGGGGATCTGCGCTTTTATTGTCGGATATAAGTTCCATTTTTCAACCGGAGGACAATACTGTCGGCTTGTTGCTGCATTTGCTGTTGCTGCTCCGGGCTGAAGCGCACATAGGCGTCCATACGCGCCGGGTTGAGTCCTGTCCCGGTGGCGAACTCGCTCATCACCCGGGTCCAGATCCAGGCGTCTTCAAAGCGCCTTTCCCCGACATACAGATTGATCAGGTCGGCGATAATACCGCTGTCGATATCCTGGCCTTTGCCGTACAGGCCGAGTGCCCGGTGCAACGCCTGCTCGGCGGCCGGCTTGTCCCGGCCTACCAGCAATGCCGCCAGGGCTTTTTGTAGCTCCGGTTGTTGCATTTCCGGCCGTTCGGCCTGGGTTATGAAACGGCTGCGAGCCTGGCGATCCCCATGGCGCTGCCAATGCCAGAGCTGGAGGTAGGGATAATCGGAATGACGGCTCTGCTGCTCCAGTTGTGCCAGTTCATCCTGGACCAGCAGTACGGCTTCGACCTTGTCGTTTTTCCGCTCATGGCGATCGGTGTACTCAATGTCCATCAGGGGATCCAGGCAATTCCGGTAGGCCACCAGTTCGGTCATGAGGGCATAATGACTGGCGTCGCTCGGTTCGGTGTACTGTTGATAGCGGGCGCGGATCAGGTTGCTGCGCTCGAAGCGACACCAGCCGTCGGCATGCAGATTGGCACATAACCGGGGATTATTGTCACAAATTGCCCTAATGCGATCCCGCTCACAGCCTGCCAAGAAAATGGTGCTGGCGAGTAGGATTAGCGATAATTTTGTATTCATATGAATCCTATTTGGCCTGTCCTTGGTCTGGTAATCATATCCCCTATCCACTAAAATGAGCGTGCTAAATAAAGTAGGTGCGGCATGTTTTTTGCCCGCAATCCAATACTAATGACGGTTACGTGAAATAAAAGGATCTGGTCGATGACCCACGAGAGTTACCTGTCCGCCTGGCAACAGAGCCAGGAACTGGCAGAGTCCATGCAGCCCCTGATCGGCAAACTGTACCGCAACCAGGGTGTTGAGACCTGCGTCTATGCCCGCCCCCTGTTGAACGCCTCTACCATTGACATTCTCAAGGCTCACCGTGTGGTGCGCCGTCACGAAGGCCATGTGCTGCCCGTTACCCAGAGTTATCCGGTGCTGAAGGCGCTGAGCGAGCTGGAGCTGGCCCCGGCCAGCATTGATCTGGGCAAGCTGGCGGTGCGTTACTGGAAGGACCACCAGGATGAATCCGGCCTGGCCGACTTCCTGCGGAGAGAGCTGGCGCCGGCCATCGAGGCTGAGCATAACGCCAAGCCTACCGACGTGGTGCTGTACGGCTTCGGCCGTATCGGTCGCCTGTTGGCGCGGTTGCTGATCGAGCGGGCCGGCAGCAATAACGGTTTGCGTTTGCGTGGTATCGTCGTACGCGGCTCCGGCGACGACCTGGAAAAACGTGCCAGCCTGCTGCGTCGTGACTCCGTGCACGGCCCTTTCAATGGCTCCATCGAAGTCGACGAAGAGAATAATGCCATTATCGCCAATGGCACCTACATTCAGGTGATCTACGCCAACAGCCCGGAAGAGATCGACTACACCCGGTACGGCATTCACGACGCCCTGGTGGTGGACAACACCGGCAAATGGCGCGACGAGGCCGGCCTGGGTCTGCACCTCAAGGCCAAGGGTGCGGCCAAGGTGTTGCTGACCGCGCCGGGCAAGGGCGATATCAAGAACATCGTGTTCGGGGTCAACGACGGCATGATTTTGCCGGAAGACCGTATAATGTCCGCCGCATCCTGCACCACCAATGCCATCACTCCGGTGCTGAAAGCGGTGAACGATACCTACGGTGTGAAGAATGGCCATGTGGAAACCGTACACTCCTACACCAACGATCAGAATCTGATCGACAACTATCACAATGGCGATCGTCGTGGCCGCAGCGCAGCGCTGAACATGGTGCTGACCAGCACCGGTGCCGCCAAGGCAGTGGCCAAGGCGTTGCCCGAGCTGAAAGGTAAGCTGACCGGCAACGCCATCCGGGTGCCGACTCCTAACGTCTCCATGGCGGTGCTGAACCTGAACCTGGAAAAGGCGACCTCGGTCGAGGAGCTGAACGATTACCTGCGCAAGGTGTCTCTGGACTCGCCTCTGCACAACCAGATCGATTTCAGCACCAGCAGTGAACTGGTGTCCAGCGACATGGTCGGTTCCCGCTTTGCCGGCATCGTCGACTCCCTGGCGACCATAGTGGAAGACGAGCGTGCCGTGCTCTACGTATGGTACGACAACGAATTCGGCTACAGCTGCCAGGTGGTGCGGGTGATGCAGAAGATGGCCGGTATCGAACTGATGGATCTGCCGGCTTAAGCCGTCGGTATGTGCTATCGATAAACCAGGGGTGGCCATCGGCTGCCCCTTTTGTATTTGGGGTGCTAGAGTGAAGGCCGCCAACAGAGGAGAAATGCCCATGTCATCTTTTCAGCAAGCCATTGCCGCCATGCCGAAGGAGGTCTACGAACGTCTGAAAACGGCGGTAGAGCTCGGCAAGTGGCCCGACGGCTCGGTACTCACTCCCGAGCAGAAGGAAACCACCATGCAGGCGGTGCTGGCCTGGCAGGCGATGCACAACGACAACCCCGAGCACATGACCATCGGCAAGGGCGGAGAGATGGTTACGAAGAGCAAATCCGAACTGCGCCGGCAGTTCCGTGACGAAGCCGAGATCACCCGCCAGAAGCTGAACTGAGCCCGCCTATTAATTCCACTGTTCCCACAAACCCGGGCTCGCCCCGGGTTTTTACGTTTTCGGTCCAGTACGGAATTTTTTCTTGTACAACCTTGATCATTTTGTACAACTACCGTTATGGTATTAGGCATGGTTGTACAAGAGAGCTGTGTATGTACAAGTTTGACCCCGGCGCGATCCGGATCGGCATCAGCGGGTGCCTGATCGGGCAGTTGGTGCGCTTCGACGGCGGACACAAGCGTTCCGATTTCTGCACCGAGCAACTGGCCCGCTTCGTCGAGTTCGTGCCTCTTTGCCCGGAAATCGCCATCGGCTTGGGTACCCCCAGGCCCAGTATTCGCCTGATCAACCGGGAGGGAATGCTGTTGGCGCAGACTGCCAGGGGAGAAGACGTGACCGAGCGACTGCGGGCCTGCGGTCGTGACATGGCGGCCCGGTTCGGTGGGCTGAGCGGCTACATCCTCTGTGCCAAGTCACCCAGTTGCGGCATGGAGCGGGTGCGGGTCTACCACGACAGCGGCAAGGGGAACGCCAAGGAAGGCACCGGCATCTATGCCGCCGAGCTGATGCACGCCTTGCCCCTGTTGCCCCTGGAAGAGGACGGTCGGCTCAACGACCCCGTGCTGCGGGAAAATTTCGTGACCCGGGTCTACGCCTTGCACGACTGGCAATGCCTGGTGCACAAGGGGCTTACGCCCTCGCGCCTGATCACCTTCCACAGCCGCTACAAGTACTTGCTGATGGCTCACCACAGGGACAGCCACCAGGCCTTGGGGCAGCTGCTGTCGGATCTCTCCGTCGGGGTCGAGCAGAAAGCCGAGGCCTACATCGCCGGCATGATGCAAACCCTGGCCCGGCGTGCCGGCCGCCGGGGTCACACCAATGTGCTGCAGCATCTGCAGGGGTATTTCAAGGGGCAGCTCAGTTCCCGTCAGCGCCAGGCGCTGGCTCGTACTATCCATCAGTACCGTGAAGGCATCCTGCCCCTGCTGGCCCCCATCACCCTGCTGCGCCATTACCTGGAGGAGCATCCCAACGACTATCTGCGCCAGCAGGTCTATTTCAACCCTTATCCGGAGGCATTGCGACTGCGTTATGGCATCTGAACCCAAGTACCCGATCCGGGAAGTGTCCCGTCTCACCGGTATCAATCCGGTCACCCTGCGTGCCTGGCAGCGCCGTTACGGTCTGCTCAAGCCGGCGCGGACCGACAAGGGCCACCGGCTCTATTCCGAGGAGGACATCTCCCTTATCCGCCAGATACTGCACTGGCTGGAACAGGGCGTCAGTATCGGCCAGGTCAAGGGGTTGCTGGCCAATCCGGCCCCGGTGGCAGAAGGCTCCAACTGGGAGCAGGCCCGGGACCGCCTGCTGGCCGCCGCCCAGGAGCTCAACCTGGGCCGGCTGGAAGCCGAGCTGCTCGAGCTGACCAGCCTCTATCCCGCGGAGCTGTTGTTGCGCCGGGTGATCGATCCCTGGCTGCAGGCCCTGGCCGGCCAGGCGCGGCCGGACGCCGGCCTTATCGAGCAAAGTGGCCGGGCCCTGTTGCTGCGTCTCTGCCACCAGCTGCTAACCATCAAGACAGGGCCCCGCATCGCCCTGGCCAGGGCCGGGCAGGTGGGTGAACTGTACGGCGCCCTGGTTCAGTTCGAGCTGCAGGGGCTGGAATGCCGCAGCCTGGATCTGGGGGTGCTCGATGCCCAGGCCCTGCCCCTGGCCATGGAGCGGCTGAAGAGCCAGGCCCTGGTGGTGGTGTTGGGAGCCGGTCTGACCCAGAGCTGGTTCAGGGAGGCGCAGGCACAGCTGCCCGAGCTCTGCTTTTTCGTCGGCGAGCTGGGGGAGATTTATCGGCAACGGGGCTGGCTCGAGCGGCCCTTTGCCGTGAGCGTGAGCGAAATTGCGAGGAAGTACGATGCGTCATTTGGTCTGGTTCAGAACTGATCTGCGGCTGGCCGACAACCCGGCCCTGCACGAGGCGACGGCGGGCGGTGCCCGGGTGGAAGCCGTCTATATCGACTGTCCGGAGCAATGGCGCCGGCACGGCAACGCCCCCATCCAGCGGGACTTTGTGCGCCGCAACCTGCAGCACCTGGCCGATAGGCTGGCGGAGCTTGGCATCCCCCTGACTCAGTTGCAGACCGGCAGTTTTGCCGAGGTGCCGGCCCTGCTGGCCGAGTGGACCGCCGGTCGAGGGTTCGATGCCCTCTACGCCAACCGGGAAATCGGTATCAACGAGCGTCGGCGCGACAAGAAGGTGCAGCAAATGCTTGCCATCCCCTGCCGGGTGTTCAACGGTGACTGCGTGGTCAACCATGGCAGCCTGACGACTCGTAGCGGCGACATGTACAAGGTCTTTACCCCCTTTGCCAAGTCCTGGCTGGGGCGGCTGCGCGGCAGCGGCTACCGGCTGCTGCCGGCGCCCGACCGCCAGGGAGAGCCGCTGTCTCCGCCAGCCATCCACCTCGGGGGCGAATTCGTTTCCAGCAAGGCGTGGCCGGCGGGAGAGACCGAGGCGGCCAGGTTGCTGGCGGAATTCTGTCGTGAGCAGCTGCGCCATTATGGCGAGCGGCGCGACTACCCGGCCCTGCAGGCCACCAGCAGCCTGTCGCCCTACCTGGCGCTGGGGGTGCTGTCTCCCAACCAGTGTCTGGCCGCCATCGAGGCCGAGCTGGGTTCCTTGCCGCTGAGCCGTGGTGAGCGAGGCTTCAGCTGGCTGAATGAGCTTATCTGGCGCGAATTCTACCGGCACCTGCTGGTGGTTTTCCCCGTACTGTCCATGCACCGGGCCTTCAAGCCCGAAACCGAGGCCCTGCAGTGGGGCAACGACGAGCAGTTGTTCGCGCTCTGGTGCCGGGGGCAAACCGGCTACCCCATCATCGACGCCGCCATGCGCTGCCTGAATGAAACCGGCTGGATGCACAACCGGCTGCGGATGATAGTCGCCAGCTTCCTTACCAAGGATCTGCACATCGACTGGCGTCGGGGCGAGGCCTGGTTCATGTCCCGTCTGATCGACGGCGAGCTGGCCGCCAACAACGGCGGCTGGCAGTGGGCGGCGGGGACGGGAGCCGACGCCGCGCCCTATTTCCGGGTATTCAACCCCACCACCCAGAGCGAGCGTTTCGATGCGCAAGGCGACTTTATCCGCCGTTGGGTGCCCGAACTGGCCGAGGTCCCCGCCGCCGCCATCCATGCCCCCCACCAGTGGCTGGCGACGCACAACCCGACTCATAACTATCCGCTCCCCGTGGTGGATCACGGCCGGGCCCGGCTACACGCCATCGCCATGTTCGACGCCCTCAAAGACCGGGAGGCGGTATGAGCCCGGCCCTGTCCGCCTTCTGCCGGCTGTACCGGCACCTGGGGCCGGGTGAGCTCGAGGGACTGCGCGAGGTTTACGCCGAAGAGGTGCATTTCTGCGATCCGGCCCACGATCTTCATGGCCTGGAGCCCCTAATGACCTATTTCGAAGGTCTCTTTGCCCATGTCAGCCAGTGCCGGTTCGACATCGCCCAGGTGATGGAGCAGCAGGGGGAGGCTTTCGTGCGCTGGCAAATGGTCTTTAGCCACCCCCGGCTGAACGGTGGCGAGCCGGTGCTGGTGCCCGGCGTCAGCCACCTGCGCTTCGATGAGCGGGTGTACTACCACAGGGATTATTTCGATCTCGGCGAGCTGCTCTACGAGCAGCTGCCGCTTCTGGGTGCGCTTATCCGTGCCCTCAAGCGGAGGCTGGCTTCATGAGAAGCGTACTTATTACCGGTGCCGGTTCCGGCATCGGCCTGCAACTGGCCCGGGATTACGCCGCCGACGGCTGGCGGGTGGTGGCCTGCGGCCGGGATCGGAGCAGGCTGGAGCAGGCGCTGGAAGGCGTCGAGGCCGAGCTGTGCCTGTTCGACATGGAAAACCGGGAGCAGACGGTCCGGGTGCTGGGTGCTCAGGCCGAGCTGGATCTGGTTATTCTCAATGCCGGCAGCTGCGAGTACATCGACGATGCCCTGCATTTCGACGCCGCCCTGTTCGAGCGGGTGATCCGCACCAATCTCATCGGCACCGCCAACTGCATGGCGCCCTTGCTGGCGCGGATAAAGAGGGGCGGAAGGCTGGCCCTGGTCGGCTCCTCGGTTACCTGGCTGCCCCTTCCCCGGGCCGAGGCCTATGGTGCTTCCAAGGCGGGGCTGGATTACCTGGCTCGCAGCCTGGCCCTGGACCTGTCCCACCGGCGGATAGGGGTGAGCCTTGTTCGCCCCGGTTTCGTCGACACACCGCTGACCCGCAAGAACGATTTTCCCATGCCCGGCCGCATCAGCGTACAACAGGCCAGCCATGCCATCCGCAGGGGCTTGTCACGGGGTCGGGCCGAGATCGGCTTTCCCTTTGGCTTTGTGCTGGCCCTGCGTCTGCTGTCCTGGCTGCCCCGCGGGCTTTGGCTGTGGCTGACCCGCCGAACCCCGAGGAGCACAACATGAGCAATATTGCCGTCATCGGCAGTGGCATCTCCGGCCTGACCTGCGCCTGGCTGCTGAGCCAAAATCACGACATTACCCTGTTCGAGGCCAATGACTATCTGGGCGGTCACACCGCCACCGTGGATGTGGAACTGGGCGGTCACCACCATGCGGTGGACACCGGCTTTATCGTGTTCAACGACAGGACCTATCCCCACTTTCAACGGCTGCTGTCCCGCATCGGAGTGCAGGCCAGGGCCACCGAGATGAGCTTCAGCGTACATCAGGTCCGCACCGGGCTGGAATACAACGGCCATACCCTGGGGTCCATGTTCGCCCAGCGACGCAACCTGCTGAGCCCGCGTTTCTATGGCTTCCTGGCCGAGATAGTACGCTTCAACCTGCTGTGCAAGCAGGTGCTGAAGTCCGTCCCCCTGGACGACAGCGATACCCTGGGTTCCTTCCTGCAGGAACACGGCTTTTCCGGCTTCTTCGCCGGTCATTACATACTGCCCATGGTCGCGGCCATCTGGTCTTCTTCCCTGGCCGACAGCCGGGATTTCCCCCTGGCCTTTTTCCTGCGTTTCTTCAACCACCATGGCCTGCTCAACCTGGTGGACCGGCCCCAGTGGTACGTAATCGAAGGCGGCTCGCGCAGCTATATCCCGGCGCTGACTGCCTCGCTCGAGGACATCCGGCTCAACACCCCGGTATCCGGCATAAGGCGGGAGGCGGACGGGGTACACATCCAAAGCCGGGCCGGGAAGGAGGTATTCGACGAGGTGATTCTCGCCTGCCATGCGGATCAGTCCCTGCGGCTGCTGACCGACGCCACCGAGGCCGAACGGCAGGTGCTGGGCGGCCTGCCATATCGGGACAACGAGGTGGTATTGCATACCGACCGCCGGCTGCTGCCCCGGGAGCCCAGGGCCTGGGCCAGCTGGAACTACTGGCTGGACGGCAGCGAGGAGGCGCTGCCCTCGGTCACCTACAACATGAACATTCTGCAGGGGCTGCAGGCGTCCGAGACCCTGTGCGTGACCCTGAACCGCAGCCGGGATATCGATCCTTCCCGTATCCTGCGGCGTTTCACCTATGCCCACCCGGTCTATAACCGGGAGGCCATCCGGGCCCAGGGGCGGCGGGAAGCAATCTGCGGCATCAACCGTACCCACTTCTGCGGTGCCTACTGGTACAACGGCTTCCATGAAGACGGGGTGCGCAGCGCGCTGGATGTCTGTGGGCGTTTCGGGGTGGGCCTATGAGCCTGAACAGCGCCATCTACACCGGCCAGGTGCGCCATCGCCGCTACCGTCCCCAGGAGCATCGCTTCAGCTATGGGCTGTACATGCTGGCCCTGGATCTGGACGAGCTGGAACGGCTCGGCCGGGAGAGCCGGCTGTTTGGCTGCGAACGTTTTGCCCCCTTGAGCTTTCGCCGCCGGGACTACCTGGGCGATCCTGCCGTGCCGCTGAAAACGGCGGTACTGACGGAGGTGGCCGGCCTGGGCGGTGATACCCTCGGACTCGATCGGGTGGTGATGCTCGGCCAGGTGCGCTGCTTCGGGCTCTATTTCAGCCCGGTCAACTTCTTCTTCTGTTACCAGGGGGAGCGGGTCCGTTACCTGCTGGCGGAAGTGCACAACACCCCCTGGAGGGAGCGCCATTGTTATCTGGTGGATCTGGCCCGGCCCCAGCCCAGCGACAAGGTGTTCCACGTTTCTCCCTTTATGGGCATGGGGATGAAATATCACTGGTGCATCCAACCACCCGGGCGGCGGGTACTGATCCATATCGAGAACCGGGAGCCGGCCTTGTTGTTCGATGCCACCATCGCCCTGCACCGACAAAGCTTCGGCGCCACGGCCCTGAAGGCGGCGCTGCTGCAATGGCCAATGATGACGCTGACCATCCTGCGCGGCATCTACTGGCAGGCGCTGCGCTTGTTTATGAAGCGTGTTCCTTATCATCCACATCCCTGAAGGAAGCCTTATGGAAACGACCTTGATGATGTCAGAACCCCGCCGGCTGGAGCGTTGGGCACGTCGCCTGGCGTTTTCCCTGCTGTCCGGCCTGAAGGGGGGCGGCCTGACCGTGCTGGACGGCGAGGACCGGTTCGAATTCGGTGACCGGGGCGGCGAACTGCAGGCCTGCATCCGCGTGCTCGATCCCCGCTTCTATCGCAGGCTGATGACGGGCGGCAGCATAGGCGCGGCGGAATCCTGGGTGGAAGGAGGCTGGCACAGCCCGGATCTTACTGCCTTGGTACGCCTCTTTGCCCGCAATCTGCAGGTGCTCGACGGACTGGAACGGCGCCTGGGCTGGTTGACTACCCCCTGGCACAAGATCCGGCACCGGCGCAATCGCAACTCCCGGGCCGGCAGCCGGGCCAATATCGCCGCCCATTATGATCTGGGCAACGAGATGTACGAGCTGTTTCTGGATCCCCTGATGCAGTACTCCTCGGCGGTATTTCCCGGTCCCGGCGCCACCCTGGAGCAGGCCCAGGAGCACAAGCTGCGGCTTATCTGCGATCGGCTGGAACTCAAGGCGTCCGATCACCTGCTGGAGATTGGTACCGGCTGGGGCGGCCTGGCCTGCTTTGCCGCAAAATTTTACGGCTGCCGGGTGACCAGCACCACCTTGTCCCGGGCCCAGTTCGAGCATGCCCGGGCACGAGTGGCGCGGGAAGGGCTGGAGGACAGGGTGACGCTGTTACTTGACGATTACCGGGATCTCCGGGGCCGGTATGACAAGCTGGTTTCGGTGGAGATGATAGAGGCGGTGGGACATCGGTACCTGCCCACCTACTTCCGCACTTTGGATCGCTTGCTCAAGTCCGATGGCCGAATGCTGATCCAGGCCATCACCATTACCGATCGGCGTTACGACCAGTACCGCAAGGGAGTGGATTTCATTCAGCGCTATATCTTCCCCGGAGGCTGCCTGCCCTCGGTCAGCGAGATGTACCGGCACCTGAGGGAGCAGACTGACATGAGCCTGACCCGACTACATGATTACGGCCTGCATTATGCCGAGACCCTGAAAATCTGGGCCGAGCGTTTCCGCCAGGCGGAAGCGCGGCTGAAGGCACTGGGCTATGGCCAGGATTTCCATCGTCTCTGGGCTTTCTATTTCGCCTATTGCGAGGGCGGCTTCCGCGAGGGAAGTATCGGCCTGGTGCATTTCGAGGCGGCCAAACCGGGAGCACGGGCATGTCCAGATGGCAATGGATTCAACTGCTAGCCTTCGAGGGCTTTTGGCTGCTGGCGGTGGCCGGACAGAACCGTTGGCTGGTGCTGACCGTCTTGCTGCTGGCAATGCATTTTTTATTCACGCCCAGTCGTCGGGCCGATAGCCGGGTGCTCTCGCTGGCGCTGCTGGGACTGGCCGTCGATGGCGGTCTGGTGTGGTCCGGGGTCTTCGCTTTCGAACATCCGCCCTGGTGGCTCATGATGCTGTGGGCGGGATTCGTGCTGACCCTGGGGCACAGCCTGGTCTGGCTGCGTCGTTTTTCCCCCTGGCTGCTGGCGCTCACCGGTGCCCTGGCCGGGGCTTCATCCTACCTCGCCGGCTGGAGGCTGGGCGCGGTACAGCTGCCGCTCGGCTTCTGGGCCAGCTCCGCCATTCTGGTGCTGGTCTGGGCGGCCCTGCTGCCGCTGCTGGTGCGGCTGGATCAGCGTTTAAGGAGGGAATAACGATGAAAAAATGGCTGCCGATACTCTTGTTTCTGGCTGTGCCCGTCTGGGCCAGCCCGCTCTCGGACCTGACCCTGGTGGGGGAAGGCAAGATGCGCTGGCTGTTCTGGGATCTTTATCAGGCCCGCTTTTACAGCGGCGACGGTCGCTACCGGCCCGGTGATTTTCCCCAGGCCCTGGCCTTGCACTACCAGCGGGACATCAGGCAGGAAGACCTGTTGAATGCAACCGTCGAGGAGTGGCGCCGGCTGGGGGTGGACTGGAAGCCCGAGTGGCAGCAGCAACTGAGCCGGCTCTGGCCCTCGGTACGCAAGCGGGACGAACTGGTGCTGCGGGCAGATAAAGATGGCGTCAGCCGCTTCTATTTCAACTGGCAGCTGCTGGGGGAAATAGTTGATCCGGAATTCGCCCCTGCTTTCCTGGCCATCTGGTTGTCGCCGGACAGCCGGGATCCGGCCCTGACCCGCCAGCTAAAAGGGAATTGAAATGAAGCTACTGATAGTGGCGGTGAGCCTGCTGCTGATGTCCTGTGGCAGCACCATCGACGATTACGGCGAGACCACACCGGCCTTCGAGCTGGAGCGCTTCTTCGAGGGGGAACTGGTCGCCTACGGCATGGTGCAGGATAGGTCGGGCAAGGTACTGCGCCGCTTCAAGGTGGATATGATTGGTCGCTGGGACGGCAACGAGGGCGTACTGGAGGAGGACTTCGTTTATGACGATGGTGAAACCCAGCGTCGGATCTGGTATCTGGAGAAGGGGCCTGGCGGTCGTTATGGCGGCACTGCCGCCGACGTGGTCCGGCCCGGCGCTGGCCAAACCCGGGGCTTCGCCCTCAACTGGCGCTATACTCTGGCGGTGCCGGTGGATGGCCGGGTATGGCACCTCGACTTTAACGACTGGATGTACCTGCTCGATGAAGACCGGCTGATCAACCGGGCCGAGATGAGCAAGTGGGGCTTCAGGGTCGGTGAGGTTATCCTCTGGATAGAGCGCAAGGGGTAGGGAGATCTTAGAACTCCGGCGCCGAGATCTCGTCCAGGGACAGGGAAAAGCTGGGTACGAAAACCTCGAGAAAATAGCGGATCTCCTCGTTCATCCGCTGCTCCAGCATGGCGGTGAGCCGTTTCCTGGCCGGGGCGAATTCACGATTGCCGGCGGTGAGCTCCTCCTCGCACTTGAGCAGGGCACAGAGGACATCCGCTGCCTTGACCAACTGGCCGTAGTCGTCGTCCGGCGGGCTGCTGAGCAGGGGCCTGTAGGCGGCCTGCAGTTCGGCGGGGAGCATCTTCAGCAGAGTGGCTTCGGCGTTCTTCTCGATGTCCTTGTAGGCCCGGGCGATATCCTCGTTGAAATACTTCACCGGAGTGGGCAGGTCACCGGTCAGTACCTCACTGGCATCGTGGAAGAGGGCGCGCATGGCCGCCTGGGCCGGATCCAACTTGCCGTTGAAGCAAGTGTTGCGGATCACCGCCAGGGCGTGGGCCACCATGGCCACCTGCAGGCTGTGCTCGGCGACGTTCTCCGGCTCGACGTTACGCATCAGCGGCCAGCGCTGGATCAGTTTCATGCGTGCCATATGGGCGAAGAAGTGGCTGCGGTTCATGGACTTGCCTGTGTCGTTGCGAGGTGATGCCGTTATAATGGCACTAACCGACCCCAATGGAGAAGAGAATGGACAAGCAAACCCAAATCGAGCTGGAAGCCGCCGCCTTCCGCGCCCTGCTGGCGCACCTGGACAAGCGCAAGGATGTGCAAAACATCGATCTGATGAACCTGGCCGGTTTCTGTCGCAACTGCCTGAGCAAGTGGTACCTGGCCGCCGCCGAAGAGCGCGGGCTGGAGATGGACTACGATCAGGCCCGGGAGCGGGTGTACGGCATGCCCTACGAGGAATGGAAGGCGAAATACCAGCAAGAGGCCACGCCCGAGCAGAAGGCGGCCTTTAAGAAGAGCCACAAATAGCAGCTTTAGGCCTGTCCCTTGGTCAGAAGTGTTTGTTGATGATAAGGCACCAAACGTCGGCCAAAGGACACTACTCCTCCGGCACGCCTTGCACCGCCGCCAGCATCGCGAAGCGGTTCCCGCGACATTCGGCATGTGCGAGCCTACATGGACGTACTAGCGGCGTGCCGGCGGAGGTGGCGCTGTTGCCTCTTCCCTGTGTTAAATCAGACGGCCGGACTTGTGACTAAAAGTCCGGCTTACAGCTTATGGCTTAACGTTGCCCGAAGGGCCTGTTACTTGAACACCACCGTCTTGTTGCCGTAGACGAAGACCTTTTCCTCCAGCACCAGGTTGAGCGCCCGGCTCAGTACCGATTTTTCCACGTCCCGGCCGGCCTTGGCCATGTCCTGGGCGGAGAAGGTATGGTTCACGTGGGTGACGTCCTGCTCGATGATGGGGCCTTCGTCCAGATCGTCGGTGACGAAGTGGGCGGTGGCGCCGATCATCTTCACGCCGCGCTCATAGGCCTGGCGATAGGGACTGGCGCCGACGAAGGCGGGCAGGAAGGAGTGGTGGATGTTGATAATGCGCTGGCGGTAGCGGGCCACGAACTCGGGGCTCAGGATGCGCATGTATTTGGCCAGCACCACATACTCCGGCTGGTAGCGGTCGATGATGTCCGCAAGCCGCTGCTCGTGTTCGGCCCGGTTCAGCCCTTCATGGGAGACGGTATGATAGGGAATATCGAATTTTTCGGTCAGGCTGGCCAGGGTGTCGTAGTTGCCTACCACGGCGGCGATGTCGATGTTCATGGCACCGGCGTAGCGCTTCATCAGGATATCACCCAGGCAATGGGCTTCCTTGGTGACCAGGATCACGACCCGTTTGCTGCCGGCCGGGACCAGACGACGCTGGCTGCCCTGGGGCAGGGCATCGTCCAGATCGGCGTGCAGGGTGTGATCGTTGAAGATCCCTTCCAGCTCGGTGCGCATAAAGAAATGGCCGTTGTCGTAGTCCACGAATTCATCGTTGCGGATGATATTGAGCTGGTGCTTGTAGCAGATATTGGTGATCTTGGAGATCAGCCCCTTGGCATCGGGACAATGGGTCAGCAGTATTTTTCGTTCCATTATAATGTTTCTATTCAGGTTTAAAAAGTCGGTCGAATCAGTGCCGGGCACAGCACTGCTTGTATTTTTTGCTGCCACCGCAGGGGCAGGGCTGATTGGCACTTATCTTGGCCGGATTGAACTGACCCGAGTGATAGACCCAGCGGTTCTGATGGCGCAGGAAACGGGAGCGTTCGTGCAGCACCACCACCCGCCCGTTTTCCCGGTAGCGTACTTTGAACTCGACCTCGCCTTCCTCATCGTCCGGGGTGCCCCGGGCAAAGACGATGGTGAGTCCCAGCCATTCGGTATCCAGCCCGGAGCGACGAAGCGTCTCGGCATCCAGGGTGCCCAGGGTATCCGGGTGCCAGCTCTGTACCAGATAGTCCCCCAGGCCCAGCCGGTAAGCGCTGTAGCGGGAGCGCATCAGGGCCAGCGGTGTCGATGCAGGCTCGCCTTGCAGCAGGGGCTCGCAGCAGAGGCTGAAAGGCTGTGGATTGTCGCAGTAGCAAGGCATGGTAATGGACCCGCAAGTCAAAGAGTTCCAGTATGCCACGGTCGTTGGAATGCGAAAAATAAAAAACGGCTCCGCAGAGCCGTTTTGGACACCGTCGAATAACGATGTTATTCGATGATTTCTACCTGGATGGTGGCCTGGGCCTTGGCATCCACGCGGCGGTCGCGCTGACGCTCGGCATCGGTCACGCCTTCGGCCAGCTCGCTGCCGTACCAGGCGGTCTGGATGTTCTGGGCAGCGACACCACGCTGAACCAGGTAGTCCTTGGCAGCCATGGCACGGCGCTCGGACAGGCGGCGGTTGTATTCGGCGGTACCCAGACGGTCGGCATAACCGGCCAGTTCAACCTGGTAGTCGGGGTTTTGCTGGGCAAAACGGGCTACTTCGTCCAGGGTCGCACGAGATTCGGCGGACAAATCCGACTTGTCGAAGGCGAAGTAGATGGAGCCGTCGGCGGTCACGGTACGGGTTTCGTAGGTGACTTCAGGAGCAGGCTGGGGAGCTACGGGAGCAACCGGGGCCGGGGCGGGAGTGCCGCGGTTCGGGTGCAGTACCAGTTCCAGCATTACGTTGTTGACGTCGGTTTCGAAACCGTTCTGGGCAACGCGGCCCATATCTTCGATGCGGCGGTAGCGCAGCTGCACATCAACCAGATCGGAAGCTCGGTAGGTTGCACCCAGACCGGCCAGGGGAGAAACACCTCGTTTGCCCTCGCCACGGTCGGAATCCCAACCCAGAGCACCCAGCTCGCCGAATACGGAGAACTGGTTGCCCAGGGGCAGGCGGCCGATGGCGGACAGGTTCAGGGCCTGAGTATCAACGGTACCACTGAAGTGGTTGAAGCCAAACTCGGCACCGAAATACTGATTGAAGTTGTAACCGGTGAAGACGCTGATGGCTTCACGGTCGTTGCTGGCACCCGGAACATCGCGCTTGAGATCTTCGTAGTGAGCGTAACCAGCGCCGGCGCCCAGGTACCAGTCGTTGGCCTGCACGCCAGCAGAAACACCAGCAGTTGCCAAGGCAATTGCGATCAGAGAAGGAGCCACTGTCTTTTTCATTTTGTCTTCCTCATTTTATGAGAACTCGGCGGTGCCGAAATAAATGTTCCACCGGCCTGTTCAGCCAGTGCAGTGCGGGAAGTCCTTTGATATTTTAGTTTTTTTGGGACTGTCCGGTGTGGACTCCAATATCCCAATCAGCGTACCCGCACGACACCAAGAGTAGCGGTTTTTGACCCGTCTCACAAGCTGGAGGGTGGGGGGGCGGGCTAAATTTGTCGCAGCTTTTGCATTTCGAATGCGCATAACGCCACCTTGAGTGGCCTTGCTTGAGTCTATTCTTGATTTATTTTTGTCAAAGATTGACCAGTTCATAACGAGTCTCTTCACTGGTGTTAAACTAATATACATGTTGTACCGGTTGTTATCGGGATTTTTCGATAGGATAGGAGTAGCAAGGTTATGAACCCTGACACCAGTTTGGTCGGAAAGAAAATCCGGCAAATCCGCGAAGCAATGGGGCTCAGCCGCCCCAAGTTTGCTGAGCTGCTCCAGGTGCCTCCCACCACCCTGAAAAATTACGAGCTGGGCTATCGGGAAGTGGGGGGGGCTTTTCTGGTGGCTCTGGCCCAGCATCCGGAGCTGCACAAGTTCACCCTGTGGCTGCTCTCGGACAAGACGCTGGAGAGTGCGGGTCAGGTCAGCCCTGAGCACGATGCCTGAATAGCCATGTATACAAGCAGGCTGCCTTATTCACCTGCTTTATGCTAAAAGAACAGGCATAGTTCATTGTTTGCTGATGAGGTTATTGTTGTGCGTCCAATTCTTATACTCACCTTTTTTGGACTCTTGCTTGGTTGTGCTCAGTCACCTACCGGGCGCAGCCAGGTATTGCTGTTTTCCGAAACGGAAATGCAACAGCTCGGAGAGGCCTCCTTTACCCAGATCAAGGAGCAGGAAAAAATCAGCAGCAACAGGGCGGATACCGGCTACCTCCAGTGTATCAGCAACCGACTGGTGGCCGAGATCCCCGCCGGTTTCGGGCAGAGCCAGTGGGAAGTAGTGGTCTTTGACTCACCCCAGGTCAATGCCTTTGCCTTGCCCGGCGGCAAGATCGGGGTCTACAGCGGCCTGCTCAAGGTGGCCAAGAACCAGGACCAGGTCGCGGCCGTGGTCGGCCACGAAATCGCCCATGTCCTGGCCAGGCACAGTAACGAACGAGTATCCCGTACCCAGCTCAGCAACCTTGGGCTGAGCGCCGCTGACATGGCCCTGGGTCAGTCTGGTCTGCGCCAGCCGGCCATGGCGGCCCTGGGGCTGGGGGTGCAGGTGGGTTACCTGCTGCCTTATGGCCGGGAGCAGGAAAGTGAAGCCGATCGATTGGGACTGGAACTGATGGCCCGAGCCGGTTTTAATCCGGAAGAGTCCATAGCGCTTTGGCGCAATATGTCGGCCGCATCCTCCGGCCAGCAACCGCCGGAGCTGCTCTCTACCCACCCTTCCCACGGCAGCCGGACGCAGGAGTTGAATGCAGCCATGCCCAATGCCCTGGCCCTGTACCAGCAGGCCAGGGCCCAGGGCAAGACCCCGGCCTGTCGTCGCTAGGACCCAGGATGTACTACGGCTTTGATATCGGCGGAAGCAAAGTCGCTTTCGCCGTTTTCGACGAGGCTCTGAATGAACGGGAGCGTTCCCTTCACACCACTCCTCAGCATGACTACCCGGCGTTTCTTCAGTTGCTGAGCTCCTTGGTGCTAACGGCGGATCGCCGCTGGCGGGGGCTGGGCAGCGTCGGTGTCGGGTTTCCCGGCATCCTCGATGGGGAAGGTCTCCTGCTGGCACCCAATGTGCCGGTGATCCACGGGCGCGATCTGGGCGGGGATCTGCAGCTACAGCTAGGGCGTCCGGTTCATGCGGACAACGACGCCAACTGCTTTGTGTTGTCCGAGTATCATCAGGGGGCGACGGCTGGCGCCGATCTGGCCCTGGGCCTGACTCTGGGGACCGGGGTGGGAGGAGCTCTTATCCATCAGGGGCGGCTGGTCAACAGCCGTCGCGGCGGCAGCGGCGAGTTCGGCCATGGTGGCATTCCGGCCGGTCTGCTTAAACGTTACCCCGAGTTGCCACTGTTCGACTGTGGTTGCGGCTTGCAGGGCTGTCTTGAAACCTATGTTTCCGGTACCGGTCTGAGCCGGCTCTATGCCCACTGCAGCGGGCGAGTGTTGCCCGGCAAAGCGGTGATTGAAGCCTGGCGGCAGGGGGACACGGCGGCTCGGCGCTGCGTTTTCCTTTACTTGGATATTCTTGCCGCCGGCCTGGGGGCCCTGATGACCCAGCTCGATCCGGACGTTGTGGTGCTCGGCGGTGGCCTGAGTGAATACGCCTGGCTTTACCAGGAACTTGGTATCCGTTTGCCGGCCTGGCTGATGACCGGCGTCAAACCGGCTCCGGTGGTGGCGCCATTGTTCGGCGGCAGCGGCGGGGTGCGCGGCGCTGCATTATTGGCCAGGCACGCAACCTTGCCATTTAGCTGACCGGCTTATTTTGTTAGCATGACTTTTTTGTACCCAAACAGAGGGAATGTCATGTCGTCATATGAGACAGTAGAGCAGCAGGCCAGCTACGGTATCGGCCGTCAAATCGGTGACCAACTGGCCCAGCAATCATTCGAAGGGCTGGAAGTGTCCGCCGTTCAACAGGGTCTGGCCGACGCCCTCAATGGAGTTGATTTCGCCGTTTCCCGCGAGGATATCAATGGTGCCTTCCAGGTGATTACCCAACGGATGCAGGAACAGCAATCGGCCCAATCCAGCCAGGCCAAGGAAGAAGAAGCGGCCTTCTTTGCCGCCAATGGTGAGCGTGCCGAAGTGGAACAAACCGAGTCCGGCCTGCAGTACGAAGTACTGGCTCAGGGTGATGGTGCCAAGCCTGCCGCTACCGATACCGTCCGTGTGCACTACCACGGCACTTTTATCGATGGTTCCGTATTCGACAGCTCCGTATTGCGCGGCGAACCGGCCCAGTTCCCGGTCAACGGCGTGATTAAAGGCTGGGTGGAAGCCCTGCAACTGATGCCGGTCGGCTCCAAGTGGAAGCTCTATGTACCCCATCACCTGGCCTACGGTGAGCAAGGCGCTGGTTCCATCCCACCCTGCTCGACCCTGGTGTTCGAAGTCGAGCTGCTCGACATCGCCTGAATCTGAAAAAACCGGCAGCCGCCGGTTTTTTTATGCCCATTGTTTGCGTCATGAAAATTTGCAAGCTTGCGCTTATCTGGCACACTTCGTGTCTATTCTTGGTAATCGTACATATAAGGAAAGAGCAGCATGACAAATCCGGTTCGCATCGCCGTCTCCGGCTGTAATGGACGCATGGGCAAGGTACTGGTGGAGTCCGTAACCCATTCCGAGGGCGTCACCCTGACCGCCGCCATCGAGCATGCCGGTTCCAGTGTACTGGGCGTGGATGCGGGCGAGCTGGCCAATGTGGGACGGCTCGGGGTGGTGGTGACCGCCGATCTGGCGGCGGTGATCGACCAGGTCGACGTCATCATCGACTTCACCCGACCGGAAGCCACCCTGGCCAACATGGCCCTGGCCAGGTCCCACGGCAAGCGACTGGTGATCGGTACCACCGGTTTCGACGAGGCGCAAAAAGCCGAGATCCACACCGCCGCAGCCGACACCGCCATGGTCATGGCGTCCAACTACAGTGTCGGTGTCAACCTGGTGTTCAAGCTGCTGGAGCAGGCGGCCCGGGTGATGGGCGATTATACCGACATCGAAATCGTTGAAGCCCATCACCGTTTCAAGGTGGATGCACCGTCAGGGACGGCGCTCAGCATGGGTGAGGTCATTGCCGATACCCTGGGGCGTGACCTTAACGAGTGTGCCGTTTATGGTCGCGAAGGCATCACCGGCGAGCGGGATCGCAGCACCATCGGCTTTGCCACCGTGCGGGCCGGCGACATTGTGGGTGAACATACCGCCATGTTCGTGGATATCGGCGAACGGGTGGAAATCACCCATAAGGCATCCAACCGCCTGACTTTTGCCAACGGCGCCGTACGGGCCGCAGCCTGGATTTTCCAACAGCCGCCGGGACTGTACGACATGCAGGATGTGCTGAATTTGAAGTGATCTGCTTTTATGCAGCTCAGCGGCCCGGGTGGAGACATTCCAAACGGGCTGCGGGGACCTTTATGGATAAGATTGTTTTTATATGAAGTTTCATATGCTTTTGTTATATAAAGCTTAATTTAACAATTTTGTGATTCACTCGGGTGTTGCTGAATAAATTGAAGCAGTGCCATATTTTGCATTGCTGTTGCGTTGGTTGTGATTTTTTATGGTATTTTTTCGGTTTTATATTCAGATTGATGCCGCTCTTGAGCGGCCGGGCGTCACATTGTCAAAAAAGTTTGTCGAAAACGCCGCTTTTATATAAAATACGCAGAATTTGCCCAGTATTAGCCGAGATGCAGTAAAATTTTTTTGTCTGCAGCTCGGGACAGCCAGGTAAATTGTTGATTTATAAGAATTAACTTGGAGGTTGTCTTGACTCACTCAGCGCTGCTCGTATTGGAAGACGGTTCGGTCTTCCGCGGTACAGCCATCGGTGCCGACGGTTGTTCCGTCGGTGAAGTGGTATTCAATACGTCGATGACGGGATACCAGGAAATCCTCACCGACCCGTCCTATTCCCGTCAGATCGTTACGCTTACTTATCCTCATATAGGCAATACCGGCACTAATGCTGAAGACGAAGAGTCCGATCAAGTCCATGCCCAGGGCCTGATCATTCGCGATCTCCCCATCATCGCCTCTAACTTCCGCAACCAGCGCTCGCTGTCCGATTACCTCAAAGCCCATAACATAGTGGGTATTGCCGATATCGATACCCGCAAGCTGACCCGACTCCTGCGCGAGAAAGGCGCCCAGGCCGGTTGCATCCTGGCCGGCAAGGATCTGGATGAAGCCAAGGCCCTGGCCGAAGCTCGTGCCTTCCCCGGCCTGAAAGGCATGGATCTGGCCAAGGAAGTGACCACCCGCGAAGCCTACCCCTGGCGTGAGGGCAGTTGGGCTCTGGGCGAAGGTCACCGCCAGCCGACCGAGAGCGAGCTGCCCTACCATGTGGTGGCCTACGACTACGGCGTCAAGCGCAATATCCTGCGCATGCTGGTCGATCGCGGCTGCCGTCTGACCGTGGTGCCGGCCCAAACCCCGGCCGCCGAGGTGCTGGCGATGAATCCGGACGGCATCTTCCTGTCCAATGGCCCCGGCGATCCCGAGCCCTGCGACTACGCCATCAGCGCCATCAAGACCTTTCTCGAGACCGACACGCCGGTGTTCGGTATCTGCCTCGGCCACCAGTTGCTCGGCCTGGCCAGCGGCGCGCGGACCATCAAGATGAAGTTCGGCCACCACGGCGCCAACCACCCGGTCAAGGATCTGGACAAGGGCGTGGTGATGATCACCAGCCAGAACCACGGCTTCGCGGTGGACGAAGCCACCCTGCCGGCCCATGTGCGGGTGACCCACAAGTCGCTGTTCGACGACTCCCTGCAAGGGATTCACCGTACCGACAAGCCGGCCTTCAGCTTCCAGGGCCACCCCGAAGCGAGCCCGGGTCCGCACGAAGCCGCCGACCTGTTCGACCATTTTATCGATTTGATTAAGCAGTACCGCGCGTAATTAGGAGTAGGGAAGAGTCATGCCAAAACGTACAGACATACAGAGCATTCTGATCCTGGGCGCTGGACCCATCGTGATCGGTCAGGCCTGTGAATTCGACTACTCCGGCGCCCAGGCCTGCAAGGCCCTGCGGGAAGAAGGCTACCGCGTCATCCTGGTCAA
The DNA here is from genome assembly GCF_041950555.1 of Zobellella sp. DQSA1. Lineage (GTDB taxonomy): Bacteria > Pseudomonadota > Gammaproteobacteria > Enterobacterales > Aeromonadaceae > Oceanimonas. The sequence goes on from NZ_CP169531.1 coordinate 1,340,259, forward strand.
CTCCAACCCGGCCACCATCATGACCGATCCGGAGATGGCCGACGCCACCTATATCGAGCCCATCCACTGGGAGGTGGTGCGTCGCATCATCGAAAAAGAGCGCCCCGATGCGGTGCTGCCCACCATGGGCGGCCAGACCGCCCTCAACTGCGCCCTGGAGCTGGAAAAGCACGGGGTGCTGGCCGAGTTCGGCGTGGAGATGATCGGCGCCACCGCCGACGCCATCGACAAGGCGGAAGACCGCTATCGTTTCGATCGGGCGATGAAGAGCATCGGCCTGGAGTGTCCCCGTGCCGGCATCGCCCACAATATGGACGAAGCCTACGGGGTACTGGACGAAGTGGGTTTCCCCTGCATCATCCGTCCCTCCTTTACCATGGGCGGCACCGGCGGCGGCATCGCCTACAACCGGGAAGAATTCGAGGAAATCTGTACCCGCGGTCTGGATCTGTCACCCACCAGCGAACTGCTGATCGACGAATCCCTGATTGGCTGGAAAGAGTACGAGATGGAAGTGGTGCGGGATCGCAACGACAACTGCATCATCGTCTGCGCCATCGAAAATTTCGACGCCATGGGGGTGCACACCGGTGACTCCATTACCGTTGCGCCGGCCCAGACCCTGACCGACAAGGAATACCAGCTGATGCGCAACGCCTCCATGGCGGTGCTGCGCGAAATCGGGGTGGAAACCGGCGGTTCCAACGTCCAGTTCGGGATAGATCCCAAGACCGGTCGCATGGTCATCATCGAGATGAACCCGCGGGTGTCCCGTTCTTCCGCCCTGGCCTCCAAGGCGACCGGCTTCCCCATCGCCAAGGTCGCGGCCAAGCTGGCCATCGGTTACACCCTGGACGAACTGCAGAACGACATCACCGGCGGTTTGACCCCGGCCTCGTTCGAGCCGGCCATCGACTACGTGGTCACCAAGGTGCCGCGCTTCAACTTCGAAAAATTTGCTGGCGCCAACGATCGTCTGACCACCCAGATGAAATCGGTGGGCGAGGTGATGGCCATCGGTCGCAACTTCCAGGAGTCGGTACAGAAGGCCCTGCGCGGCCTGGAAACCGGCATGCACGGTTTCGATCCCATCGTCGATCTGAACGATCCCGAGAGCCTGGCACGCATCCGTCACGAGTTGCAGGAGCCCGGCGCCGAACGGATTTGGTACATCGCCGATGCCTTCCGCGCCGGCATGAGCGTGGACGGCGTGTTCAAGCTCACCAACGTGGACCGCTGGTTCCTGGTGCAGATCGAAGAGCTGGTCAAGCTGGAAGAGCAGGTAAAAGAAGCGGGCATGGCCGGGCTGACTCCCGAGTTGCTGCGCGCGCTCAAGCGCAAGGGCTTTGCCGATGCGCGCCTCGGCAAGCTGCTGGGCGTGGCCGAAGGCGAGGTGCGTAAACTGCGTCACCGCCACGAGATCTTCCCGGTGTACAAGCGGGTGGATACCTGTGCCGCCGAGTTTGCTACCAACACCGCCTACATGTACTCCAGCTACGACGAGGAGTGTGAGGCCAACCCCACCGACAAGGACAAGATCATCGTTCTGGGTGGTGGTCCCAACCGCATCGGCCAGGGTATCGAGTTCGACTATTGTTGTGTGCATGCCTCGCTCGCCTTGCGTGAGGACGGTTTCGAGACCATCATGGTCAACTGTAACCCCGAAACCGTGTCCACCGACTACGACACTTCCGACCGCCTGTACTTCGAGCCGGTGACCCTGGAAGACGTGCTGGAAATTGTGCGGGTCGAACAACCCAAGGGCGTCATCGTCCAGTACGGCGGCCAGACCCCGCTGAAACTGGCCCGGGCCCTGGAAGCGGCCGGAGTGCCCATTATCGGTACCAGCCCGGATGCCATCGACCGTGCCGAGGACCGCGAACGGTTCCAGCAGGCGGTAGAGCGTCTCGGTCTCAAGCAACCGGAAAACGGCACCGTGACCGCGATGGAACAGGCAGTAGCCATTGCCGAACGTATCGGCTACCCGCTGGTAGTGCGCCCCTCCTACGTATTGGGTGGCCGCGCCATGGAAATCGTCTACGACGAGCAGGATCTGCGCCGTTACTTCAATGAAGCGGTAAGCGTGTCCAACGAGTCGCCGGTGCTGCTGGATCGCTTCCTGGACGACGCCACCGAGGTGGACATCGACGCCATCTGCGACGGCAAGGACGTGGTTATCGGCGGTATCATGGAGCACATCGAGCAGGCCGGTGTGCATTCCGGCGACTCCGGTTGCTCCCTGCCGCCTTACACCCTGAGCAAGGCCATCCAGGACGAGATGCGCGAGCAGGTGCGCAAGCTGGCCCTGGAGCTGGGCGTGGTCGGCCTGATGAACGTACAGTTCGCGGTCAAGGGTAACGACATCTATCTCATCGAGGTGAACCCGCGCGCCGCCCGTACCGTGCCCTTCGTATCCAAGGCTACCGGCGTGGCCCTGGCCAAGGTGGCAGCCCGGGTGATGGCCGGCAAGTCCCTGGCCGAGCAAGGCGTGACCAGGGAAATTATCCCGCCTTACTACTCGGTCAAGGAAGTGGTGCTGCCGTTCAACAAGTTCCCGGGCGTAGACCCGCTGCTGGGGCCGGAAATGCGCTCCACCGGCGAGGTGATGGGCGTGGGCGAGACCTTCGCCGAAGCCTTCGGCAAGGCCCATCTGGGTGCCGGCAAGGCGGTGCCGAAGGAAGGGCGGGCCCTGCTGTCGGTGCGCCACAGCGACAAGCAGCGGGTGGTCGATCTGGCCGCCAGCCTGGTGGAAGCCGGTTATCAGCTGGATGCGACCCACGGTACCGCCGTGGTGCTGGGCGAGGCCAATATCAACCCGCGGCTGGTGAACAAGGTGCACGAAGGTCGTCCTCATATTCTGGATCGCATCAAGAACAACGAGTACAGCTATATCGTGAACACCGCCGAGGGCCGCCAGGCCATCGAGGATTCCCGTCAGCTGCGCCGCGGTGCTCTGAGCCAGAAGGTGTCCTACACCACCACCCTGAACGGGGCCTTTGCCACCGTCATGGCCATGGCTCACGATGCCACCGCCTCGGTGATTTCGGTGCAGGAAATGCATGAGCGGGTTGCCAACGGCAAATAAGCCCGGTGGCCACAAGATGAGAAGGCGCCTGCGGGCGCCTTTTTTTGTCGTATAAATTTCAATCAAAGATATTTGAGATAGTGTTTGACGTGCCCGGCCGACTCCCGTAGAGTGCACCTCAGCAAGATTCTCAAGTTAGCGCGGCCTTTGTATATTGTTGGTTCCTTACGGTTCATCAGTCACCAAGCTTCCCTTATTTGATTTTTGTTGCGTTTTCGAGCATGGCTCATCATTTAAATAAAGGTAAGAAAAATGGCTAACGGCACCGTAAAATGGTTCAACGAAGCAAAAGGTTTTGGTTTTATTACTCCCGCTGACGGCAGCAAAGATTTGTTTGCCCATTTCTCTGAAATCGTCGGCAGCGGCTTTAAAACCCTGGCCGAAGGTCAGCAGGTATCCTACACCCCGTCACAGGGTGCCAAGGGTCCGCAGGCGTCACAGATTCAGGTGCTCTGATTACCTCACGGTGATCTGAAACCTAAAAAACCCCGCGCAAGCGGGGTTTTTTTTATGGCCGATTTTTATGACCTGGACTCAGCGAGTTTCCATCCAGGACTCGAGGATCAACTGGGCCGAAACTGCGTCCACCGCGTCCTTGCCCAGGGCCTTGTAGCCGCCGGCCTCGAATAGCCGGGCGCGGGCATCGGTGGTGGTGAGGCGTTCATCCTGCAGCTCCACGGGCAGGCCGAAGCGGCCGTGCAGCCGGTTGGCGAACTTGCGTGCCCGCCGGCTGATGTCCTGCTCGGTACCGTCCATATTGAGGGGTAGACCCACCACCAGCAGCGCCGGTTGCCACTCCTTGAGCAGCTTTTCCACCTGGCTCCAGTCGGGTATACCGTCATTGGCCTTCAGCGCCACCAGGGGGCGGGCGGTGGCGGTGAGCTCCTGGCCCACAGCCACACCGATGCTCTTCAGGCCGTAGTCGAAGCCGAACAGGGTCCGGCTCATGCGTGGCCTACCTGGGAGGAAAGCTGGCGGGAGTCCACTCCCAGGCGTCCTATGGCCTGGTGCCAACGCTGGGCCAGGGGGGTGTCGAAGATAAGGGCGGTGTCGGCGGGAATGGTCAGCCAGCTGTTCTCTACCAGTTCCTGCTCCAGCTGGCCCGGTGTCCAGCCGGCATAGCCCAGGGCCACCAGGTAGTGCTCCGGCTGCTGCTCGGTGCCCAGCACCTCCAGTACATCGCGGGAAGTGGTGATCATCAGATCGTCCGCCAGGTGCTGGCTGGAACTGAAGCCCTCGACCGGGCTGTGCAGTACGAAGCCCCGATCCGCCGCTACCGGCCCGCCCTGTAGCACCGGCCGGTCGAGCGCCGGGCTGTCTTCCGGCTCCAGCTCCAACTGGTGCAGCAGCTCATGCACTTTCATGTCGATGGGGATATTGATCACCAGCCCCATGGCCCCTTCGTCGTTATGTTCACAGACATAGGTGACGGAGCCGGCAAAGAAGGGGTCTTTCAGGCTGGGCATGGCGATCAGGAAATGATGTTGCAGTGAATCCATGGCTTCTCGGTATTGATGTGGACGGCCGGACGGATCCGGCCGTGGTGGTTCAGGGGCCTTATGTCAGGATAGCCGTTTTTCGATGGCATCCATCAGCATACCGGTAATATTCACCGGAAAGGCCGCTTCGATTTCCCGTATGCAGGTGGGGCTGGTCACATTCACCTCGGTCAGTTTATCACCGATGATGTCGAGCCCCACGAAGATAAGGCCCTTGGCCTTGAGTACCGGACCCAGGGCCTCGGCGATGTGCCGGTCACTGTCGCTCAGGGGCCTGGCCTCACCCCGGCCGCCTGCAGCCAGGTTGCCACGGGTTTCACCGCCCTGGGGAATACGGGCCAGGCAATAGGGCACCGGCTCGCCGTCCACCACCAGCACCCGTTTGTCGCCGTCCTTGATGGCCGGCTGATAGGTTTGCACCATGCAGTAGCGGTGGCCATGCTCGGTCAGGGTTTCGATGATAACGCCGAGATTGGGATCATCTTCCTTCACCCGGAAGATGGAAGCCCCGCCCATGCCGTCCAGGGGCTTGAGGATGATGTCCTTGTGCTCGCCGTGGAAGGCGCGGATATCACTGGCCTTGCGGGTCACCAGGGTGGTCGGGGTAAACTCGGAGAACCAGGCGGTGTAAAGCTTTTCGTTGGCGTCACGCAGGCTCTGGGGCTTGTTGACGATCAGGGTGCCTTCTTCCTCTGCCCGTTCCAGCAGGTAGGTGGCGTAGATATATTCGGTGTCGAACGGCGGATCCTTGCGCATCAGGATCACGTCCAGCGAGCTCAGCGGGCGATGCTCGGCGTCTCCCAGGGTAAACCAGGCGGCGGTGTCCTCCTTGACCGACAGGGGCGACATGCTGCCAAAGGCTTCCCCCTGCAGCAGGCTGAGATCGCTCATTTCCATATACCACAGCTCATAGCCCCGGCGCTGGGCTTCCAGCAGCATGGCGAAACTGCTGTCTTTCTTGATGTTGATGGACCGGATGGGGTCCATCACTATTCCCAATTTGATGGTCATGCAAGATCTCCAAAGCGGCATTGCAGGGCGGTGATGGCGGTCAGGGCGGCGGTTTCGGTGCGAAGTACCCGGGGGCCGAGCAGGATATCCACAAAGCCCTGAGCGCGGGCGAGGGCGATTTCGTCGTCCGACAGGCCGCCCTCGGGCCCCACCAGCAGCCTAACGCCGTGCTCGGGTGACGGCAAGCGGTTGACGCTGAATTGCGCCCTGGGATGCAGATTCAGTTTGAGTTCATGGCTGTTTTCCACCAACCATTGTTCAAGGTGGACTGCCGGGCGGATTTCGGGGATACGGTTGCGGCCGCATTGCTCGCAGGCGGCGATGGCAATTTTCTGCCATTGCTGGACTTTCTTGTCCAGCCGTTCGCCGCTGAGCTTGACCCCGCAACGGCTGGAAAACAGCGGAGTGATCACATTGACCCCCAGCTCCACCGACTTCTGGATGGTAAAGTCCATCTTGTCCCCCCGGCTGATGACCTGTCCCAGATGGAAATGCAGGGGCGACTCGGTTTCGATGGCGCTGAAGTGACCGACGCGTACCTGGACCGACTTCTTGTCTGCCCGAACTATCTCGGCGTCGTACTGGCCGCCTTCACCGTTGAACAGCACCAGGGGTTGGCCGGGCTGCATGCGCAGAACCCGCCCCACGTGGTTGGCCGCGTCTTCCGACAGCAACAGCTCAAGGCCCTTGCCGAGGGGCTGGGGTTCATGGATTCGGGGAATACGCATAGTGTTCGCACTGCTCCTTCACAAAGGGGTTGCGGTTGCCCTGAACCTCGCCGATGCGATGATCCCGCTCGCATTCCCAGTCACTGGCCGGGTACTGGCGGTTCCAGGCTTCAAACAGCTGCAGCTGCTGCCGGGCAATGTGCAGCCGATATGCTTGCTGCATATACAGATAAGTCCGGGCGATGGCGCCCCGGCTTTCGGCCGGCGGCTGGGCCCGGCGGTCCTTGAAATCGACCAGCATCTGGCACTGGCCGTATTGATCGGGCCGGCCATTCCATTCGGAAAAGCGATAGTTGGAGCGATCGCCATTGACTTCGCCCACGGCCGGCACCAGGTTGTGCAGATCACCTTCCATCCGGTTGAACAGCGGGTCGCTGCGGGTGCAGTTCTTGCGTCCACCCTGCTGCCAGCACTGGCGCTGGTGACCGAACTCCCAGGCGGGCACGATGTGCTCCCACTCGATGCGGCTGGCCCGGACCTGCTGCTTGCGTATCTGATAGCCACAGCTGCCCAGGTCCGGCACCAGTTTCTTGCCTTCCCGCTTGATTTCACAACCGCAGTAAAAGGAAACCGGATGGTGTTCATAGAGCTGGGTTGCCACCCGTTTGGCCTGGCTGAAAGACAAAACATCGGCATAAGCCAGCCAGGAGCTTAAGCCCAGTAACAGAATAAAATAGCGCACGACTCGTTATTGTTTGGTTATGTAACAGCGGGGCAAGCTTACCATTCGGGGCGGGGCGGGGGAAAGGGCGCGGTAGTGATTGTGGGAGCTGGGAGCCGGGGACAGTCCCAGGCTCCCAGCCCCGGTTTTGCTCACACTAATTTCAGCATGGCCTCGGCGGAAGATACCTCGAATTTGCCCGGGGCTTCCACCTGCAGGGCGGTAACCACGCCGTTATCGGCCACCAGGGCGAAACGCTGGGCGCGCAGGCCGCCGAAGTCGCCGGTATCCTTGGCCAGTCCAAGGGCCTGGGTGAACCGGCCGGCACCGTCGGCCAGCATGGAGATGGCGCCGGCATTCTGGGCCTGCTGCCAGGCGCGCATCACGAAGGCGTCGTTGACCGACAGGCAGTACAGCTCTACGCCCTTGTCCTTGAACTGGTCGGCCAGCACCACGAAGCCGGGCAGGTGGGCGTTGGAGCAGGTGGGAGTAAAGGCGCCGGGCACGGCAAAGATCACCACCTTCTTGCCGCCGAACAGTTCGGCACTGGTGGCGGTCGTCTTGCCGGTATCGGCAATAAAGGTGAATTCCTGCTCGGGCAGGTGATCGCCAATCTTGATCATGGGGCTTTCCTTCTGGTGGGGGGATGGGGTTTCAGCAACTGGCCGCAATGCATGCACAGGTAGCGCTGCTTGCCGCGGCGGATGCTGTTGTGACGGCGCAGGCTCAGCCGATGCAGGCGACAGCCGCAGTCGTAAGAGAAGGTGGGGGCTACCTTGGCGGTATTCAAGCGGTGGCGGGTACGCGGCTCGAGTCCGAAGACCTCGCGCATCACGGCCTGCCACTCGGCGCCATGGGGCCGGACCTTGCCGAAGCGCTGAAACACCACCAGGTGGGCCACTTCATGGGGCACGATTTCGGTGAGAAAGTCGGCTTCGTTATCGGCCAGCAACACCGGGTTGAAACGCAGCTCCCAGCGCTCCAGCCAGGCGGAGCCGGCGATGCGGCCGCGTTGATCGAAGCGCACCCGGGGCGGGGGGAAGGATTGTCCCAGCCGTTGCCCGGCCAGGGCCAGGCACTGGGTTACTCTGTCCCGGACCTGCTGGCACAGGGCGTCACTGGGTTGGCTCATGGCGATGTAGGCGGATCAACAAAGGGGAAGCTCGCGCTTCCCCTTGATGGTTACTTGAGGCCGGCGGCGTCGCGCAGCAGCTCGGCTTTGTCGGTGGCTTCCCAAGGGAACTCCTCCCGGCCGAAGTGACCGTAGGCGGCGGTGGCTTGGTAGATGGGCCGGTTCAGGTCCAGCATCTGGATCAGGCCATAGGGGCGCAGGTCGAAGTGCTGGCGTACCAACTGGTCGATCAGCTCCTCGGAGACCTTGCCGGTGCCGAAGGTTTCCACGCTGATGGAGGTGGGTTCGGCCACGCCGATGGCGTAGGACACCTGGATTTCACAGCGATCGGCCAGGCCGGCGGCGACGATGTTCTTGGCCACGTAGCGGGCGGCGTAGGCGGCGGAGCGGTCCACCTTGGACGGATCCTTGCCGGAGAAGGCGCCGCCGCCGTGACGGGCCATGCCGCCGTAGGTATCGACGATGATCTTGCGTCCGGTCAGGCCGCAGTCGCCCATGGGGCCGCCGATGATGAACTGGCCGGTGGGGTTGATGAAGTACTTGGTCTTGCTGGTCAGCCACTCGGCGGGCAGGACCGGCTTGATGATAAGCTCCATCACCGCTTCGCGCAGGGTGGCCTGGTCGATGTCCGGACCGTGCTGGGTGGACAGCACCACGGCGTCGATGGCTACCGGTTTGCCGTCTTCATAGACGAAGGTCACCTGGGACTTGGCGTCCGGGCGCAGCCAGGGAAGCTCCTTGGCCTTGCGCACATGGGCCTGGCGCTTGACCAGCCGGTGGGCATAGGTGATGGGGGCGGGCATCAGTACTTCGGTTTCGTTGGAGGCGTAACCGAACATCAGGCCCTGGTCGCCGGCGCCCTGCTCGTAAGGGTCGGCCCTGTCCACGCCCATGGCGATATCCGGGGACTGTTTACCGATGGCGTTGAGCACGGCACAGCTGTCACCGTCGAAGCCCATGTCGGAGCTGGTATAACCGATATCGCGCACGGTGCGGCGCGCCAGCTCTTCGATGTCGACCCAGGCGCTGGTGGAGATCTCGCCACCCACGATCACCATGCCGGTCTTAACGTAGGTTTCACAGGCGACCCGTGCCTTGGGATCCTGCCTGATGATGGCGTCGAGCACCGCGTCGGAGATCTGGTCGGCAATTTTGTCCGGATGACCTTCGGATACGGACTCGGAGGTAAACAGTCTGGCCATTATGCTTCGGTTCCTAAACTTGAATTAATCTGCTGCTGTTATAGTACCGCCAACATAGCGGTATTAACATCTGGATGGCTATTCTAGTGAGCCATACCTCTGATTGCCAGCAAAAAGTCGTGCCATCCCAGTGAAAAGAGGGCGGTCCGGCGCCCCCGGGCGGGAGAATAGATTTGCGCCCTCCGGCAGTCTTTGGGACAATACCGCCGTTTTATTAACCCTACATGTAAATGTTCTCAGGAGATGTCGATGCCTTCTCGTCAAGTGCTGGCCAATGCCGTGCGCGCATTGAGTATGGATGCGGTGCAGAAAGCCAATTCTGGCCACCCCGGAGCCCCCATGGGCATGGCGGATATCGCCGAGGTGTTGTGGCGTGACTATTTGAAGCACAACCCCACCAACCCCAATTGGGCCGACCGCGACCGTTTTATCCTGTCCAACGGCCACGGCTCCATGCTGCTGTACTCCCTGCTGCACCTGACCGGCTACGAGCTGTCCATCGACGATCTCAAGCAATTCCGCCAACTGCATTCCAAGACCCCGGGCCACCCCGAGTACGGCTACGCCCCGGGTGTGGAAACCACCACCGGTCCTCTGGGCCAGGGCATCACCAATGCGGTGGGCATGGCCATTGCCGAAAAGGCGCTGGCCGCCCAGTTCAACCGTCCCGGCCATGAGGTAGTGGATCACCATACCTATACTTTCCTGGGTGACGGTTGCCTGATGGAAGGCATCTCCCATGAAGCCTGCTCCCTGGCGGGCACCTTGGGCCTGGGCAAGCTTATCGCCTTCTGGGACGACAACGGCATCTCCATCGACGGTCATGTCGACGGCTGGTTCAGCGACGATACGCCCAAGCGTTTCGAAGCCTACGGCTGGCAGGTGATCCCGGCGGTAGACGGCCATGACAGCGCCGCCGTGGCCGCCGCCATCGACGCCGCCCGCGCCGATACTTCCCGTCCGACACTTATCTGCTGCAAGACGGTGATCGGCTTCGGCTCCCCCAACAAGGCCGGTAGCCACGACTGCCACGGCGCGCCCCTGGGCGATGCGGAAATCGCCGCCACCCGCGAGCAACTGGGCTGGAGCCACGCGCCCTTCGACATTCCTGCCGACGTTTACGCCGACTGGGACGCCAAGGCCAAGGGCCAGGCCGCCGAAGCCGGCTGGAACGACCAGTTCGCCGCCTACGCCGCCGCCCATCCGGAACTGGCGGCCGAGTTGCAACGCCGCCTGAACGGCGAGTTGCCCGCGGATTGGGCCGCCCAGAGCGCCGATTTCATCAAGACCCTGCAGGCCAATCCGGCCAAGATCGCCACCCGCAAGGCCTCCCAGAACGCCCTGGACGCCTACGGCACCATCCTGCCCGAACTGCTCGGCGGCAGTGCCGACCTGGCCCCCTCCAACCTGACCATGCACAAGGGCTCCCAACCCATCAGCGCGGAAGACGCCAGCGGCAACTACCTGCACTACGGGGTGCGCGAGTTCGGCATGAGCGCCATCATGAACGGCATCGCCCTGCACGGCGGTTTCGTGCCTTACGGCGGCACCTTCCTGATGTTCGTGGAATACGCCCGCAACGCGGTGCGCATGGCGGCCCTGATGAAGCAACGCTCTATCTTCGTCTACACCCACGACAGCATCGGCCTGGGCGAAGACGGCCCGACCCACCAGCCGGTGGAGCAAATTGCCTCCTTGCGCCTGACCCCCAACATGAGCACCTGGCGCCCCTGTGACCAAGTGGAGTCCGCCGTGGCCTGGAAACACGCCATCGAACGCCAGGACGGTCCGACCGCCCTCATCTTCTCCCGCCAGAACCTGGGGCAGATGGAGCGTACCGAGGCCCAACTGGCCGACGTGGCCAAGGGCGGCTATGTGCTGAAGGACTGCGCCGGCACCCCCGAGCTCATCATTATCGCCACCGGCTCCGAAGTGGAACTGGCGGTGGCTGCCTGTGAGCAACTGAACGCCGAAGGCCGTGCGGTACGGGTGGTGTCCCTGCCCTGTACCAATCTGTTCGACGCCCAGTCCGCTGACTACAAGGAAAGTGTGCTGCCCGCCGCCGTCACCAAGCGCCTGGCGGTGGAAGCCGGTATCGCCGACTACTGGTACAAGTACGTGGGCTTCGGTGGCGACATCATCGGCATGCACAGTTTCGGTGAATCGGCCCCGGCCGGGGATCTGTTCAAGCTGTTTGGCTTCAGTGTCGACAACGTGGTGGAAAAGGCCAAGGCCCTGCTGGCCTAAGCTTTTCCCCATCCTGTAAAAAACCGGCTGCTGCAGCCGGTTTTTTTATGCCCGGACTTCAACCTGCCGGAGGGAAGCGGCGGCGAAAACGGGTGTCGCGCGCCGCGTCTTCGGGTGCCGAGCCGGCCCTAGCCTTGCCCTGCCAGCCAGGCCCGCAACTGGGGTTCGGCCATGGGGCGGGCGCGCAGGTAGCCCTGGTAGGCCGGACACCCCAGTTCGGCCAGGCTGGCCAGCTGCTGCTCGGTCTCCACCCCTTCCGCCACCACCGTCAGTTTGAGGATGGCGGCCAGCTCCAGCAGGCAGGCGATAATGGCCTTGTCCTGGGGACGGCGGTCGATGTGCTGGATAAAGGAGCGATCCAGCTTTATCTCGTCCACCGGCAGCTCCCGCAGGTAGGCAAAAGAGGAATAGCCGGTGCCGAAGTCGTCGATGGACAGCCCCACCCCCAGGGCCTTGATCTGCGACATGCGGGCCCGGCTTTCCTGCAGGTTGCCGATGATCACCCCTTCGGTCACCTCCAGGGTCAGTCGGTGCTTGCCAGCAGGGTATTGCTGCAGCAGGGCCGAGAGTTTGGTGACAAAATCCGGGCTGTGGAAATGCCGGGCACTGATATTGACCGACACCCGACCGGGCAGCAGGCCCTCCGCCTGCCAGTCCTGGATACGGGCACAGGCCTGCTGCAGCACCCAGTCGCCGATATCGCAGATCAGCGAGGTTTCCTCGGCCACCGGAATAAAATGGCCGGGGGGCACCGCCTTCCTGCCCGGAGGCAGCCAGCGCAGCAGGGCTTCCAGCCCCAACTGATGGTCATCGTGGACTCCCAACTGGGGCTGGAAATAGAGCTCCAGTTCGTGATTTTTCAACGCCTGTTGCAAGGCATTGGACAGGCGCAGCCGTTCTTCCACCTCGTCCGCCATTTCCTGGCTGAAGAACACGTGGCTGCCGGGGGCGATGCGCTTGGCCATGTGGTTGGCGGTATCGGCCTGGCGCATGTATTCCTCCTGCTCCAGCTCGGCCACCGGGAACAGGCTTATCCCCAAGCTGGCGCTCAGGTGCAGACGCAGGCTGCCAAGCTGGAAGGGCAGCAGGAATTGCTCATTCAGGGCATTGGCCAACTGTTCGGCTCGGGTCTTGGCCGCCGAATAACCGTGTCCCAGGTTGGGGCACAGCAGCACGAATTCGTCGCTGGCAATGCGTGCCAGGCTGGCGCCCTCCAGCTGTTCGGCAAAGGCGCTCAGCCGCTCGCCCACCTGCACCAGCAGGGCATCGCCGGTGGCATAGCCGAGAGAGTCGTTGATGTTCTTGAAATCGTCCAGATCGAGCAGCAGCAAGGCGCCGCGGCTGGCTTCGTGCTCGGCCAGGGCCACCGTGTGGGCGATATGTTCAACCATGAAACGCCGGTTGTGCAGGCCGGTGAGATCATCAAAGTAGGCCATCCGTTCGATACGTTGCTTGTCGGCCTTTTGCCCGGAAATATCTTCCACGCCGCACACGTAGTGCACGATGCCCAGACCATCCCGTACTTTGGTGATGCGGATGCTCACCGCCAGTTCCCTGCCGTCGGCCCGTGACAGCTGCTGCTCGCCCTGCCACTGGAAGTCCTGCTCCATGGCCTGGACGATGGCGTCAAGTGTAGCGGTATGGGGATTGTCGGCCCGCAAACGCAAGATGGAGCAACCGGCCAGCTCCTCCCGTGCATAGCCGCTCATGTCGGCGAAAGCCTGGTTGGCCTGCTGAATATGCAGCCGGTTGTCGGTGATGAAGAGCCCTTGCTGGGTTTCGAAGGCGGCGGCGGCCACCATCAGCGCTTCCTGATCCCGGCGGCGCAATAACTCGGCCCGGACTCTGGGGGCAAGCTGCTCAAGCAACGACTGCAGTGGAGTATTGGCGTCCAGGGGGTGCCTGAACAGCAGTGCCAGCATGCCCATGGGCTGGTCTGCTTCATCTTTCAGCGACAGGCCGATATAGGCCTGTAGGCCTTTTTCCTGCAGCAGGCTGTCCTCCGGGAACTGTTCGGCAACGTTGCTGGAGTAAATGCAGATGTGCTTGTCGGATTCGTAACTGAAGGTACAGGGAGTGCCGGCGAGATGGTAGCTGAATGGAGGCTGGAGTTGTCCATCGGCATAACAGGACAGCACCCTGACCTTGTCTTGCCGGTGGTGCTGGAGGCCTACCAGGGCCATGTCGGCACCAGAGATCGTGGTCAGTTGCAGCATCAGTTGATTGAAGAAATCCTGGCCGGTGTGGCGACACAGCAGCGGCGTCAGCGTGCCGATATCGAGGTCGTCCGGTGACGCGGGCTCGACCGGCTGGTCAAGCAGCTGTACCAGCTTGCCGGCCACGGCGGCAACAAATTGCATGTCGGAAGGGGTCACCGGTGCGCGTGGATGGCTGTATTCCAGGCTGATCAAACCGGCGATGTCCTTGTCGGCCGGCAAGGGGACATCCAGCCGGTACTGGATACCATCCTGAGCCAGGTAATCAAAGGCACTGAGCAGGGGCTGTTGGGCACAGTGGCTATAACTCAGCCCTCCCCGTTGTTGCAAGGTACGCAAATAGCGTCGCTCGGCCCTGATCGGGCGCAACAGAAACGGCAGGCCCTGGCTGTACAAGGGGCGCAGCATGTCTTCGGCGGGGTAATATCGCCAGAGTATGATCCTGTCTGCCTGTAGCTGGGTGACCAGGGTATCTATCAGTGTCGGCAGCTGCATCGGCAGCTGTTTGGTCTGCTGGCCCCAGGCCTGTTGTAGCTGCCATTCCATCAGGCCCAGGGCGTCCTGATGCCGGACATGATCCATCTCGGCGCTGAGCAACCAGCCGTTCTGCTCGGTGGGTGCCAGGTAGCACTGCCAGCGTCGATTCCCGATGGTCAGGCCGATGCAGGCCGAGGTTCCCGAGGTACACAGTTGTTCCAATCGCCGGCGGTCGGGTTCGTCGAGCTGGCCGAGCAGGGATTGATGAGGATCGGGCAAGACGATATCGGCAGGAGGCAGCGGCGTCAGCGGGTAAAGGAAAAACTGGGGATCCAGCCTGAAAAAACACAACCGATGCCGAGTCCTGTGAAATACGGGCAACTGCATGATGCTGAGGTCCTTGTGAGTGCAGGCTTGCCGAGAGGGCATCATATTGACGGCTGGAGACAGTGTTGTAAATAACGAGGGGCGACATGGGTGGCAGGTTTTACATTAGATGTTGCTAACTTAAATTGCTGTTGTATTATTAGTGCATGCTAATTTACAGGTGCCGCAGAGATGACCATAGTGAATTTTACCCCCTGGACCGCCCTGTTGGGTGGCTTCCTGATCGGTGGAGGTGCCCTGCTGCTGCTGATCGTGGGCGGCCGTATCGCCGGCATCAGCGGCATCGTCGCCGGCATCGGTACCCAGCCCGATAAGGGTTGGCGTATCGCCTTTGTCGCCGGCCTGGTGCTGGTGCCCTTTGTCCTGTTCGGCACCGGCCTGGCCGAGGTGCCTTCCCTGGAGCGGTTTTCCGTGTTCAAGCTGATGCTGGCCGGCCTGCTGGTGGGCATAGGCACCCGACTGGGCAACGGCTGCACCAGCGGCCACGGTATCTGCGGCATGGGACGCTTTTCGCCCCGTTCCATAGTGGCGACCCTGGTGTTTATTGCAGCCGGCATCGCCACCGTTACCCTGCTCGGTTTGGGAGGCTGACCATGCTGATGCTGATTGCGTTGTTGTCCGGCGGTCTGTTCGGGCTGGGACTGGTGGTTTCGGGCATGATAGATCCGGTCAAGGTGCTGGGTTTTCTCAACCTGTTCGGCGACTGGGATCCCAGCCTGGCACTGGTGATGGGCGGCGCCCTGGCCGTGTTTGCTCCCGGCTACTTTATCTGGCGCAAGGGCCACCGCCGTTGTGTGCTGGGGACCGAACTGCCCAGGGTATCGGCGCCGAACATCGACGCGCGGCTGGTCGGTGGGGCGCTGGTCTTCGGCATCGGCTGGGGGCTGGCGGGGCTCTGCCCCGGGCCGGCCATCGGACTGGCGGGCAGCCTGCAGTGGCAGGCCGGTGCCTTCATTGCCGCCATGGTGGCCGGCTTCTGGCTGGTGGGACGCTTGACGGCAGCGGGAAGCGGTAAGCCATAAGCTTTAAGCCAATCGAGTCGCAGGAAACAGTGGTGACCGGGTTTTACCCGATAAAAAGGCTGCGCCCCCTTGGCAAGGGGTTCGCAGCCTTTATCATTTGCTTCCAGCTTACGCCTGGTTCAGGTAAGCCAGCACCACCTGGTGGTGATCCTTGGTCTTGAACTTGTCGAACACCCTGGCCACCTTGCCCGCTTCGTCGATAAGGAAGCTGATGCGGTGGATACCGTCATACTCCTTACCCATGAATTTCTTCGGCCCCCAGACCCCGAAGGCGTCGGCCACGGCATGGTCCTCGTCGGACAGCAGGATGAAGTTGAGGTTGTCCTTTTCCTCGAACTTCTTGAGCCGGGCCACCGGGTCCGGGCTGATGCCGAGCACCACCACTCCCCGTTGCTCGAGTTCGGCCCGACTGTCGCGCAGGCCACAGGCCTGTACCTTGCAGCCCGGGGTCATGGCCTTGGGATAGAAATACACCAGCACCTTGCGGCCGGCAAACCGGCTTAGGCTGACCGGGGTGTTGTTCTGGTCGGACAGGGTAAAGACCGGTGCCTGGCTGCCTTCTGGGAGATACGTCATCTGCGGTTTCCTGTGGGTTATTTGCGTTTAAGGCGAAAACTGTGGCGCTCGCACTCCAGCTCGTGGCACAACTGACCGAAGGTGTCTTCTGCCTCGCCATCGGCCAGTTGCTCCGGAAGGTTGAGCTGGAAGTGGGCCTGAAACTTTCCCGACTCGTCACCGGACAGGGTCTGGCTCTGCATGGCCTGGATATCCCAGCCCCGGTCGCTGAAGAACTGGGTGCAGCGGTTGACGATGCCGGGTCTGTCGGCCAGCACCATTTCCACGTCGGCGCTCAGGGCGTAGCTGGGCTGGCTCAGCACCTGGGTGCGCTTCATCATGGTGATGAGCTCCTGGCTCTGGCTGAACAGGGGCAGCGTGGTTTCGAGTCGGGTGATCTGGTTCCAGCTGCCGGATAGCAGCAGGATAAAGGTGAACTCATTGCCGAAGATGCCGAGCCGGCTGTCGACGATATTGCAGCCGCAGTCGGTGACGTGGCGTGCCACTTCGTTCACGATGCCGGGCCTGTTTTCGCCTATGGCGGTCACCACGAGATGATGGGTCATCGGCGGTCCGAAAGGTCAGTTGGATAGAGAGCGGTCATGGTAGCACAAATTAGGGGTGTCTCCAGCGCCTCTCTTGTATTCCGACAGTGCCGCCACTACCATAGCGAACACTTGATACTTAGCGGAATTTGTCATGTTCAGCGGCAGCATAGTGGCATTGATTACGCCGATGACGGCGGATGGCGACATCGATTTCAGCAGCCTGCGCCAACTGGTCGACTACCATGTGGCTGGTGGAACGGCCGCTATTGCCGCCATGGGCACCACCGGTGAATCGCCGACCCTGACCACCACCGAGCACCTCGAGGTAGTGCGGGCCGTGGTGGAACATGCCGACGGCCGTATTCCGGTGATCGGCGGCTGTGGCTCCAACAATACCCGCCAGGCCATTCGCCTGAGCCGGGCCATGGAGGAGATGGGGGTGACTGCCGGGCTCTCGGTCACGCCTTACTACAACAAGCCGTCCCAGGCCGCGCTGAAGGCCCATTACACCGCCATTACCGAGGCCAGTGGTCTGCCGCAGATCCTCTACAATGTGCCGGGTCGGACCGGTTGTGATCTGTTGCCGGAAACCGTCGCCGTACTTTCGGAACTTGTGCCGGTTATCGGTATCAAAGAGGCCAGCGGTCGGCTCGAGCGAGTCAGCCAGTTGAAGGCCTGCTGCGGCGACGACTTCCTGCTGTTCAGCGGCGATGATCACCTGGCGCTTGATTTCGTACGCCTCGGGGGCCATGGGGTGGTCTCGGTCACCGCCAATGTGGCGGCGGCCGAGATGGCGACCCTGTTCAGGACGGCCCTGGCCGAAGACTGGCCGGCGGCGGAGTCCATCCAACGGCGGTTGTTGCCGCTGCATCAGCGTTTGTTTTGCGATACCAATCCCATACCGGTGAAATGGGCCTGTGCCGAGCTCGGGCTCATCGAGTCACCAATGCCGCGTTTGCCCTTGATCCCCCTGGACGCTTCGGGGCAGGAACAGGTGAGGGAAGCGTTAGTTAAAGCGGAGTTAATAGGGCGTGGATAAACCTTTGAATTCAAAAAAAATGATAATGGGCCTGCTGGCCATCAGTGTGTTGGCGGGATGCAGCAACCCGGAAACCCGTGCTCAGGCCAATCGCGGCTTCGACTATGAAGGGGAAAGCCTGAGAAGTCAGCCGCTGCTGATCCCGGCGGGGCTGGAAGCTCCGGCCTTCAACAACGAATATGTGGTGCCGGTGCTGTCCGACAGTGCCCAACACGGGGTGACCGGCAAGGCGCTGGATATTCGCCCACCTACCCAAGTGTTGCCTCTGGTGCGTGGGGCCGAGATCATGGACAACGGGACCGGACTATGGTTTTACCAACAGCGACTGGACCAGCCTCTGGAGCAGGAACTGAGCCAGGCGCTGGAGGCCTTTTTTGCTGCCCAGGGGGCGGACCCCAGCCGTGACGGCCAGGGCTGGCAGAGCAATGGACGGCCCATCGGCAATGCCAGCCAGCAGTTCCGCTGGCAGCTGGTACCGGATGCGGTACGGCGTGCGGTGGCGGTACAGGTAAACGTGCTGGGCAGCGAGGGCCTGATCCAGGACCGGCAACGGGCCGAGGCTTCCATGCTCAACGCCTTTTCACTGTCCTATCAGCGCGAACTGACCCAGCAACAAAACCTGCTGGATCGCAGCCCCATCACCCTGGAGCTGGACCAACCCCAGGGTCGGCTGCTGGCCGCCGAGGGCTATGACCGTACCTGGAAGCGGCTGGTGACCCTGTTGCCCCAGTTGGGCTTCCAGTTGACCAACCGGCAGCAGGCCCTGGGTTATGTGGACGTGGACTATGACGGCCTGAGTGCCTCCAAGTGGCGTGATCTGGGCCTGCCGAAGCTGGATATTCCCGAGCGGGAATACCGTATCCAGCTCGGCGATCTGGGCAACCAGAGCAGTATTACCCTGAGCGACAAGGACCGGGTACCGGTGTCGGCCGAGGTGCTGGGCGAGTTCGCTACCACCCTGAGCAAGGCCTTCCAGCGCACCGATCTGATCCGCTGAGGCGGACCATTTTCATTGGGTTGAAGGGCCGGCAGGCCCTTTTTATTTTTTACTCCCGTAACGAGAGGATTCCCTCTTGTCCTTCTCTATAATGGGGCCATGAACCAGATAGAGCAGGGTTTTATCCTCAGCCGCCATAGCCGGGACCTCCAGGGGAGCACCGAAATCTGCTACTGGCTCTGCACCGAGCGGGGCCCGGTACGCCTGTTGCTGGTCGGCGAGAGACCGCTGTTTATGGTGCCGGTATCGGCCCGGGAAGAGGTGGGGCGGCGGCTGGGGGCGGCGGGTATCGGCTACCAGTGGGCCGAGCCCGGACTGCAGAGCTTCGAGCATCAGCCGTTGGCGGTGCTCTATTTTCCCACCATTGCGGCGCACAGGACGGCGGCGGAATGGCTGCGGCGGGAAGGGGTGGCGGTCTACGAGGACGACTTTCGCCTGCACGAGCGCTTCCTTATCAGCCGCTTTATCCGGGGCAGCGTGGTCTTTGTCGGCCGGGAGCAGCGACGGGACGGCTACCGTCAGTTTGGCGGGGTCCGGCTGAAGGCGGCCGACTGGCAGCCGCGCTTTCGGGTGCTGTCGCTGGACATCGAATGTTCAGCCCAGGGCGAGCTCTACTCCATCGGCCTCTACGGCGAGGAGTTCGCCCGGGTACTGATGATAGGCGAGCCGGAGCCCGCCGATACCGACATTCGCTGGCTGGCCGGCGAGCCGGCCCTGCTACGGGCGCTGGAGCAGGAACTGCAGTCCCATGACCCGGACATTATCATCGGCTGGAACCTGGTGGGCTTCGACTTCCGTACCCTGCTGGCGCGGGCTGCCCTCCATGGCCTGCGGTTGCGCCTGGGGCGGGGCGGGGAGTGCGCCCACCTGCGGGAGCAGAGCCTGACCGGCCAGGCATTCCTGACCCTGCCCGGGCGGGTGGCCATCGACGGCATTGAGGCGCTCAAGACCGCCTGTTACCAGTTCGACAGCTTCAGCCTGGAGTCGGTGGCCCGGCAACTGCTGGGCCGGGGCAAGCAGACCGAGGACGTGGCCAACCGGCTGGCGGCCATCAGCCGGGACTTTCGCCACAACAAACCGAAACTCGCCGCCTACAACCTGGAGGACTGCCGCCTGGTGTGGGATATCTTCGAGCATACCCGGCTGCTCGATTTCCTGCGCCTGCGCAGCCAGCTCACCGGCCTGGAGCTGGACCGGGTCGGCGGCTCGGTCGCCGCTTTCACCCAGGTTTACCTGCCCCAGCTGCACCGGGCCGGTTTCGTGGCTCCCAACCTGCCGGCGGGTGGTGGCCTGGCCAGCCCCGGCGGTTATGTGATGGACTCCCGCCCCGGTCTCTACCGCCATGTGCTGGTGCTGGACTTCAAGAGCCTCTATCCCTCCATCATCCGCACCTTCAAGATAGATCCCCTCGGCCTGGTGCTGGGACTCGAGGAAGAGGATGCCATTCCCGGTTTTCGCGGCGGGCGTTTTTCCCGCCGTCACCACTTCCTGCCCGCCATCATCGAGCGGCTGTGGCGGGAGCGGGATCAGGCCAAGCGGGAGCGGGACGGGCCCCGCTCCCAGGCCATCAAGATCCTGATGAACTCCTTCTACGGGGTGCTGGGCTCGGGAGGCTGCCGCTTTTTCGACACCCGGCTGGCGTCGTCCATTACCCTGCGCGGCCACGAGATCATGCAACAGAGCGCCCGCTGGATCGAAAGCGAGGGGCACGAGGTGATCTACGGCGACACCGACTCGGTCTTCGTGCTGTTGGAAGGGGAGCACGACGAGGCTTCGGCCAGCCGGGAGGGGCGGCGGCTGGCGGTCCTGGTCAGTGACGGTTGGCGGGAACAACTGGCTGGGGAGCTTAGGCTTGAGAGTTTTCTGGAGCTGCAGTTCGAGAGCTATTTCGCCCGCTTCCTGATGCCTACCATTCGTGGCCGGGAGCAGGGTTCGAAGAAACGCTATGCGGGGATGCAACTGAAAAACGGCGTGAGCGAGCTGGTGTTCAAGGGCATGGAAACGGTGCGCTCCGACTGGACGCCCCTGGCCCAGCAGTTCCAGACCGAACTGTACCGATTGGTGTTTGCGGACAAGGATCCCAGCGACTTTATTCGCCTGATCCTGGCCCAGACCCTGGCCGGAGAGCGGGACTCGGATCTGGTCTATCGCAAGCGGCTGCGCCGGCCCTTGGTCCAGTACGTGAAATCCCAGCCGCCCCAGGTGCGGGCGGCACGCCTGGCCGACGAGCACAACGCTCGGCGAGGCCTGCCCCTGCGTTACCAGCAGAAGGGGGTGATCCGTTACCTTATCACGCTGAACGGGCCCGAGCCCGAGGAATACCGCCAATCGGTCATCGACTACCAGCATTATATCGATCGCCAGCTGAAGCCGGTGGCCGACGCCATCCTGCCCTTCGCAGGGCTCAGCTTCGATGCCCTGAGCGGGCAGCAACTGGGATTGTTTTGATACGGCGGGGATGGGGAAGCAGGGGCCGGGAACTGGATAATCCCCGGTCCCCAATCCCTATTTTTTTTCGTCCTTGTCGTCCTTGTCGTCGGGGTGGTAGCTGCCCGGGGGCACCCCCCAGTCGTCGTCCTTCTTGCGCTTTTCTTCCTCGTCGTCCCAGTCGCGCAGTTTCATCTTGTCGCGATTTTTCTTCACGACTTTTTCAATCTGCTTGGTGTCCTTGAGGGCGCTGACGAAAATGCCCACGATGAACAGCAGGGGCAGGGCGATCCAGAGCCAGACGCTCATGGTTTACTCCTCGGTGGTGGGGCGGATAAAGCGGGCGAAAATATCGTCCATCAGGTTAAGGATATGCGTTTTTCCGGCAACCGGCCGGGCGCGGATGGCCTCGGCCACCAGGGCCGGGGTCAGGGCGGCGGCGCAGGCACCGGCCAGGGGCCGGTAGCTCAGGTGCCAGGGTTCCATCGCCACGCCGCCGCCGTCCCGGCCGAAGGGCAGGTAGAAGCCGAAACGGCCCATGTTGGCTTCGAGCCACTGACTCAGGGGGTGGAAATAGCCTCCCTCCTGGTATTCCCATGGCTCCAACTGCAGCTTGCCGCCCGGAGGCAGCAGGCCGGGATCGTAGACGTCCAGATCCGTGCCCCAGTGGTGGCGGCTGGTGCCGGGCAGGGCGCTCCAGCGCAAGATGGCCAGGATGCGCTCCGGCTCTGGCAGGGCGAGGGCATCCAGCGGCTTGCTGTCCGCGTCCAGCAGTGGGCGGCTGCCCTCGAACTTGCCGTTCCAGATCGCCAACTGGCGGTCGAAACCGCGAAAGCTCGAGGCCGGGGTCAGGGCAAAGCCCGCCTCGGCCGCCGCCGCCTGCAGGGCGGCGAAGGCCGCCGCCGCTTGCGGTTGCAGCCGGTGACCCGGCTCCTTCAGCGCCACCAGGTGGTGGTCGGTCAGGCCGAGCAGGGCGTCGGGCGTCATGCCAGCAGCTGCTCCAGTATGCCTTGGTACATGTCGGTAAGCTGCTCCAGATCGGCGATTTTCACGCACTCGTTGAGCTTGTGGATGGTGGCGTTGACGGGGCCGAGCTCGATCACCTGGGCGCCGGTCTGGGCGATGAAGCGGCCGTCGGAGGTACCGCCGGTGGTGAGCAGGGCCGGCGGCTGGTGGCGTACCGCCTCTACCGCCGCCACCGTGGCCGCCAGCAGGTCGCCCTGGTCGGTGAGGAAGGGCTTGCCGTTGAGCAGCCAGTGGAGGTCGTAGTCGAGGCCATGGGCGTCGAGCACGCTGTGTACCTTGGCCTGGATCCTGTCTTGGTCCAGCTCGGTGCTGAAACGGAAGTTGAACTGCACCTGCATGTCACCGGGAATGACGTTGGAGGCACCGGTGCCGGCCTGGATGTTGGCGATCTGGAAGCTGGTGGGCGGAAAAAATTCGTTGCCCCTGTCCCAGACGGTGTTGGCCAGTTCGGCCAGGGCCGGGGCGGCCTTGTGTACCGGATTATCCGCCAGGTGCGGGTAGGCTACGTGGCCCTGCACGCCCTTGACGACGAGATCGCCGGTGAGGGAGCCGCGGCGACCGTTCTTGACCACGTCGCCCACCTCACTGGTAGACGAGGGCTCGCCCACCAGGCACCAGGTGATCTTCTCGTTGCGGGCTTCCAGGGTGTCCACCACCCGGGTGGTACCGTTGATGAAGGGGCCTTCCTCGTCGCTGGTGATCAGAAAGGCGATGGAGCCCTTGTGATCCGGGTGCCGGGCGATGAAACGCTCGGTGGCCACCACCATGGCGGCGAGCGAGCCTTTCATGTCGGCCGCGCCCCGGCCGTGCAGGTAGCCGTCGATCTCGGTGGCGTCGAAGGGGGGGGTGTGCCACTTGTCGAGCGGACCCGGGGGCACCACGTCGGTATGGCCGGCAAAGCAGAACAGCGGCCCTTCGCTGCCCTTGCGGGCCCAGAGGTTGGTGGTGTCTTCGAACACCATGGTTTCCAGTGTGAAGCCCAGGGCTTTGAGGCGCGCGCCCATCAGTTCCTGGCAGCCTTCGTCTTCGGGAGTGACCGAGGGGCGGTTGATCAGATCCTTGGTCAGGGCCAGCACGGCAGAGTCAGTCATTGTTGTCCTTTATGAGATGTTGAATAAGCGCGAGTAAAGCTCGGTATTAAAGCCCAGGTGCAACTGGCCATCGAATTCCAGCAACGGGCGTTTGATCATGGCCGGATTGGCCAACAGCAGGGCGGCGGCGGTATCCGGGCCCAGGGCAGCCTTGTCGGCGTCGGGCAGGGCGCGGTAAGTGGTGCCGCGTTTGTTCACCAGTTGCTCCCAGCCCAGGCGCTCGAGCCAGTCTTCTAGCTCGGCCGGGTTCAGGCCATCGGCCCGGTGGTCGACAAATTGGTAAGCCACACCCTGCTGCTCCAGCCACTGGCGGGCCTTCTTGACGGTGTCGCAGTTCTTGATGCCGTAGAGTTTGATGGTCATGGTGGTGTCCTGTAATTGCATGGCCGGGATTTTGGCACTTAAGCTCCAGACCTGCAACCGGCGCTCGGGAAACCGCGAAACGGTGCCAGGCCAATGATTTCCGGCCCGTGCCAAAATACGCTGGCGCATCCTGCGGGCTTTGGGTAGTGTTAGCGTTTTTGCACTTCCTGTCGCAGCCGCACCGGTGCCGAGTCCGGCACCGTCCGAGGCACTTTATTCATTCAGTTCGCCGTTTTAACTGTAGAAAAAGGGGAATGGGTTGGAACTCAAGGAATACTGGAGTGATAGCTATCACTCCCGGGATTTTAAGCTCACCCGCATCGGTTTTGTCGCCATTCGTTTTCGCTGGCTGGTTGCCCTGCTTATCATCGGCATCGCCGGCTGGATAGCCGTCGACTGGTGGGTGCTGGATCCGGAACACTTCAAGCTGTTGTGGAAAGTCCGGTTGATTACCGGCGTCATGCTCACGCCTTTATTGCCCTTAAGCTATTTGTGCAAACTCAACCGCCGCTGGATGATACTGTCCATCTATTCCCTGTTGGGCATATTGCTGGCCTTCAATCTGGTGAACCTGTGGAGTTTCCGCGACGGAGTGGCGATCCCAGTTGGTTATATCGCTTTTCCCTATTTCCTGTTGGCGCTGCTGGGGGTGTTGCCGCTGCCGATCAAGTCTGGCCTGCGGGTGGCCGGGGTCATTACCCTGGCGGTACTGGCCACCGACTACTGGCTCGACTCCCGCAGCCTGACCAATGGCGATCTGGTGGACCGGATATGGCTGCTGCTGGCGTTCAGCCTGGCGATGATCTGGGTACAGGCGGGGCAACTGCGTATGCTGCTGGACCTGTACCGGGAGTCGACCCGGGATCCCCTGACCCGGTTGATGAACCGGCGGCTGTTCGTGCGCCAACTGGAGGAGGTGCGTCACCACAGCAGCCCCGACCGGCCCTATACCCTGATCCTGCTGGACCTGGACCGCTTCAAGCGCATCAACGATGACCACGGTCATCTGATGGGGGACGAAGTGCTGGTGAGTGCGGCCAACACCATCATGGACATCTTCGGCCCCGAGGCCATAGTCGCGCGCTATGGCGGCGAGGAGTTCATCGTGCTGTTGCCCGGCACCCCGCTCGAACAGGGGGCGCGCCAGGCCGAGACCCTGCGGCTGGCGGTGGAATCCCAGCCGGTGGAGAACCCGCTGGAAGACAGTGAAGTCATGGTCACCGTCAGTGCCGGTGTGGTGGAAGGTAACCAGGACAGCATCGTCCAGGAACTGCTGCGCCAGGCCGATGAGGCGTTGTATGGCGCCAAGAGCCGGGGCCGCAACTGCGTAATGGCGCAGAGATAGCCGCAGTCTGTGTTGATGGTGGTTTGCAAGGGGGGCTTGGCTTATACTGCGCCCCTAGCCCCCACAATCCAAAACATGACCTCCCCCCAGGGACTAAAACAAAGCGAGATGTCTTATGCCCCAAGAGCATCAGGAAAAACGTGCCCTTTATGTACCCTATGCCGGCCCGGCCCTGCTGGAAACCCCGTTGCTGAACAAAGGCAGCGCCTTTAACAAGGAAGAGCGGATTTCCTTCAACCTGGACGGCCTGCTGCCCCATAATATCGAAACCATCGAAGAGCAGGCTTCCCGCGCCTACAAGCAGTACACTTCCTTCCAGAACGACCTCGACAAGCATATCTACCTGCGCAATATCCAGGATACCAATGAGACGCTGTTTTATCGGCTAGTGCACGACCACCTGAGCAAGATGATGCCGATCATCTACACTCCGACGGTAGGCCAGGCCTGTGAGGAATTCTCCAATATCTATCGTCGGGCCCGGGGTCTTTTTATCTCCTATCCGGATCGGGACCGTATCGACGACATCCTGCAGAATGCCACCAAGCGCAACGTCAAGGTCATTGTGGTGACCGACGGCGAACGCATCCTGGGTCTGGGCGACCAGGGCATCGGCGGCATGGGCATTCCTATCGGCAAGCTGTCCCTGTATACCGCCTGTGGCGGCATCTCGCCGGCCTACACCCTGCCGGTGGTACTGGATGCGGGCACCAACAATCCCCAGTTGCTGAAAGATCCCATGTACATGGGCTGGCGCAACCCGCGGGTCACCGGCGAGGAATATGAGCAGTTCGTCGATGCCTTTATCAAGGCGGTGAAACGCCGCTGGCCCAATGTGCTGCTGCAGTTCGAAGACTTCGCCCAGAAGAATGCCATGCCCCTGCTCAACCGTTACAAGGACGAGCTGTGCTGCTTCAATGACGACATCCAGGGCACCGCCGCCGTGACCCTGGGCTCCCTGATCGCCGCCTGCCAGGCCAGCGGCAGCAAGCTGTCCGAGAAAAGGGTGGCCTTCCTCGGCTCCGGCTCCGCCGGTTGCGGCATCGCCGAGCAGATAGTGGCGCAGATGAAAGCCGAAGGTCTGAGCGACGCCAAGGCGCGGGAGCGGGTGTTCATGGTGGACCGCTTCGGACTGATTACCGACAACATGCCCAACCTGGTGGACTTTCAGCGGCCCCTGGCCCAGTCCCTCGAGCACATCCAGGACTGGCAGGTGGCGGGCGAGAACATCTCCCTGTTGGAAGTGATGCAGAACGCCAGGCCCGATATCCTGATCGGGGTATCCGGCCAGCCTGGCCTGTTCACCGAAGAGGTGATCAAGACCATGCATGCCCACTGCCCGCGGCCCATCGTGTTTCCCCTGTCCAACCCCACCTCCCGGGTGGAAGCGACGCCGGAAGACATCATCAACTGGACCGACGGTCAGGCCCTGGTGGCCACCGGCAGCCCCTTCGCGCCGGTGGAGTACAAGGGCAAGCTCTATGAAATCGCCCAGTGCAACAACTCCTATATTTTCCCTGGCATCGGCCTGGGCGTGCTGGCCTGCGGTGCTCGCCGGGTCACCGATGCCATGCTGATGTCCTCCAGCCGTGCCCTGGCCGCCTGTTCGCCCATGGCCCAGAATGGTGAAGGGGCCCTGTTGCCGCCGCTGGAAGAGATTCAGCAGGTCAGCAAGAAAATCGCCAAGATGGTGGCCAAGACCGCCCAGTTGCAGGGCCAGGCCTTGCAGATCTCCGATGCGGCCCTGGATGCGGCGATAGAGGCCAACTTCTGGCAGCCGACCTACCGCAAGTACCGCCGGGTTTCCTTCTAAGGTACCGGGGTTAGGTTACACAAGGCATGCATTGGCATGCCTTCATACTTGCTCAATCAGGCAACTCCCATGTTAAGACAGGCGACTTCTTTGGCCGTGACAGGCAACTTGTGTTGAAGGTGCGTCTTGTTATTTTCCCACTATAATTCCTGATTAATCGCTATATCTTTCCTTGTGTCGCCTTTTTTGTAATTAAATTACGTTTCCGGGTGAAATACTGATCCGGATCAATACCCATTAGAGGGTATCTCCTACACTGGTATCAAATCTTTGGTTAAGCCCTCGAGGCTCAGGTTTTAGCCAAGGTTTTTTATTTTCGAGTGAGGAGTATCCCTATGGCCGTTTCAACCCTGCAAGAGCTGGACACCCTGGTGGCCCGCGTCAAGGCAGCCCAGCACCTCTATGCCGGCTTCAGCCAGGAGCAGGTGGACAAAATTTTCCGTGCCGCGGCCCTGGCCGCCAACAACGCCCGTATCCCGCTGGCCCAGCAGGCGGTGGCCGAGACCGGCATGGGCCTGGTGGAAGACAAGGTGATCAAGAACCATTTCGCCTCCGAATATATCTACAACAAGTACAAGGACGAGCGCACCTGCGGCGTACTGGAGGAAGACAGCGATTTTGGTACCATCACCATCGCCGAGCCGGTGGGTCTGATTTGTGGCATAGTGCCTACCACCAACCCGACTTCCACCGCCATCTTCAAGGCGCTGATCGCGCTCAAGACCCGTAACGGCATCATCTTCTCGCCCCATCCCCGGGCCAAGGGCGCCACCTGCGAAGCCGCCCGTCTGGTACTGCAGGCCGCGGTCGAAGCCGGTGCCCCACGTGACATCATCGGCTGGATAGATGGCCCCTCGGTGGAGTTGTCCAACCACCTGATGCAGCATCCGGACATCAACCTGATCCTGGCCACCGGTGGCCCCGGCATGGTGAAGGCGGCCTATTCCTCCGGCAAGCCGGCCATCGGCGTGGGGGCGGGCAATACCCCGGTGGTGATCGACGAGTCCGCCGACATTAAGCGGGCGGTGGCTTCCATCGTGATGTCCAAGACCTTCGACAACGGCGTGGTCTGTGCCTCCGAGCAGGCGGTGATCGTGCTGGACGAGGTCTACGACAAGGTCAAGACCCGCTTCCAGAGCCACGGTGGTTATGTGCTGCCGAGTACCGACGCCGACAAGGTACGGGCGGTGATCCTCAAGAATGGCGCCCTCAATGCCGATATCGTCGGCCAGCCGGCCCAGGCCATCGCGGCCATGGCGGGGGTCGAGGTGCCGGTCGATACCCGTATCCTGATCGGCGAGGGGCTGGCCATCGGCCACGATGAGCCCTTCGCCCACGAGAAACTGTCACCAACCCTCGGCATGTTCCGCGCCCGCGACTTCGCCCAGGCCCTGGACATGGCGGAGCAGATGGTGATCCTGGGCGGCATAGGCCATACCTCCACCCTCTATACCGATCAGGATCTCAACGCCGAGCGTATTCGCCTGTTCGGTGACCGTATGAAGACCGCCCGCATCCTGGTCAATACCCCGGCTTCCCATGGCGGCATCGGCGATCTGTACAACTTCAAGCTGGCCCCGTCCCTGACCCTGGGCTGCGGCTCCTGGGGGGGCAACTCCATCTCGGAGAACGTGGGACCCAAGCACCTGATCAACCGTAAAGTCGTGGCCAAGAGGGCGGAAAACATGCTGTGGCACAAGCTTCCCAAGTCCATCTACTTCCGCCGTGGCTGTCTGGCCGAGGCGTTGACCGATCTGAGTGGCAAGCGCCGGGCCATGGTGGTGACCGACCCCTTCCTGTTCAACAGCGGTTACGCCGACAAGGTCGGTCGCCAACTCAAGGCCCAGGGCATGGAAGTGGAAGTCTTTCATGAAGTGGAAGCGGATCCGACCCTGACCACGGTACGTAAAGGTGCCGAACGCATGCTGCACTTCCAGCCCGACGTCATCGTCGCCCTGGGTGGCGGATCCCCCATGGACGCGGCCAAGATCATGTGGGTGATGTACGAGCATCCCAACACCCACTTCGAAGAGCTGTCCATGCGCTTCATGGATATCCGCAAGCGTATCTACCGTTTCCCGAAAATGGGCACCAAGGCGGCCATGGTGTGTATCCCCACCACCTCGGGCACCGGCTCCGAAGTGACCCCCTTCGCGGTGGTCACCGACGACCAGACCGGCATCAAGTACCCGCTGGCGGACTATGAACTGACCCCGGACATGGCCATCATCGATGCGGATCTGGTGATGAACCTGCCCAAGTCCCTGACCGCCTTCGGCGGCCTGGATGCGGTCACTCACGCCCTGGAGGCCTATGTGTCGGTGCTGGCCAACGAGTATGCCGATGGCCAGGCGCTACAGGCCCTGACCCTGCTGAAGAACTACCTGCCGGCGGCCTATCACAAGGGAGCCCAGGATCCGCTGGCGCGGGAGAAGGTGCACAACGGCGCCACCCTGGCGGGCATCGCCTTCGCCCAGTCTTTCCTCGGGGTCTGCCATTCCATGGCCCACAAGCTTGGCGCCGAGTTCCATCTGCCCCACGGCCTGGCCAATGCCCTGCTGATCAGCAACGTCATTCGCTACAACGCCAATGACAACCCGACCAAGCAGACCGCGTTCAGCCAGTACGACCGGCCCCAGGCCAAGTGTCGCTACGGCGAGGTGGCGGTACACCTGGGCCTGGCATCGCCTGCGGACAGCGGCAGTGCCAAGGTGGAGAAGCTGGTGGCCTGGCTGGACAGCCTGAAGGCGGAGCTCGGAGTGCCGGCTTCCATCCGGGACGCGGGGGTTAACGAGGCCGACTTCCTGGCCCGGCTTGACGAGTTGGCCATCGCCGCCTTCGACGATCAGTGCACCGGTGCCAACCCGCGCTACCCGTTGATCACCGAACTCAAGCAGCTGTTGCACGACAGCTTCTACGGTCTGGCCTACCAGGAAGGGGTGGAGCGCGAGCCGGAAGCGAAGAAAAGCAATGTGAAAAAACTGAAAACCAAGGCGGGGTGACTCTCGACTCGATAAAAAAGCGCCGGCTCAGCCGGCGTTTTTTATTTTTAGTAACAATTGAAACTGTGATCTGAGTGGTGTTATTGGATTATTTTGCCAGGAAAACGTTTTACCTTGGTTTTGTTAACTGATTTTTGATCTTGTGTTGGTGTTTTGTCGTGGTATAACCAGATGGAACTATAGCACGGGTCGGCGGGATTGCCGGTGTGTCGGCGTCTGTCCGGACCCTTTCAAGGAGAGAAAAACAATGACCTTCCAGAAAACCATCCTGGCCAGTTCCCTCTTTTCCATGCTGAGCCTGGGTCTTTCCGACCAGGCGCTGGCGGCGGAGGTGCCCGAGGGTACCCGGCTGGCCGAGGTACAGCAGCTGGTGCGGGGTAACGGCTCCGAGCCCGCCTCGCTGGATCCCCACAAGACCGAAGGGGTGCCCGAGTCCGGCATACTGCGAGATCTGTTCGAAGGTCTGGTAACTTCCGGGCCGAATGGAGAAATTCTTCCCGGCGTGGCCGAGCGCTGGGAGACCAGCGACAACCAGGTATATCTGTTCCACCTGCGCGAGGACGCCAGGTGGTCCAACGGCGATCCGGTTACCGCCCATGATTTTGAGTTTGCCTTCAAGCGTTCGGTTGATCCCAGGACCGCCTCTCCCTATTCCTGGTACATGGAAAAGGCCACCATCCAGAACGCCACCGAAGTGGTCAACGGCAAGCTGTCACCCGAGGCACTGGGCGTCAGGGCCCTGGACGAGCGCACCCTGGAGGTGACCCTGGCCAAGCCGGTGCCCTATTTCGTGGGCATGATGTTTCACACCACCACCTATCCGGTACATCGCGCCACGGTGGAAAAATATGGTGACGAATGGACCCGGGTCGGCAACATGGTATCCAACGGCGCCTATACCCTGTCCAACTGGGTGGTGAACGAACGCATCGAGCTCAAGCGCAACCAGCACTACTGGGACAATGCCAACACCGTGGTCGAGCAGGTGACTTTCCTGCCCATCCCGTCCCAGAACGCCGAGATGAACCGTTTTCTGTCCGGCGAGCTGGACATGACCTATGAAATTCCCCTGGAGCATTTCAAGCGACTCACCAGCCAGCATCCGGACAAGGTGCGGGTGGGCGGCTATGTGGGCACCTATTACTACCAGTTCAACACCCGCAAGGCGCCCTTCGACGATGCCCGGGTGCGCAATGCCCTGTCCTACGCCATCGACCGGGATATCATCGCCAACATGGTGATGGGGCAGGGGGAGATCCCCGCCTACACCCTGGCGCCCGAGGTGGTGGACGGTTTCACCCCGCCGGCGGTGGCCTGGGCGGATTGGTCCCAGGCCGAGCGGGATGCCAGGGCCAAGGCACTGATCGAAGAAGCCGGCTACGGCAAGCACAAGCCGCTCCAGTTAAAGCTGCTCTACAATACCAACGACAACCACCGCAAGGTGGCGGTAGCCATCGCCTCCATGTGGAAGAAGCACTTGGGGGTGGAAGTGGAGCTGGTCAACCAGGAATGGAAGACCTACCTGGATACCAAGACCCAGGGTAACTTCGAGGTGGCCCGGGCCGGCTGGATCGCCGACTATAACGAGGCGTCCAGCATGCTGGATCTGATGCAAACTACCCACGGCAACAACGACGGCAAGTATTCCAACCCCGAGTTCGACCGCCTGATGGCCCAGTCCCGCCTGGCCACCGACGATGAGGCGCGCAACCAGCTCTACGCCCAGGCCGAGGAAATCCTGGCGGTGGACATGCCCATCGCCCCCATCTACCAGTATGTGAAGGCGCGGCTGGTGCAGCCCCATGTGGGCGGCTACCCGGACAACCCGCTGGACAATGTCTACAGCAAGGATCTCTATATCCAGGCTAACTAAGAGCCTGTTTGGAGTCTTTGGTACTCGGCCAAAGCGCACCGTTCCGCCGACACGCCGTGGGGACATGACACTCACGGTTTCGACCTGCTGCGAACATTCACTGGATGTTTGGTCAGGCCGAAACCGCTCGTTACGGCGAGCAGGCTCGCCCCCTGGCGCGGAGGGTCGGCGGAACAGCACCTTTGTCCTCTCCAAAGCGCTGGTGTCGCCTGTTGACTCTTCGTTGAGTCGTTACAGACAAGCTTCGCAGAGACCTTAAACAGGCTCTAAGAGGCCAGGGGAGGCCGCCCGGTGGCGGTCCCTTCTTGATTCGCCAACTGTCTGTCAGCAGAGGTTCAAGATGTTCAAATTTATTCTCAAGCGGGTGCTGGAAGCCATTCCCACCCTGCTGGTGCTGATCACCGTTTCCTTCTTTATGATGCGCTTCGCGCCGGGCAACCCCTTCAGTTCGGAGCGGGCCCTGCCGCCGGAGGTGATGGCCAATATCGAGGCCAAGTACGGCCTCGACCAGCCGGTGCTGCAGCAGTATTTCAGCTACCTCGGCAACCTGACCCGGGGCGACCTGGGGCCTTCCTTCAAGTACAAGGACTTCAGCGTCAACGATCTGGTGGCCCAGGCGCTGCCGGTGTCCGCTAAAATCGGCCTGTTCGCCTTCGGCTGCGCGGTGCTGCTGGGCGTGGGCGCCGGCATCATAGCGGCGCTCAGGCAGAACAGCTGGCTCGACTACGCGGTGATGTCCACCGCCATGCTAGGGGTAGTGATCCCTTCCTTCGTGCTGGCGCCGGTGCTGATCCTGGTGTTCGCCATCCATCTGAAATGGCTGCCCGCCGGTGGCTGGCAGGGGGGCGGCTGGCAGTTCATGATACTGCCGGTGGTGGGCATGATGATGCACTATATCGCCGCCATCGCCCGCATCATGCGCGGCTCTATGATCGAAACCATGAACGCCAACTTTATTCGCACCGCCCGGGCCAAGGGGCTGCCCATGTCGCGCATCGTGCTGCGCCACGCCTTGCGTCCGGCGCTGCTGCCGGTGGTGTCCTACCTGGGGCCGGCTTTCGTCGGCATCATCACCGGCTCGGTGGTGATCGAAACCATCTTCGGCCTGCCCGGCATCGGCCAGCTGTTCGTCAACGGCGCCCTCAACCGGGACTACTCCATGGTACTGGGGCTGACCATACTGGTGGGCGCCCTTACCATTACCTTCAATGCGGTGGTCGACATCCTGTACGCGGTGATCGATCCCAAAATTCGTTACTGAGGTGAACCATGGTGGTAACCAAAGACAAACAGGCGGCGGTGCTGCAGTTCGCCGAGCAACTGGAAGTGGAGGGACGCTCGCTCTGGGCCGATGCCCGTCGTCGTTTCCTGCACAACAGGGCGGCGTTGGTCAGCCTGATCTTTCTGGTGCTGATGACTCTGCTGGTGGTGCTGGGGCCGCGCTTTGCCCCCTATGCCTTCGACGAAACCGACTGGACCGCCATGATGGCGGCCCCCAGCCTGGAGAACGGTCACTACTTCGGTACCGACTCCCTGGGCCGGGATCTGTTCGTGCGCACCCTGATGGGCGGTCAGATCTCCTTGATGGTGGGCCTGCTCGGCGCCTTGGTGGCGGTGGTGATTGGTACCCTCTACGGTGCCACCGCCGGCTTCGTGGGCGGGCGCACCGACCGGGTGATGATGCGGCTGCTGGAGATCCTCTATTCCTTCCCCTTCATGTTCTTCGTTATTTTGCTGGTGACTTTCTTCGGCCGCAATATCCTGCTGATCTTCTTCGCCATCGGCGCGGTCAGTTGGCTCGACATGGCGCGTATCGTGCGCGGCCAGACCCTGAGCCTCAAGGGCAAGGAGTTCATCGAGGCGGCCGAGGTGTGCGGGGTGAGCCGGTTCAACATCATCGTACGCCACATAGTGCCGAACGTACTCGGCATCGTGGTGGTGTACGCCACCCTGCTGGTGCCGGGCATGATTTTGTTCGAGTCTTTCCTCAGCTTCCTCGGCCTGGGAGTGCAAGAGCCCATGACCAGTTGGGGCGCGCTGCTGGACGAAGGGGCCAAGGCGATGGAAATCGCACCCTGGCAACTGCTGTTTCCCGCCGTTTTTATGGTGGTGACCCTGTTCTGTTTCAACTTCCTGGGCGACGGTCTGCGTGACGCCCTGGATCCCAAAGACCGCTGAGGAGAGCGCCATGAATCTGCTTGATGTGACCGAGCTGCGGGTGGAGTTCGCCACCCCCGAGGGCGAGGTAGTGGCGGTCAACGACCTGACCTTCAGCCTGGCCGCCGGCGAGACCCTCGGCATCGTCGGCGAGTCCGGTTCGGGCAAGAGCCAGACCGCCTTCACCATCATGGGGCTGCTGGCCAAAAACGGCCGTACCACCGGCCAGATCCGTTACCAGGGCCGGGAGTTGCTCGGCCTGCCGACCCGGGAGCTCAACAAAATCCGGGCCGAGGACATCGCCATGATCTTCCAGGACCCCATGACTTCCCTCAACCCCTATATGAAGGTGGGGGAGCAACTGATGGAGGTGCTGATGCTGCACAAGGGCATGGGCAAAGCCGAGGCCTTCGCGGAGTCGGTGCGGATGCTGGAGGCGGTGAAGATCCCTGAGGCCCGCAACCGCATGAACCGCTACCCTCATGAGTTTTCCGGCGGCATGCGCCAACGGGTGATGATCGCCATGGCGCTGCTGTGCCGGCCGAAACTGCTGATCGCCGACGAGCCCACCACCGCCCTGGACGTGACGGTGCAGGCCCAGATCATGAGCCTGTTACAGGAACTCAAGGCCGAGTTCAACACCGCCATCATCCTTATCACCCACGATCTGGGGGTGGTAGCCGGCAGTTGCGACAAGGTGTTGGTGATGTATGCCGGCCGTACCATGGAATACGGCCCGGTGCGGGACATCTTTTACCGGCCGAGCCACCCCTACACCGAAGGGCTGCTCAAGGCCATTCCCAGGCTGGACGGGGAGGAAGCCGAGCTGCCCACCATCGCCGGCAACCCGCCCAACCTGCTGCGGCTGCCGCCGGGCTGTCCCTTCCAGCAGCGCTGCGACCATGTGCAGTCCCATTGCCGGCAGCAGGCGCCGGTCCTGACCCCGTTCGGCGACGGTCGCCGCCGGGCCTGTTTCCGCGAACTGGAGGTGAGCCATGTCTGAGCCGCTGCTGCAAATCCGTGATCTCAAGGTGCATTTCCATATCAAGGCGGAGAAAGCCTGGCCCTGGGAGCCGCCCCGGGTGCTGAAGGCGGTGGATGGCGTCAGCCTGGATCTCCACGAAGGGGAAACCCTGGGTGTAGTGGGGGAGTCGGGCTGCGGCAAGTCCACCTTCGCCCGGGCGGTTATCGGCCTGGTGCCGGCCAGCGCCGGCCAGGTGTTGTGGCGGGGGGAGGACCTGACCAGGCTGTCTCATACCGAGCTCAGGGAGCGGCGCAAGGATATCCAGATGATCTTCCAGGACCCTCTGGCATCCCTCAATCCGCGCATGACCATAGGGGACATCATCGCCGAGCCGTTGATCACCTATTATCCACGCCTGCCTAAGGGGGAAGTGAAGGAAAAGGTGAGGGCCATGATGGCACGGGTGGGACTGTTGCCCAACGTCGTCAATCGTTATCCCCACGAGTTTTCCGGTGGCCAGTGCCAGCGCATCGGCATCGCCCGGGCACTGATCCTGGAGCCCAGGCTGGTGATCTGCGACGAGCCGGTGTCGGCGCTGGATGTGTCCATCCAGGCCCAGGTGGTCAACCTGCTGAAGCGGCTGCAACAGGAGATGGGGCTGTCGCTCATCTTCATCGCCCACGATCTGTCGGTGGTCAAGCATATCGCGGACCGGGTACTGGTGATGTATCTGGGCAACGGGGTGGAACTGGCCCGGAAACAGTCGCTGTACGCCGCCCCCGGTCATCCCTACACCCGGGCCCTGCTCAGCGCCGTGCCCATCCCGGACCCGGATCTGGAGCGGGGCAAGACCATAGAGCTGCTGGCGGGTGAGCTGCCGTCGCCGATGAAGCCGCCTTCGGGCTGCGTGTTCCGCACCCGCTGCCCCCTGGCGGACGAGGGCTGTGCCCGGGAACGCCCCCGACTCGCCGGCGGTGGGGAGCACCTGGTGTCCTGCCTGAAGGTGGGGTGAACACCGGAGGGGTCCCGGCTTGGTTATACTTGTAATGACGATCGAAAAGGGTCGGGCACAGCCCTGTCCGACGGGAGGAGGGTCATGAAACGATACTATTATCTCAGCGACGATCTGGACGATCTGGAAGCCGTCGAGCAGGAACTGGAGGAAGGCGGCATCACCGAGCCGCAGATCCATGTACTCAGTCAGCAGGACGGGGCGGTGGAGCGGCACCGGTTGCACGAGGTGGAGCCGGTGCTGAAGCAGGACGTGGTGCGGGCCACGGAGCTGGGGGCGCTGATCGGTGTCGTGGCCGCCGGCCTGGTGCTGCTGGTCAGTCACCTGTCGGGACTGACCGAGACGGTCGGCTGGATCCCCTTCATCTTTCTGGCGATAGTGGCGCTGGGGTTTTGCACTTGGGAAGGCGGCATGTTCGGTATCCAGCAGCCGCACCGGGAGTTCCGCAAATACCAGGCTGATCTCGCTGCGGGTCGGCACCTGTTCTTCGTCGACATCGAGCCGGAGCAGGAGGTGGTGCTGGCGCGGGTGGCAGGGGCCCATCCAGGGTTGAGCCCGGCGGGCAGCGGTGCCTCCACACCGCGCTGGGTGATCCGGTTGCAGAACAAGTGGAAGGCCTTTCTCCATATTATGCCCTGAGCCGGCGGCCGGGCCGGTTTGGTGGCAAAAACCGGTCCGGCGGGGTTGAAAAGCACTATTTATGCCTCATATTGCCCAACAGGAGCGGACTGCCGCTCGACGCTGGTTTTTTGCCTCGCTATAATGCCGCGTCTTAATGTGCCATGAAGGCCCCGGGTCTTCGACAGAATTCAAGGAGCAGCCGGGCTGCTCCCCACATATCACAGGGTCAGCACCACGGTGCTGAAGAAAATTGAGGTAAGAGAATGCAAGTTTCTGTAGAGACGACCCAAGGCCTGGAGCGCCGTCTGACCATCACTGTACCGGCTGACAAGGTAGAAGGCGAAGTAAACAGCCGCCTGCGTCAACTGGCCAAAACCCGTCGTATCGACGGTTTCCGTCCTGGCAAGGCCCCGCTGTCCATCGTCAAGAAAATGTTCGGTCCCTCCGTGGAAGCCGACGTGGCCGGCGAATTGATGCAGCGCAACTTCTTCGAAGCGGTGATCAGCGAGAAGCTGAACCCGGCCGGTATGCCGACCATGGAGCCTTCCGCCCTGAAAGCCGGCGAAGACTTCACTTTTACTGCCATTTTCGAAGTGTATCCGGAAGTGGAAGTGAAAGGCCTGGACGCGGTGACCGTTGAAAAGCCTCAAGCCGAGGTGACCGACGCCGATCTGGACAAGATGATCGACACCCTGCGCAAACAGCACGCCGATTGGGTAGCGGTAGAGCGTGAAGCCGCCGACGGCGACCGGGTGACCATGAACTTCGTGGGCTCCGTGGACGGTGAAGAGTTCGAAGGCGGCGCCGCCGAAGACTTCGTGCTGGTACTGGGCTCCGGCCGCATGATCCCCGGCTTCGAAGATGGCCTGCTGGGCAAGAAGGTCGGCGACGACTTTACCCTGGAAGTCACCTTCCCCGAGGAATACCACGCTGAAAACCTGAAAGGCAAGCCGGCCCAGTTCGCCATTGCCGTAACCAAGGTGGAAGCCCAGCAACTGCCCGAGCTGACCGAAGAATTCGTACAGCGTTTCGGCATTGCCGACGGCTCCGTCGACGGCCTGAAAGCCGAAGTACGCAAGAACATGGAGCGCGAGCTGAGCCAGGCCCTGAAAGCGTCCGTGAAGGAGCAGGTGATCGACGGTTTGCTGGAGCAGAACCCGGTGGACGTGCCCAAGTCCCTGATCGACAGCGAAATCGACACCCTGCGCCAGCAGGCACTGCAGCGTTTCGGCGGTCTGGATCCCAAGAACGCCCCGCAACTGCCGGCCGAGCTGTTCAAGGAACAGGCCGAGCGTCGCGTACGTGTGGGCCTGCTGCTGGGTGAAGTGATCAAGACCAACGAGATCAAGGCCGACGACGCCAAGGTCCAGGAAATCATCGCTTCCATGGCCTCCGCCTACGAGGATCCGGCTGAAGTGGTTGCCTACTACAACGAAAACCCGCAACTGCTGGAAAACGTGCGTAACCTGGCCATCGAAGATCAGGCTATCGAGTTTGTCCTGGCCCAGGCCAAAGTGACCGACAAAGAGGTCAGCTTCGACGACCTGATGAACAAGCCGGGCGTTGGCGCTTAAGAACATTTGACTTAAGCATTAAGCTCTTGCGTATAATGGCCCCAGTGTGAGTGCACTTGGGCCATTTTGTTTTGGGGACAATATCTTATGTCAAACAATCATAATCCGATGATGGACGGGCCCCTGGCTGCCCTGATCCCCATGGTGGTGGAGCAGACCGCCAAGGGGGAACGTTCCTACGATATCTATTCCCGCTTGCTGAAAGAGCGGGTGATTTTTCTGACTGGCCAGGTCGAAGATCACATGGCCAACCTGATCTGTGCCCAGTTGCTGTTTCTGGAGTCGGAAAACCCGGAGAAGGACATCTACCTCTATATCAACTCGCCGGGGGGGTCGGTGACCGCGGGCATGTCCATCTATGATACCATGCAGTTTATCAAGCCGGACATCAGCACGGTGTGCATGGGCCAGGCCTGCTCCATGGGGGCTTTCCTGCTGGCCGGCGGTGCGGCAGGCAAGCGTTTTGCCCTGCCCAACAGCCGGGTGATGATCCACCAGCCCCTGGGTGGCTTCCAGGGCCAGGCGTCGGACATCCAGATCCACGCCAAGGAAATTCTCTATATCAAAGAAAAGCTCAATCGGTTGCTGGCCGAACACACTGGCCAGGAACTGTCGATAATAGAGCGCGATACCGACCGCGACAACTTTATGTCGGCGGCTCAGGCCCAAGAATACGGCCTGGTCGACCAGGTGCTGTTCAAGCGCGATTGAGCAAAGCGGGGAGGGGTGCTGTACACTCTTGTTAAGAGCAAGTAGGCGCTCCTCAGCCTGTACGCATACGAGGTGACTGAATGACAGACAAACGCAGGGGCGAAGGGGAAGGCGGCAAACTGCTGTACTGTTCTTTTTGCGGTAAAAGCCAGCATGAAGTGCGCAAGCTCATTGCCGGCCCTTCCGTCTATATATGTGACGAGTGTGTCGAGCTGTGCGAAGACATCATCCGGGAAGAGATCAAGGATATTTCGCCCAAGCGGGAAGGCAGTGCCCTGCCCACGCCCCATGAAATCCGCTCCCATCTGGATGATTACGTCATCGGTCAGGACCATGCCAAGAAAGTGCTGGCGGTGGCGGTATACAACCATTATAAGCGGCTGCGTAACGCCGGCAGTACCGACGGGGTTGAACTCGGCAAATCCAATATCCTGCTGATTGGTCCCACCGGCTCGGGCAAGACCCTGCTGGCCGAAACGCTGGCCCGACTGCTGGACGTGCCCTTCACCATGGCCGATGCCACCACCCTGACCGAAGCCGGTTACGTGGGCGAGGACGTGGAAAACATTATCCAGAAGCTGTTGCAGAAATGCGACTACGACGTGGAGAAGGCCCAGCGCGGTATTGTCTATATCGACGAAATCGACAAGATTTCCCGCAAGTCCGATAATCCTTCCATTACCCGGGACGTGTCCGGCGAAGGGGTGCAGCAGGCACTGCTGAAGCTGATTGAAGGCACCGTGGCCTCGGTACCGCCCCAGGGCGGGCGCAAGCATCCCCAGCAGGAGTTCCTGCAGGTGGACACCTCCAAGATCCTGTTCATCTGCGGCGGCGCCTTCGCCGGCCTGGACAAGGTGATAGAGCAGCGCATGGACAAGGGCACCGGCATCGGTTTCGGCGCCGAGGTAAAGACCAAGAACGAGAAGGCTTCCCTGAGTGAAATATTCACCCGGGTGGAGCCGGAAGATCTGGTCAAATACGGCCTTATCCCCGAGTTCATCGGTCGTCTTCCGGTGGTCGCCACCCTCACCGAACTGGACGAAGATGCCCTGGTGCAGATCCTGTCCGAGCCCAAGAACGCCCTGACCAAGCAGTATGGCGCCCTGTTTTCGCTCGAGGACGTGGAGCTGGAGTTCCGTGACGACGCCCTGCGTGCCATCGCCCGCAAGGCCATGGAACGCAAGACTGGCGCCCGTGGCCTGCGTTCCATCGTGGAAGGCGTGCTGCTCGATACCATGTATGACCTGCCGTCCATGGACGACGTGGCCAAGGTGGTGATCGACGAAACCGTGATCAAGGGTGAATCTGCGCCTATCCTTATCTATCAGAAAGGAGAGGCCCAGGCCGCCGCCGGCGACTGAGTGGATTATTTTTGACCGCTTAAAAGGGGCTTCATGCCCCTTTTTCTGTTTTTCCGCCTCAGGCGATTGAATCTGGTGATCCCGCCCCCATATACTGCCCAAGCGCTAATAAATTGCATTCAAGCCGAGAGGACACTATGACCCTAGAGCGTTCCGAACGCATCGAAACCCCCGTCCTGCCTCTCCGTGACGTGGTTGTGTATCCCCATATGGTGATCCCGCTGTTTGTGGGACGGGAAAAATCCATTCGCTGTCTGGAAGCGGCCATGGAGCAGGACAAGAAGGTGCTGCTGATCGCGCAGAAAGATGCGTCTACCGATGATCCCGGGGCCAATGACCTCTATCAGGTGGGCACCATTGCCAACGTGCTGCAGCTGCTGAAATTACCCGATGGCACCGTCAAGGTGCTGGTGGAAGGGGGCCAGCGGGCCCGGCTGGAGCAACTGCGTGAGCAGGACGGCTATTTCGTGGCCGATGCCCAGTACCTGGCCACCGAAGCGCTGGACGAGCGCGAGCAGGAAGTACTGGTGCGCTCGGCCATCACCCAGTTTGAAGGCTATATCAAGCTCAACAAGAAGATTCCGCCCGAGGTGCTGACTTCCCTGTCCGCCATCGAGGACGCTGCCCGCCTGGCCGACACCATGGCCGCCCATATGCCGCTCAAGCTGGAAGACAAGCAGAAGGTGCTGGAAATCGCCCAGGTGGGGGAGCGGCTCGAGTTCCTGATGGCGATGATGGAGTCGGAAATCGATCTGCTGCAGGTGGAGCGCCGCATTCGTGCCCGCGTCAAGAAGCAGATGGAAAAGAGCCAGCGGGAGTATTACCTCAACGAGCAGATGAAGGCCATCCAGAAAGAGCTGGGTGAGCTGGACGAAGTGCCCGACGAGTTCGAGGCATTGCAGCAGAAGATTGAAGAAGCGGGCATGACCGATGAAGCCCGGCAGAAAACCGAAGCCGAACTGGCCAAGTTGAAGATGATGTCACCCATGTCGGCGGAAGCCACCGTGGTGCGTGGCTATATCGACTGGATGATCTCGGTGCCCTGGAAGAAGCGTTCCAAGGTGAAAAAAGACCTGGCCAAGGCCGAGGAAACCCTGGATGCGGATCATTACGGCCTGGAAAAGGTCAAGGAACGCATCATCGAGTACCTGGCGGTGCAGAGCCGGATCAACAAGCTGAAAGGTCCCATATTGTGTCTGGTGGGACCACCCGGGGTGGGCAAAACCTCCCTCGGCCAGTCCATCGCCAAGGCCACCGGTCGCAAATATGTGCGCATGGCGCTTGGCGGAGTTCGGGACGAGGCCGAGATCCGCGGCCATCGTCGCACCTATATCGGCTCCATGCCGGGCAAGCTTATTCAGAAAATGGCCAAGGTAGGGGTACGCAACCCGCTGTTCCTGCTGGACGAGATCGACAAGATGTCTTCCGATATGCGCGGCGATCCCGCTTCCGCCCTGCTGGAGGTGCTGGATCCGGAGCAGAACCACAGCTTCAACGATCATTACCTGGAAGTGGACTATGACCTGTCCGACGTGATGTTCGTGGCGACCTCCAACTCCATGCATATACCGGGACCGCTGCTGGACCGGATGGAAGTGATCCGCCTGTCCGGCTATACCGAGGACGAGAAGCTCAATATCGCCAAGCGCCACCTGCTGTCCAAGCAGATCAGCCGCAATGGCCTGAAAGAAAACGAAGTGGTGGTGGAAGACTCGGCCATCGTCGGCATTATCCGCTACTACACCCGGGAAGCCGGTGTGCGCAGCCTGGAGCGGGAAATCTCCAAGCTGTGCCGCAAGGCGGTCAAGGAGATCCTGCTCAACAAGGAGCTCAAGCAGGTGGTGATCAATCAGGACAACCTGAAGAACTATCTGGGCGTGCACCGCTTCGACTACGGCAAGGCGGAAGATCATAACCAGGTGGGCCAGGTGACCGGTCTGGCCTGGACCGAAGTGGGCGGTGACCTGCTAACCATCGAAGTGGCCAACGTGCCTGGCAAGGGCAAGCTGACCTATACCGGCTCGCTCGGAGACGTGATGCAGGAATCGATCCAGGCGGCGATGACGGTAGTGCGCTCCCGGGCGGGGAAATGGCGCATCAACGCCGATTTCCACGAGAAGCGGGATATCCACGTGCACGTGCCGGAAGGGGCGACGCCCAAGGACGGTCCCAGCGCCGGTATTGCCATGTGCACCGCCCTGGTGTCCAGCCTGACCGGCAACCCGGTGCGTGCCGATGTGGCCATGACCGGCGAGATCACCCTGCGCGGCGAGGTGTTGCCCATCGGTGGCCTCAAGGAGAAGCTGCTGGCGGCTCATAGAGGCGGCATCAAGCGGGTACTTATTCCGAAGGAGAACGAGCGGGATCTGGAAGAAATTCCGGAAAACGTAAAGCAGGATCTGGC
This sequence comes from Zobellella sp. DQSA1, assembly GCF_041950555.1. GTDB lineage: Bacteria > Pseudomonadota > Gammaproteobacteria > Enterobacterales > Aeromonadaceae > Oceanimonas. The sequence goes on from NZ_CP169531.1 coordinate 1,382,809, forward strand.
CATTCACCCGGTGCGCTGGATAGAAGAAGTACTGGAACTGGCGCTGGAACAGCCGCCGGAAGGCTTTTCCGTCGCTTCCGCTTGAGCTTTTTAGCCAGAAGTCACGGTTTCAGGCTTGTCAGCGGCCATGACTCGCAGTAGCCTTGGGTGGATTTTATTGGAGGCCACCGGCGTGGAAGCTGCCGGGGCCTGTCCGGAAATAGTCGGTGGACGCAGCGTTGTCTGCCGTCAACCAATAACGATATCAAAGTTAAGGTTGTGTCATCTGACCAACGTAAAAAACGACAAGGGGAATGACTGTGAATAAATCTCAACTGATCGACAAGATTGCCGACGGCGCCGACATCACCAAGGCAGCGGCCGGCCGCGCCCTGGACGCCGTCGTTGATGCGATCACCGAGTCACTGAAGGAAGGGGATCAGGTGTCACTGGTAGGTTTCGGTACCTTTGCCGTGCGTGAGCGAGCCGCCCGTACCGGTCGTAACCCGCAAACCGGTGCCACTATCGAGATTGCCGCTGCCAAAACCCCGGCGTTCAAAGCCGGTAAAGCGCTGAAAGACGCCGTCAACTAAGCGACCCCTTAATTGGACTTTTGGTCCGGCAGGTCATGATCCGAAAGGCGCATCACAGGGTGCGCTTTTTTTTCGGATAAGACGGCACTACCGTCTATCGGGAGTAACGACAACTTATGTTTTTTGACAAGTTAAGGGCGGGTGCCCAGGGTACCACCTCCAAAATCATACTGGGATTGATCATTCTGTCCTTTGCCCTGGCCGGGGTGGGCAGTTATGTCACCCGGCCGGTGGTGGAAGTGGCGGCCGTGGTCAACGGCGATGAGATCAGTGCCCAGGCGCTGGAAAATGCCTATCGTAACGAGCGTGCCCGACTGGAAGCTCAGTTAGGGCCCCAGTTCAGCCAACTGCTGGGTGATCCCGCCTATGTGGAGCAAATCCGTCGCTCGGTGCTGGAGCAGATGGTGGAGCAGCGGCTGATCGATCAGAAGGTACAGGAGCTGAAACTGCGGGCCAGCGATGAGCAGGTGCGCAATGCCATTCGCAGCCTGCCGGAATTCCAGCAGGACGGCCGTTTCAGCAATGAGCGTTATCAGCAACTGCTGGCCCGCAGCGGGCTCAGCCCCGAGCAGCTGCGTGACAGCGTGCGCCAGGATCTGAGCCGGCAGATGCTGCTCGATGCCCTGGTCGGTTCCAGCTTCACCCTGGAAGCCGAGGCTGGCTGGCTGGATCGCCTGAGCCGCCAGCAACGGGATGCGGAATATGTGCGCCTGCCGATGGCTGATTTCAGCACTCGTGCCGCACCCGGCGACGAAGAGATAGAAGCCTATTACCAACGGCAGCCGCAACTGTTCCAGCGGCCTGAGCAGGTCAAGATCAACTATGTGCTGCTGGATGCGGGGATGGCATCGGTGGCCGACGTCGCCGAGCAGGCGGTCGAGGACTACTACCAGGCCAACCTGGCCGCCTATACCCAGGCTGAACAGCGCCGGGTAGCACATATCATGATCAACAAGGGCAGGGATGCCGAGCAGAAGCTTCAGGCCATCGCCGAGCGCCTTGCTGCCGGAGAAGCTTTTGCCGAATTGGCTCGTACCGAGTCGGATGATGCTTTCTCCGGCGCCGGTGGCGGTGCTCTGGAATGGATGGAGCAGGGCACCATGGACCCGGCTTTTGATAAAGCGGCCTTCGCCCTCGGCGAGGTGGGTGAGGTGTCCGGGGTCGTGGAGAGTGAATTCGGTCTCCACCTGATTACCCTGCTGGAGCGGCGTCCGGCCGAAACCAAGCCGTTGGCGGAGGTGCGCGACAGCATCGCCGAGCGTTTGGCTCGGGAAGATGCGGCCAATGCCTTCTATGCTCAGGAGCAGCGGTTGGCCGAGCTCGCCTTCGAGTTTCCCGATTCGCTCGACATCGCAGCCCAGGAGTTGGGACTGGAAGTTAAATCGACTGACTACTTCTCCACCCAGGACGCGCCGGCCGAGATCAGCGACCCGCGGGTGCTGACCCAGGCCTTTTCCGCGCACTTGCGCGAGCAGGGTGTAAACTCGGATCTAATCGAGTTGGGCAGCAACAGGGCAATTGTCATCCATGTGACCGAGCACAGGCCCGCTGCGGTTCGTGACTTTGCCGAGGTGCGGGAACAGGCGCGGGAGTTGGCCCTGGCCGCCAAGGCGAGGGAGCTGGCCACAGAAGCCGCGGCCCAGCTGCAGCAAGCCTGGTCCCGTGGTGAACAACAGGCCTGGCTGGAGCAGCATGGCCTGGCAGTCACCGAGCTGAGTGGCCTGACCCGCGAGAGCGAGGAAGAGCCGGCTCTGCTGGATGCCCTTTTCGCCATGCCGGCCCCGGCCGAGCAGCCCAGCCTACGTACCCTGGCGCTGGCGGGGGGCGATCAACTGGTGCTCAAGCTGAATAGGGTGACTACGCCGGAAGACAGTTCCGAGCTGCTGTCCCAGATCCGGGAGGGGCAGAGCGGGATGCTGGGGCAACGGGAATACCTGAGCCTCATCGAGGCGCTCAAGGCCGAGGGCAAGATTGAGTATCGCCGGCTGGCGGCCCAGACCGACAACTTCTGATCACCAAAAGGCGCTTCGGCGCCTTTTGTCTCATTTTTGAAATATCCTGACCCGGAAAGCTGCGGTTTTGTTGCTGGTGTGTTTTTAATTTGATAATAAGGTGTGCTGGTGTTGGCGGGCGTTTTTTTCCGCTGGCATCTTCGCGATGATGCCATCCTTGGGTAAAGTGTTATATGCTAAGCAGGTTAACGCAGTCGGAGAGCAACTTTGATTAACGTATTCCTGGTTGATGACCATGAGTTAGTGCGCACAGGGATCCGACGCATTCTAGAAGACGTCAAAGGAATGAAGGTGGTAGGCGAGGCCAAGAGCGGTGAGGAAGCCGTACAATGGTGTCGTGAACAGCACCCGGACGTCGTTTTGATGGACATGAACATGCCGGGCATCGGCGGCCTCGAGGCCACCCGCAAAATTTTGCGATTCAGCCCGGACGTGAAGATCATCGTCCTGACCATCCATACCGAAAACCCGTTTCCCACCAAGGTGATGCAGGCGGGGGCTTCCGGCTACCTGACCAAGGGTGCCGGGCCGGAGGAAATGATCAATGCCATTCGCCTGGTCCACAGCGGGCAGCGTTACATTTCACCGGAAATTGCCCAGCGTATGGCGTTGAGCCAGTTTTCCAACGAGGAAAACCCCTTCAAGCAGCTGTCCGAACGGGAGCTGCAGATCATGCTGATGATCACCAAGGGACAGCGGGTGACCGATATTTCCGAGCAGCTCAACCTGAGTCCGAAAACGGTGAACAGCTACCGTTACCGGCTGTTCAGCAAGCTCAATATCAACGGCGATGTGGAACTGACCCACCTGGCGATCCGTTACGGTATGCTGGATGCGGAAAAAATCTGACGGCCGATGAGCCAAACGTTTGATGCCAAGGCCTTCCTCAAGGTGGTGACCGAACAGCCCGGCGTATACCTGATGTATGACGGCGCCGGGGAGGTTATCTATGTAGGCAAGGCCAAAAACCTGAGGAAACGGCTGTCTTCCTATTTTCGCACCCATGTCAGCGGTGAGAAGACCCGTGCCCTGGTCCGCCAGCTCCAGGATGTGCAGGTCACGGTGACCCATACCGAAACCGAGGCACTTATCCTCGAACACAACCTGATCAAGCAGCATTTGCCTCGTTACAATGTGCTGCTACGGGACGACAAGTCCTATCCCTATATCATCATCACCGAGCACCGCCACCCGCGCATCGGCCTCCACCGGGGCCAGCGCAAGCACAAGGGCGAGTATTTCGGCCCCTATCCCAGTGGCGTGGCGGTACGCGAGAGTCTGCACCTGATGCAGAAGCTGTTTCCGGTGCGCCAGTGCGAAGACAGCGTTTACGCCAACCGCTCCCGGCCCTGTCTGATGTACCAGTTGAAGCGCTGTGCCGGCCCCTGTGTGGCCGGCCTGGTGAGCGACGAGGAGTACGCCCACCAGCTGCAGCTGGCACGGCTGTTCCTGCAGGGCAAGAACCAACAGGTGCTGGCTGATCTGGCGGACAGCATGGAGCAGGCCAGCCAGACGCTGCGTTTCGAGGACGCGGCCCGCTTTCGCGATCAGTTGCAGTCCCTGCGCAGGGTGCAGGAGCAGCAGTTTGTGAGCGGCAATGTACTGGACGATCTGGACGTGATTGGTCTGGCCCTGGAACCTAGCCTGGCCTGCGTGCAGGTGCTCTTTATCCGGCAGGGCAAGGTGCTGGGCAGTCGCAGCTATTTCCCCAAGATGCCGCCGGATACCGACGCGCAGGAAATACTGCAGAGTTTCGTACTGCAGTTTTATCTCTCCGGCATCGGCGGCCGTGAAGCGCCCGCCGAGATCCTGCTTGACCGGACCCTGCCCGATGAGGAACTGTTGAGCGAGACTCTGAGCCAGCATTATGGCCGTAGGGTGAAGTTGCGTAGCCGTACCCGTGCCGAACGGGCCCGCTTTATCAAGCTGGCCCAGACCAATGCCCAGACGGCCCTGGCCAGCCGCCTGGCCCACAAAAGCACCCAACGCCAGCGCCTGGTGCAACTGGAAGAGGTGTTGGCCACCGGACCCATTGCCCGCATGGAATGTTTCGATATTTCCCACACCATGGGTGAGAAAACCGTGGCTTCCTGCGTGGTGTTCAACCAGGATGGGCCTTTGAAAAGTGAATACCGCCGCTTCAATATCGGCGGTATTACCCCCGGCGATGACTACGCCGCCATGGAGCAGGCCCTGGGTCGGCGTTTTCACCAGGCCGATGCGGACAAGCTGCCCGATGTCCTTTTTATCGACGGCGGCCTGGGGCAACTGGCCAGGGCCGAGGAGGTGGTGGAGCGGGAGCTGGCTGAGAGCCCGCACAAGCCTCTGCTTGTGGGCGTGGCCAAGGGGGTTAGCCGCAAGCCGGGGCTGGAAACCCTGATTATGGGCGGCAGCCACGAGGAACGGCATCTGCCTGCCGACCTGCCGGCACTGCACCTGATCCAGCACATCCGGGATGAATCCCACCGCTTCGCCATTACCGGGCACCGGGCCCAGCGTGGCAAGGTGCGTACCACCAGTACCCTGGAGTCCATTCCTGGCATCGGGGCCAAGCGGCGGCAGGCGCTGCTGAAGTACCTGGGCGGTATCCAGGAGGTGAAACGGGCCAGCGTGGATGAATTGGCCAAGGTGCCGGGCATCAGCCTGGCGCTGGCAGAAAAAATACATGATGCATTGCATCACTGAAGCGCATCATGCACCATGTAACGGCATTATCCCCATGGCTTGAATAACAATGATAAACGTCCCTAATTCCCTGACTTTTTTCCGGATTCTGCTGATACCGGTCTTTATCGTACTGTTCTATTTGCCGTTTGACTGGGCTTACTTTTGGGCCGCGGCGGTATTTACCCTGGCGGCAGTGACCGACTGGTTCGATGGCTTCCTCGCCCGCCAGTTGGAGCAGAGTACTCCTTTCGGCGCCTTCCTTGATCCGGTGGCCGACAAGGTGATGGTAGCCGCCGCCTTGGTGCTGATCGTCGAGGACTACAGCAGCCCCCTGGTGACCATTCCCGCCATGATCATGATAGGGCGGGAGATCATTATCTCGGCCCTGCGGGAATGGATGGCAGAAATAGGCCAGCGTTCACAGGTGGCGGTAAGCTGGCTCGGGAAATGGAAGACCACCATCCAGATGCTGGCCCTTATCGGTCTTATCTGGCAGCAGAGCATCTACATGATCTGGGGTAGCTACCTGCTGCTGTACGTGGCCACCGGCCTGACCCTGTTTTCGGCCTACGACTACCTGAAAGCCGCCTGGGGCGATTTAACGCGGTCAGCCTGATGGCCCCTGTGGATGGCGTACCAAAATTGATATTTACGCATAAAAAATGTGCGAACAGTTCAAACGCGGCAGATTAAAGTTGACTGGCAGATCCTGGCCATTAGAATGCTCAGTCATCTAAATGACCTCTTTCCGGCGCGTTAGCAAAGCGGTTATGCAGCGGATTGCAAATCCGTTTAGAGCGGTTCGACTCCGCTACGCGCCTCCATATCTCCTCAAAACGTCTACGCCCGGATGGTGAAATCGGTAGACACAAGGGATTTAAAATCCCTCGCTGGCAACAGCGTGCCGGTTCAAGTCCGGCTCCGGGCACCATTACAAATTAGATATTTACGGCTATTCATCGCTGTTACCACTCCGTCTTTCCATTTATTACGAATTCCTTTGTACTACCCTGCCATGCACTCATCCAGCCGCCGGTACAGTGCCTGCAGCTCGTCATATACCTGTTGGGTGCGGGATCCGGAGGGGGACAGGGATTCGAAGCCATGGTTATTCAGGCCCCAGGCGTCTTGCCGGGCCAGGCTTATCTGGTTGAAACCGTAAGTGGTGCCGTTATGGTGGGCCAGGGCGCTGAGCTGAAAGCGAATGCGGTAATGGCTCGGGATAATGCCCCACTGGGTGCCGGTAGCGGCGAGCTCTCCGCTGGCGTTGAGCCGGTCTTCTCCCAGATAGTGAATAACCTCGCCTGCTTCGTTTGCCGGCGGGAACAGCCCTGTAGCGCAGCGCCGTGCCCGAGCCGGTGTAAAGGTGGTGTTTGATAAAAAAGAGATGCTTTCAAGCCGGGACGGCTGAGCTTGGGTAATGGCGATGCCCGGGGTGGTAGCCGAGACGCGCTCCCGTTGGGTGCCGGCGAACTGAGGGAAGTCGAGTGCCGTGCAGCCGGCGAGCAGCGCGGTCAGCAAGGGCAGGGCGGCGTAGTTCATGGTGATCTCAACGGTGGATGTACATTTTATTGTGGTCGTAACCTTGGCCGACTACAACGTTCTCCGAGCCCTGGGGGGCGGCATTGCGCCAGGAGCTGACCGCCCTGGCTGAAAGCACGAGAATTTTCTCAGGCACAGATTCCCACCGGCAGCGGCTCGGGCTATTATTGAGGTATCTTTTCACGGTGAATTTGTTATCACTTATGCGTCTTTTAAATGGATTTTCTGCCTCAGCCCTGCTTTTGGCCGCTTTAGTGAATCCTGCCCCGGCGGCTGCCCTCCCTTATCACGGCAGCATCGATAATGTGCTGGCCGCTTATGGTCCACTGGCCGAAATCCGCATGAGGCCGCATTTTATGCGGGCCGGGGTGAGCTATCCCCCCAGGGACATCGTGCTGCTGGCTACCAAGGAAGAGAAAGAGCTGGAGTTATGGGCTCGCAATGAGGGTGACTTCAAGTTCATCCGCAGTTATCCCATCCGCAAGGCGAGTGGTGGCCCCGGCCCCAAGCTGCGCGAAGGGGACAAACAGGTGCCCGAGGGCATCTATCGCGTGACCGACCTTAACCCCAACAGCCAGTTTCATCTCTCCATGCGGCTGGATTACCCCAATTCCTACGATTTGATGCGAGCCCGCAAGGAAGGGCGCACCAATCCGGGCGGGGATATCTACATCCACGGCAAGGCTGAGTCGACCGGATGCCTGGCGATCGGCGATATTGCAGTGGAAGAGCTGTTTGTGCTGGTCAATGCCATCGGTACCGAACAGGTATCGGTGGTGATAGCCCCACACGATCCTCGCCGTAAGCCACTGGACGGCTTCGCTTCCCATCTGCCGCTATGGGCGGTGGAGCTGTATGCGGATATCTCCCGCGAGTTTGCCCGCTTTCCCAAAGACGATATCTGAGCACAGGGGCTGGTGTAACCGGCCCGCTATGCCTTGCGCAGCGGTTATTGCTTCTTTTCCCCTCGCGCATATCGTGGTTACTACTTAAGTGATGCTTGACAGGCCGACTACCCGGTGGTTCTAGAGGCTGGGCATGTTTGGCACCAAAGTAAAAAACGGGTACGGCAACCGGAGCAACTACTGGCGCCCAGGTTACCGATTATGAAACGTGTCTGTCTTCCAAGGAAAGCCAGCTGTCATGCTGGCTTAATTGTCCTTCAGCGCTTTGAGTCGGGCATAGAGGGTGGTGCGGCTCAGCTTGAGGCGACGGGCGGCTTCGCTGACGTTGCCGCCGCATTCGTCCAGGGTCTGCGCTATCAATCTGTCGGCATGGGATTTTAAATCCCCCGTGGCCGGGCTGGCCTTGGTGCTCCCCTCGAAATTCGGCAATTCGGGCAATTGGGCCGGGCTGATACGGTCGTCTTCGGCCAGCACTACGGCCACTTCCAGTACCTGCTTCAACTGGCGGATATTACCCGGCCAGTTATAGTCCCAGAGCCGGGCCAGGGCGGCTTCGTCCAGCACCACTGCTTCCTCCAGCTCAGCCAGCAAGCTCTGCACCAGCCGCATAAAGTCGTCGCGCTCATAGTCCCGCAGCGGCGGCAGGCTGAGTGAAAAGCCGTTCATCCGAAAGTACAGATCCTGGCGAAAACCGCCGTCCGTCACCATGGCGGCCAGATCCCGGTGGCTGGCCGCCACCAGTTGAAAATCCACCGGCTCTGGGGCATGGCTGCCTAGCGGGATCACCGCCTTTTCCTGCAACACCCGCAGCAGCCGGGTCTGGGCCGCCAGCGGCAGCTCGCCGATTTCATCCAGGAACAGGATGCCGCCCTGGGCGGCACGGATATAGCCGGGCCGTCCCTGCTTGCTGCCGCCGGTGAAGGCACCAGGCAGGTAACCGAACAGTTCGGCCTCGAGCAGCTCGGCGGGCAGGGCACCGCAGTTCACCGCCACCAAGGGCCCCTGGGCTCGGCCGCTCTGCCGGTGCAGGCGGCGCACCAGGTGATCCTTGCCGGTGCCGGTTTCTCCCTGAATCAGCAGCGGGATGCAGCGGGCCATCAGCTTGAGGGCAGTGGCCTCGAGGCCGGAGCTCGCCGCCGGCGCGGAGCGGGAGGCCGGACGTCGTCCGGGCTGGCGGCTCAGCAGAGCCATGCCCGACCCCACCGGGGTGAGCTCGCCCTGGCGGAGATCGTTCAGCATGGCGGGTATGTCCAGATCGGGCAGCCAGTGGCGGGCGCTACGGTTGGCCCCCAGCAGCTTGCCATCTTCCCGCAGGGCGATGATGCCGGACCAGGGCTGTTGCAGGCTGCCCGCATCGGGGGCCAGGCTCAGGATCCAGTGGGTGTCGTTGTGGTTCATCACCAGGGCATTTTCCACCGACAGGGCCATCAGCCGGGCGGTAAGCAGCATGTCCTGGCAGTGCTCCCCGGCCTCGCTGGAGATGTCGATCACACCCAGCAGCTCACCGCTCGGCGACAGTACCGGACTGGCGCTGCAACTGATGCCCTGGTTGGCGGCCAGAAAATGCTGATTGCCCAGGATACAGATTTCTTTCTGTTCGTTGAGGGCGGTGCCGATGGCGTTGGTGCCCATGCTCTGCTCATGCCAGCTGGCGCCGCTGGCCAGGGCCACCTTCTGGGCCTTGTTGCCGAAGTGAGGATCGCCGCTGGTAAAGAGGATGGTGCCCTCGGCATCGGCGAAGATCAGCCGGCAGTGGCGACCGTGTTGCAGCTGCTCGAACAGCGGCAGGGTATTGTTGAGGTAGCGCAGCAACAGGACATGCTGTTGCTGTTTTTGCTGCAAGGCCGACAGCGACAGACAGCGGGGGTCAACATGTCCGCTGTGGCTTAAACCATAATCCTTGCTGCGTTGCCATGAACGTTCCAGTAAACCTTGGTCCTGGGGCTGATAAAGTACCGTCGTGATGGTCATGGTCCCTGCCTGTTAAGAAACTGAACACCTGTACTGAACACCCTGTCCAGACCTTGGACAAGGTACCTTGCCAACCGGGGAATGGACCCCCTTAGGTTAGTCTTTCGAAGGCTGCATTGTAACGACTTTTTAACTTTGTTTACTTGATCTGTTACAACTGGCACCGACTTTGCACCTACCTTCTTGCAAGCGCCGACTGGCGTCAACGTCAATCGAGAGATTACCCGCAAGGAGAGCCGTGATGATTTATCAGCAACCAGGACAAGCCGGAGCCGTAGTCAACTTCAAGGCCCGCTACCAGAACTTTATCGGTGGTCAGTGGCGCGAGCCGGTGAACGGCCGCTATATGGAAAATGTCTCGCCGGTGAACGGCGCCGTGTTCTGCGAAGTGCCCCGCTCCGATGCCCAGGACATCGATCTGGCGGTGCAGGCGGCAAGCCAGGCCTTCGTGACCTGGAGCAAGACCGCCGTGGCGGAGCGGGCCAACATCATGCTGCGCATTGCCGATCGCATCGAGCAGAACCGCGAGCTGCTGGCGGTGGCGGAAACCTGGGACAACGGCAAGGCGGTGCGCGAGACCCTGGCCGCCGACATCCCGCTGGTGGTGGATCACTTCCGCTACTTCGCCGGCGCCATCCGCGCCCAGGAAGGCACCGCCGCCGAGCTGGACGCCAGCACCGCCTCCTATCACTTCCACGAGCCGGTGGGGGTGGTGGGGCAGATTATACCCTGGAACTTCCCGCTGCTGATGGCGGCCTGGAAACTGGCACCGGTGCTGGCCTCGGGCTGTTGTACCGTGCTCAAGCCGGCGGAGCAGACGCCGGCCTCGATCCTGGTGATGATGGAGCTGATTGGCGATCTGCTGCCCCCCGGCGTGATCAACGTGGTCAACGGCCTGGGCAGGGAAGCGGGCGAGGCCATACTGCGCCACCCGGGCATCGCCAAGCTGGCCTTTACCGGCTCCACCCCGGTCGGCATCCATATCCTCAAGGCGGCGGCCGAGCGGCTGATCCCCTCCACCGTGGAGCTGGGCGGCAAGTCGCCCAATATCTTCTTCGAGGACGTGATGCGCTACGAGCCGGAATTCGTGGACAAGTGTATCGAGGGCATGCTGCTCACCTTCTTCAACCAGGGCGAGGTTTGCACCTGCCCGTCCCGGGCCCTGGTTCAGGACAGCATCTACGACGACTTCATGGAACGGGTGCTGGTGCGCGGCCGTCAGATCAAGCAGGGCAACCCGCTGGATACCGAGACCCAGGTCGGGGCCCAGGCGTCCCAGGAGCAGTTCGATAAAATCTTGAGCTATATGCAGATCGGCCGGGACGAAGGCGCCCAGATGCTGCTCGGCGGCCAGGCTAATCGCATCAGCGGCCTGGAGAACGGTTTCTACATCCAGCCCACCATCTTCCAGGGCGACAACAAGATGCGGGTATTCCAGGAAGAGATCTTCGGCCCGGCGGTGGGGGTGACCCGCTTCAGGGACGAGGCCGAGGCCCTGGCCCTCGCCAACGACACCGAGTTCGGCCTGGGTGCCGGAGTCTGGACCCGGGATGTGAATCGCGCCTACCGCATGGCCCGGGGCATTCAGGCCGGGCGCATCTGGATGAACTGCTACCACGCCTATCCGGCCCACGCCGCCTTCGGCGGTTACAAAAAATCCGGTATCGGCCGCGAAACCCACAAGATGATGCTGGATCACTACCAACTGACCAAGAACCTGCTGGTGAGCTACGACAGCAACCCGCTCGGTTTCTTCTGACAACCCGGTCCGGCGCCGTCGGTTGGCGGTGCCGGTGCCCATTTCAAGAGCACGGTTTTTATCCGGTCGCAGGGGAGAGGCGGCCACATACTCAACCCGAAACAACATAGGGAAGCATCATGACTACAGCTACTTTCTATATGCCGTCCGTCAACCTTATTGGCGCCGGTGCGGTGGAGCAGGCGGTAACCCAACTGAACCAGTCCGGATTCCGTCACGCCCTGATCGTCACCGACAAGCCCCTGGTGGAGCTGGGCTATGCCGGCCAGTTGCAGCAGGCCCTGGCGGCCCAGGATATCCAGGCCAGCATCTTCGACCAGGTACAGGCCAATCCCACCACCGGCAACGTGGAAGCGGGGCTTAAGCTGTTGCGGCAACAGGGCTGCGATTCGGTGATTTCCCTCGGCGGCGGCTCGCCCCACGACTGCGCCAAGGCCATCGCCCTGGTGGCCAGCAACGGTGGCGATATCCGCGACTACGAGGGGGTGGACAAGTCCGCCAAGTCCCAGTTGCCGCTGGTGGCCATCAACACCACCGCCGGCACCGCCTCGGAAATCACCCGCTTCTGCATCATCACCGACGAGTATACCCACATCAAGATGGCCATCGTCGACAAGCACGTTACCCCCATTATGTCGGTCAACGATCCCGAACTGATGAAGAAGATGCCCAAATCGCTGACTGCGGCCACCGGCATGGATGCCCTCACCCATGCGGTGGAAGCCTATGTGTCCACCGCCGCCAACCCCATCACCGACGCCTGTGCGCTGAAGGCGGTAACCCTGATAAGCCAGAACCTGGCCCGGGCGGTGGCGGACGGCACCGACATGGAAGCCCGCAACCAGATGGCCTATGCCCAGTTGCTGGCCGGCATGGCCTTCAACAACGCCTCCCTGGGCTATGTGCACGCCATGGCACACCAGTTGGGCGGCTTCTACGACCTGCCCCACGGGGTCTGCAACGCCATATTGCTGCCCCATGTGCAGCGCTTCAACAGCCGCGCCGCCGCCGCCCGGCTGAAGGACATCGCCGCCGCCCTGGGCCAGGACGTGGATTACCTGACCGATAAGGAAGGTGCCGACCGTGCCATCCAGGCCATAGTGGCCCTGGCGGAGCAGGTGGGCATTCCTTCCGGCCTGGCCGGACTCGGGGTGAAGGAGGAAGACTTCCCGGTACTGGCCGGTAACGCCATGAAGGACGCCTGCGGCCTGACCAACCCGGTACAGCCCAGCTTTGATGACGTGGTCGCCATCTTCCGCGCCGCCTACTAAGGCGCACCCGAGCGGGGTTTTCGTGCAGACGAGGGCTCCGTCCATTTTGTCATCGCTTCGTGCCCTCCGAGCTCCCCGGTTGCAAAACCCGGGAGCTCGACCAGACTGAATATCAGTCGAGCCTCATTAATCCCCCTGCAAGGAGACGCATCATGGCAAACGAAGGCTATCACGAGCCCATCGACGAGCTCAGCGAGCAGACCCGGGATATGCACAGGGCCATCACCTCGCTGATGGAAGAGCTGGAGGCGGTGGACTGGTACAACCAAAGGGTGGACGCCTGCCAGGATCCCGAGCTCAAGGCCATACTGGCCCACAACCGGGACGAGGAAAAAGAGCACGCCGCCATGGTGCTGGAGTGGATCCGGCGCCACGATGCGACGTTCGACAAGGAGCTGAAGGATTACCTGTTCAGCAACGGCAAGATCAGCGATCACTGAGCATCATCAAACGACGGCCGTTCAGCTTGATGACAAAGTTCATTATCTGCTTTTTTGCCAGATAGTTTCCCTTTTTTCAGATGCTTAACCATGGTCATCTCCGCGAAGGCGGAGATCCATGACAGTGTGCACTGGACTCCCGCCTTCGGGAGTGACTACAGAGAATGACGAAGCTTGGTCAGCCGTCAGCCGTCTTGCGTTTAATGCCCCAGTATCTGGCTCAGGAACAGCCGGGTTCGTTCCGACTGGGGGTGGTGGAAGAAGTTTTCCGGATCGTTCTCCTCGATGATCTGGCCCGCGTCCATAAAGATCACCCGGTCCGCCACGGTGCGGGCGAAACCCATCTCGTGGGTGACGCACATCATGGTCATGCCTTCTTCCGCCAGTTCGATCATCACGTCCAGCACTTCCTTGATCATCTCCGGATCCAGCGCCGAGGTGGGCTCATCGAATAGCATGATTTCCGGGTTCATGCACAGGCTGCGGGCGATGGCCACCCGTTGCTGCTGGCCACCGGAGAGCTGGCCGGGATACTTTTTGGCCTGATCCTGGATCTTGACCCGGGTCAGCAGCTTCATGGCGATCTCTTCCGCCTGCCGGCGCGGCATCTTGCGTACCCAGATCAGCGCCAGGGTACAGTTTTCCAGCACCGTCAGGTGCGGGAACAGGTTGAAGTGCTGGAACACCATGCCCACCTCGCGGCGGATGGTTTCGATGTTCTTGACGTCGTTGGTGAGCGGGGTATTACGCACGATGATGTCGCCTTCCTGGTGCTCCTCCAGCCGGTTGATACAGCGGATCAGGGTGGATTTTCCCGAGCCAGAAGGGCCGCAGATCACGATGCGCTCGCCCTTGGCCACGGTCAGATCGATATCGCGCAACACATGAAAGTCACCGTACCACTTGTTCACCCCGCGCAGGGTCACCATGGCTTCCTTGTTCTGTTGTTCCATTACTCAACTCCAGTGCCGGTGTACGGCTAGCGTTTCTTGTGACCGGTGTGCAGTTTACGTTCAAGGTGCTGGCTGTACTTGGACATGCCGTAACAGAACACCCAGAACACCAGGCCGGCAAAGACATAACCTTCGGTGGCATAACCCAGCCAGTTGGGATCGGCCAGACCGGCCTGCACGATAGCGAGCAGGTCGAACAGGCCGATGATCAGCACCAGGCTGGTATCCTTGAACAGGGCGATAAAGGTATTGACGATGCCCGGTATCATCAATTTCAGCGCCTGGGGCAGCACCACCAGTATCATCATCTTCCAGTAATTGAGACCGAGCGCCTCGGCCGCTTCATACTGGCCCTTGGGGATGGCCTGCAGGCCGCCGCGCACTACTTCCGCGATATAGGCGGATTGAAAGAAAATAATGCCGATCATGGCCCTGAGCAGCTTGTCTAGGGTCAGCTCCTGGGGCACGAACAGCGGCAGCATCACCGACGACATGAACAGCACGGTGATCAGTGGCACCCCGCGCCAGAATTCGATAAACACCACCGACAGGCTGCGCACTATCGGCATATGGGAACGGCGACCCAGGGCCAGCAGGGTGCCGATGGGCAGGGCGGCGGTGATGCCGACCACGGCGAGGATCAGGGTCAGGGTGAGGCCGCCCCACTGGTGGGTGGGCACTATGGTCAGCCCGAACCAGCCACCGTACAGCAGCACATAGGCGACAAAGGGGAAGACGACCACCATGAAGGGCGCCAGCCACATCTTGCCCGGGAGCTTTGGCAGCGCCAGCCACAGCAGCTGGCCTACAAACAGCAGGAAGGTGAGGTTGATACGCCACAGCTCAGACGAGGGATAAAAGCCGTAGGTAAACTGTTGCAGCCGGTTGCTGATAAACACCCAGCAGGCACCGCCGCTGATGCAGGCGTCGCGGCTGGTGCCCAGCCAGTCGGCCCGGATAAACGCCCAGTCGATGATGGGAACCAGCAGCAGATAAAGCCCGTACAGCCCTGCCAGGGTGAACAGGCTGTTGATGGGGCCGGAAAACAGCCGGGTTCGCAGCCAGCCCAGTACACCGGTGCTGGCAAGCGGCGCCGGCCGCTCGGGGGTCAGAGTGTCTTTGAACATGTTATCGCTCCACCAGTGCCATGCGGCTGTTGAACCAGTTCATAAAGAACGACACCGTCAGGCTGATGGTCAGGTACACCAGCATGGTGATGGCAATCACCTCGATGGCCTGGCCGGTCTGGTTCAGCGTGGTGCCGGCGAACACCGACACCAGATCCGGGTAGCCGATGGCGGTGGCCAGCGACGAATTCTTGGTCAGGTTGAGGTATTGGCTGGTCAGGGGCGGGATAATGACCCGCATCGCCTGGGGAACGATCACCAGCCGCAGGGTCAGGGTGTCTTTTATGCCGAGGGCATGGGCCGCTTCGGTCTGGCCGTGGGAAATGGCCTGAATGCCGGAACGCACGATTTCGGCAATAAAGGCGGCGGTATAGATGGTCAGTGACAGCCACAGGGCCAGAAACTCGGGAATAATGTTCATGCCGCCACGGAAGTTGAAGCCGCGCAGCTCCGGGTAGTTCCAGTCCAGCGGTGCACCCAGCAGCAGGAACATCAGCCCGGGCAGGCCGATGACAAGTGCAACAGACAGCGACCACACGGGCAGGCGCTTGCCGGTGGCATCCTGGCGACGATGGTTGAAGCGGAACAACCACACCGACAGGCCGACGGCCAGGAGCAGGGCTGGCCAGATAAAGTGGAAGCCGGCTCCGGGTATGGGCTCGGGCAGGTAGAGGCCGCGTACGTTGAGGAAGATGCTGTCGTTGATGTTCAGGCTGTCCCGGGGGCCGGGCAGGGTTCGCAGCACCGCGAAGTACCAGAAGAACATCTGCAGCAGCAGCGGCAGGTTGCGGAAGATTTCCACATAGGCGGAGGCCACCTTGGCGATCAGCCAATTGGGAGAAAGCCGTGCCACGCCGATGATAAAGCCCAGTATGGTGGCGCCGATGATACCGAGGAAGGACACCAGCAGGGTATTGAGCAGGCCCACCACAAAGGTACGGCCATAGGTGTCGGTTTCGCTGTAGGGGATCAGCGACTGGGCGATGGCGAAGCCGGCCGGATCGTCGAGGAAGCCGAAACCGGTGGTAATGCCGCGGGTGTTCAGGTTGGTGAGGGTGTTGTCGACAATAAACCAGATCACGCCCGCCACGGCACTGAGCAATATTGCCTGGAACAGCAGGGCCCGTTTGGCCGGATCCCGCCAGAATTTGACATCAGAGTGCTTGTGGTTCGCCGATGAGGACATAAGCCCAATCCTCGTACAAGTCTGCAGATCGGGCTGCGCCTTGGCGCAGCCCGGGGGAGGGTGAGCGTATCAGCGAACAGGCGGGGCGTACTGCAGGCCGCCTTCGGTCCACAAGGCATTGAGGCCGCGGTCGATCTTGAGCGGAGAGCCCTGGCCGACGTTGGCATCGAAAATTTCACCGTAGTTGCCGACCAGCTTGACGATGCGATAGGCCCAGTCCTTGTCGAGCCCCATGCCTTTGCCAAAGTCGGCGTCTTCGCCCAGCAGGCGGCGGACATCGGGGTTTTCGCTGCCCTTCATCTCATCCACGTTGGCCTTGGTGATGCCCAGCTCCTCGGCGTTGACCATGGCGAAATGGGTCCACTTGACTACGTTGAACCACTGATCGTCACCCTGGCGTACCGCCGGGCCCAGGGGCTCCTTGGAGATCACCTCGGGCAGGGCGACGGCGCCTGCGGGATCGGACAGTTTGATGCGCAGGGCGTAGAGCTGGGACAGATCCGAGGTCAGCACGTCGCAGCGGCCGGCTTCCAGCCCCTGGACCGTCTGCTCCGAGGTATCGAACACCACGGCGCTGTAACTGATGCCGTTACGGCGGAAGTAATCGGCCACGTTCAGCTCGGTGGTGGTGCCCGACTGGATGCAGATAGCGGCCCCATCCAGTTCCTTGGCGCTGTTCACCCCCAGTTCCTTCTTGATCAGGAAGCCCTGGCCGTCGAAATAGTTGATGCCGGTGAAATTGACGCCCAGGTCGGTGTCGCGGCTCGAGGTCCAGGTGGTGTTGCGGGACAGTACATCGATTTCACCGGACTGCAGGGCGGTGAGGCGTTCCTTGGCGTTGAGGGGGATATACTGCACCTTGTCCGGATCGTTGAAGACGGCCGCCGAAATGCCCCGGCACAGATCCACGTCCAGCCCTTTCCAGATGCCCTTGTCGTCCGGGTTGGAAAATCCGGGCAGGCCGCTGTTTACGCCACACTTGAGTACGCCTCTTTGCTTTACCGAATCCAGGGTTGCCGCCTGGGCCTGGGACAGTCCCGCCGCCAGGGTAGCCGCGACCAGAAGAGCCGTTTTTCCTTTGCCTGTCATAATCACTTCCTCTTGAATTGCACGGGCAGATGAGCGTCATTTGTTAAAGGCATAAAACACCGATGCCTTGCTAGAGTTTTAGCACAAAGAAAAAACGTTCATGTTAATGAATGGTAAAAATTAGAGGATGATCCAGTAAAAACTTCCTGCCGTGATGGATTGCTCATTACTTTGTCTAAAAAATGGTCATTTATTATGATTTATCGATTATCACGGGTAATTATTGTGGTTTATCAAGTCAAGTAGCTCCTCGTTTGGGACTTACATGACCGTGGCTGCGGGGCAGCCGCTTGGCTTCGTTGGCCAATGCCGCCAGTTCGAAATGAGAGTGGCAGCATCGGGGACCCGGGGCGACCGCGCCGCTGGCCAGGTCGAGCAGGGGGCTGCGGGTTGGTGTACCGGGCCCGACCGAAGGCGACGGTTGGCGTTGCCATCAGCCTGCTCAGCCGTCAGGAACCACCTTCACCGACCGTGAAATGCCAGAGATGGCATTTCCGAGCTTACATGGATGTACTTTGACCGCCTGTCGGAGGAGGCGCTGCAGCCTCATCTCCACATGGCAGCAGGCGGCCCGATTCGTGACTGATAAACAAGTTCACAGTCGCCAGCGCAGATTCGCCCAGCCCCGTTCGGCGGCCAGCCGCGCCAGGTGGTCGCCGCCGTTGATCACCGTCGGCCTGTCCACGTATTCCAGCAGCGGCAGATCGTTGAGTGAGTCGCTGTAGCCGTAGGTCAGTTCGGGAGCCAGCCGCTGCTCGGCCAGCCACTCCTGCAGCCGGGTGATTTTGCCTTCCTGGTAGCTGTACACCCCGCGGGTGCGGCCGTTGTAGATGCCGTCGCAGCACTCGAGCCGGATGCCGATGGCATGGTTCACGCTTAAGGAGCGGGCGATGGGCCTGACCAAATGCTCGCCGGTGGCGGAGATGATCAGCAGCTCGTGGCCCAGGCGCCGGTGCCAGTCCAGCCGATCCCGGGCCTCGGGATAGACGAGGGGGGCGATGTCCTGCTCGATGAATTCCTCCACCAGCGGGGTCAGATCCGCCGGCTGCCAGTGACGGATGGGGGACAGGGTCAGCGCCATATAGGCGTCCATGTCCATCCGGCCCTGGTAGTAGGCGCTCATCAGGGCGCGCTCCTGCGCCAGTATGGCCGCCGACGCCAGCTTGCGCCGCACCAGGAATTCCAGCCACAGGCTGGCGGAATCGCCGGCAATCAGGGTCTCGTCCAGGTCGAAAATCGCCAGGGTCATCAGGCTACCTCGTTCAGTTCTGCGGTGTCGAACAGCAGCTCCACCTGCCGGCCTGCCGGCAACAGGGTGCGGGCGCCGCGGTTGAGCCGGTCCACCATGAGTTCGCCGCCCACCGTCTGTACCCGGTAGCGGACCACGTTGCCGAGCAGCTGGTGCTGCGCTATCCGTGCCGGTACCGGGGCCGTCATGGCCGGGCCGTAGTCCCGCCCGGGTTCACGCAGGTAGATGGACTCGGGGCGGATGGCCAGTTTGCCGTCTATTTCGAGTCCGAGCAAGGCCCTGGCCTGGTCGGGCGAGAGCAGGTTGTAGCTGCCCATAAAGCCGGCCACGAAGTCGCTGGCCGGGCGGGTATAGACCGCCTCGGCGGTGTCGGCCTGCACTATGCTGCCCTGGTTCATCACGAAGATGCGATCCGACAAGGTCAGCGCCTCTTCCTGATCGTGGGTGACGAAGATGGTGGTCAGCCCGAGCTGCTGCTGGATGGCGCGGATCTGCTCGCGCAGCCGCTTGCGGATGGGGGCATCCAGGGCGGAGAGCGGCTCGTCCAGCAGCAGGATGCGCGGGCGCACCACCAGGGCCCGGGCCAGGGCCACCCGCTGGCGCTGGCCGCCGGAAAGCCGGGCCGGATGGTGGTGCTCCCGCCCGGCCAGGCCCACCAGATCCACCGCTTCCGCCACCCGGCGGGCGATCTCGCTCCTGTCCAGTTTCTGCATGCGCAGGCCGAAGGCGATATTGCCGGCCACCGTCAGGTTGGGGAAGAGGGCGTAGCTCTGGAACACCATGCCGATGCCCCGCTGCTGGGGTTTGAGCCAGGTGATGTCTTCCCCCGCCACCCGGATCTGGCCGGTGTCCGGGGGCACCAGTCCCGCCAGGCTGCGCAGCAGGGTGGACTTGCCGCAGCCCGAGGGACCGAGCAGGGTGATGAACTCGCCCTGGCGGATGTCGAAATGAATGTCGTGAAACACGGGGGTGTCGCCGAAGGACTTGGCGAGGTGGGCAACTTCCAGATAGAACATCAGGCTCTCCGGGACTGCAGGCGCAGGGCCAGCCAGGTGGCGGCGCCGATAAACAGGAAATAGGACATCACCATGGCGCTGGTAAAGTGACCGCTGTTGGTGCGTTGGCTGTACAGGTAGACCTGCAGGGTCTCGAAGCGGGTGCCCACCAGCAGGTTGGCGAACACGAACTCCCCGAACAAAAAAGAAAAGGCCAGGAACAGGGCGCTGAGCAGGCCATTCCTGATGTTGGGCAGCACCACCTGCAAAAAGGCGCGGGTGGTGCCGGCCCCCAGTAGGTGGGCGGCGTCCATCAGGTCTGGCAGGTTCACCGCCTCCAGGTTGTTGGCCAGCGCCCGGTACATAAAGGGCAGGGCGAGGGTGAAATAGCAGAACACCAGTATCCAGGGCGAGCCCACCAGGGGCAGGGGGCCGCCGGCGTAAAGCTGCAGCAGGCCCACCGAGGACACCACGGGCGGCACCGCGAAGGGCAGCAGGATCAGCAGGTTCATCAGCCCCTTGAGCCGGGGAAAATGGTAGAACACCACGAACAGGGTGGGCAGGATCAGCAGCAGGCTCAGGGCCAGGGCGGCGGCGCACACCAGCAGGGAGCGGCCGAAGGCGGCGAGGAAGCGGCCGTCGGACCAGAGCCGGAGATACCAGTCCAGGGTGAAGCCCCGGGGCAGGATCTGCGCCCCCCACTGGGCGGAGAGGGAATATACCAGGGTGATGAGGATGGGAATGGCGAGCAGCGCCACCAGGGCCCAGACCGTCAGCCGGGCGGAAAGAGGGATCTTATTCATAACGACTCCGGGCGATCAGCCACTGATTGACGGCGGTGACCAGCAACAACAGCCCCATCAGCAGCAGCGCCAGGGCCGCCGCCAGCTGTGGTTCAAGGAAGATATCCCCCGCCACCAGGCCGGCTATCTGGATGGTGACCAGGTTGTAGTTGCTGGTCATCAGCGCGTAGGTGCTGGCGTAGGCGCCCAGGGCGTTGGCCAGCAGTATGATGAAGGTGCCGAGCAGGGCCGGGCTCAGTACCGGCAGCGCCACCCGCAGCCAATAGTGCAGCGGGCCGGCCCCGAGCAGGGCGGCGGCTTCGCGCCAGTCGGCCTTGATGGCGTCGAAGGCCGGATAGAGCAGCAGCACCGCCAGCGGGATCTGGAAGTAAGTGTAGAGCAGGATAAGCCCGGCCCGGGAGTAGAGGTGGAACCCCTCGAACAGGCCCAGTTCCTGCAGCAGCAGGGTGGCGGCGCCGTTCATGCCCAGCAGCACGATAAAGGCGAACGCCAGCGGCACCCCGGAGAAGTTGCTGGCCATGGTGGTGAAGGCCACCACGGCGTCCTGCAGCCGGCCGGGCACCTGCCGCAGGGCCGCCGTGCCCGCCAGGGCGATGGCCAGCCCCAGCAGGCTGGACCAGAGTGCCAGATCCAGGCTGTTGGCGAAGGACTGGCGGTAGTAGGGGGAGCCCAGGATCTGGCCGAAGTTGGCCAGGCTCCAGTCGCCGCCGGCCTGGAAGCTGTGGATCAGCACCCAGGCCATGGGGGCGAGCTGGAACAGGCCGAACACCAGGGCGAAGGGCAGCACCAGGGCGAGCGGCATAAAGCGGCGCCAGGGAGCGGGTTTGGCTGACGAGACGGCCGGCGGAGCCGTTCCCTTTGTCCGCTCATCGAGAGCGGAGGTGGCTGCCGCTGTGCCGCTATCGGCATCTGGTAATTTGCCGGATATGGCCTGCTCATTCATTTCAATAACTCTCCGCAGCCTGGCTTGTCGTGGCTGACGCCCAACAGGCTGGCGATGGTGCCACACAGCTCGGTCTGCCGGGGGTGGGCGTGGCGGTCGTGGCTGAAGGCCTCGCCCAGCACGAACAGCGGCACCTCCCGCTCCTCGGGCAGGGTGCCGCTGTGGCTCTGGTCCCGGTTCATGCCGTGGTCGCTGGTCACCAGCACCTGGTAGCCTTGTTCCAGCCAGGTCGGCAGGTAGTCCGCCAGCCAGAGGTCGAGGCGGCGGGCACTGTTGCGGTACTGGGCGGAGTCCAGGCCGTGCTTGTGGCCGGCGTCGTCCACGTTCATCGGGTGGATCAGCAGAAAGTGCGGGTCGAAGCGCCGGCGCAGCCATTCCGCGTCCAGCAGCAGGTGGCAGTCCGGGTAGTCGTCCCGGTGGTAGAACACCCCGTACTGGATAGCCAGGCTTTCGTCCTGGGTGAAACGATCCCGCACCGCCTGGTAGGGGGCGCGGTTGTACAGCTCGCTCAGCCAGTGGTAGGCCGCCGCCGCCGTGGTCAGGCCGGCGCCGCGGGCCAGGGTGAAGATGCTCTGCTCGCGGCTCGGGCGCACCACCTGGTTGTGCAGCACACCGTGATCCACCGGCCGGGTGCCGGTGAGGATGGTCTCGTACAGGGGGCGGGACACCGCCGGCAGTTCGCACTGCAGTCGGTAGCCGGTGGCCCGCCCGGCTTCGCTCATGGCCAGCAGGTAGCCCAGGCTGTGCTGGGCGACCTCATGGGCCAGACCGTCGATCAGGACCAGTATGACCTTGTTCATGCTCAGCCCTTCTGGTGCAGCAGCACGTCGGACTGCCACAGTCGGGACAGGGTGCGGGTGGTCTGCTCCCAGGCGTCGAAGTCGGCGATGGGGCGGGCCTTGGCGTACATGTCGTTGGGCAGCAGTCTGGTTTGCACGTCTTCGGGCAGTGCTACGCTGGTGCGGATGGGGCGGGCATAGCCCCGGGCCAGGTTGATCTGCCCCGCGTCGCTCAGTATGTATTCCCGCGCCAGCTTGGCGGCGTTGGGGTGCTTGGCGTACTTGTTGATGATGGTGGCGTAGCCGGAGATCAGCGAGCCGTCGCTCGGGATCACCACGGTAAAGCGGTCGCGGTCTATCTGGTCACGGTAGTTGAGGGCGTTGAAGTCCCACATCACCGCCATCTCGATCTCGCCCTTTTCCAGGTTGGCGATGTTCAAGTCCACCGGCGACAGCCGGCCCTGTTTGGCCAGCTCGGCGAACAGATCCATGGCCGGCGCCAGGTTGGACTCGTCCCCGCCCAGGGCGAAGGCGGCGGCCAGCACGGCGCTGTTGGCCTGGGCCGCCACGCCCACGTCGCCCAGGGCCACCTTGTAGTCGCCCTGGCGCAGTTCGGCCCAGGAAGCGGGCGCCCTGGTCACCAACTGGTTGTTGACGATAAAGGCGATGGTGCCGGTATAGCCCAGCATCCAGTGGCCGTCCTTATCCTTGGCCCAGTCCGGGATCTCGCTCCAGGTGCTGGGCTTGTAGGGTTGGGTCACCCCATGCTGCACCGCGATGGGGCCGAAGGCGGCACCTACGTCGCCGATGTCGGCGGTGGCGTTTTCCTTCTCGGCGGCGAACTTGGCGATCTCCTGGGCCGAGCTCATGTCGGTGTCCTGGTGGCGGATGCCGTATCGCTCGGTCAGGTCCCGCCAGGTGTCCTTCCAGTTGGCCCAGGAGTCGGGCATGCCCACGCTGTTGAGCCGGCCCTCGGCCCGGGCCTTGGCTTCCAGCTCCTTGATATCGGCGGCCTGGGTGGTGGCACTCAGGGCCAGGGTAAGCAGACTTGCGGTAAACAGATGTTTCATGAGTTCCAATCCTCTGGACTAGGTCAGGTTCGGGACTCATGCTAGGAGGCCTGTGTGACAGAACGGCGACGGTTTTGTGGCAATTCGATGCCGTTTTGATGATGCTGTGACCGTTTCGCTGTCATCGGGCTGTCATGGCGGCGGCCGATACTGGCGCCACTCTCCCCTGGACTAGGCCATCGTCATGGAGCCGCTTCCCAAAACCCAGATTGCCCATATCACCGAGACCCTGCGCCGCCAGATCGCGGCCGGCGCCCTCCAGTCCGGGGCCAAGCTGCCCGCCGAACGGGAGCTGGCCGCGCTGTTCGACACCACCCGCATCACCCTCAAGGAGGCGTTGTCCGTGCTGGAGGTCGAGGGGCTCATCTACCGGGAGGGACGGCGCGGCTGGTTCGTGTCGCGCCCACGCCTGGTCTACAACCCGGCCAGCCGCTCCCACTTCCACGCCCTGGTGGCAGCCCAGCGCCGCCGGGCCGAGACCCGGGTGCTGGGGGCCGGACCGGTGGTGGCGCCATCGGAGTTGGTGGCGGAGCTGGAACTGGCGCCGCTCAGCCCGCTGTTTTGCATCCGCCGGGCGCGGCGCATCGATGGCCGGACCGTGCTCCATGTGACCCATTTCCTGCGCCCAGCCCTGTTTCCGGGTATAGAACGCCAGGATCTGAGCCAGTCCCTGACCGAGCTCTACCGGCGCGAATACGGCCTGGAGTACGGCCGCTCGCGCTTCGACATCTGCCCCACCGCGGCCCGGGGCGAAGCGGCCCGGGTGCTCAACCTGGCCCCGGGCAACCCGGTACTGGCGGTGACCCGGGTCAACTACGACCAGTTCGGCCGGCCGATCGACTGCGACCGGGAAATCTGGCGCCACGACGCGGTGCGCATCCGCATCGACAGCGATGAGTACCCGCAGCCCCGGGAAGCGCCCCTGCGGTCGGCGGGATAGCCCCCGGCGGGCACCGGAGGGGGATTGAAAGAGGTAACAGGGATTGCCTCTTCTCTGCGGTCACAGCAAACTGTCCTGCTCATGACTCATAGGCTAGCCAGGAGCATACCGTTTGACCCCGTTGAAGACAGAGGCCTTTGCCGCCTTGCGCCGGACCCTGGACAGCTATCATCCCCTCGGCGACCAGAGCTGGGCGGCGCTGCAGGACGCCTGCAGCTACCGGGAATTGCGCAGGCATGAGCGACTGTGCCGGGCCGGCGAAACGCCCACCTCTTTTTCCTTCGTCCACCGGGGCCTGTTCCGGGCCTTTGTGCTCGACGAGAAAGGCAACGAGTACAACAAGGCCTTCTTCGAGGAAGGACGTTTTCCCGGGGCCATGACCGCCCTGCTGCGCGGTGAGCCGTCGCGGGTGACCCTGGAAGCGCTGGAAGCGGCGGTGGTCATCGATATTTCGTTCGCGAGTTTCCGCCGTTTGTTGCACCGACACCACGATCTCGCCTTGTTCCAGATCCACTACCTGGAGCATCACTGGCTGCTGGACAAGGACGCCCGCGAGATAGCGCTGGTGCAGGAGGCGGCGGCCGAACGCTACCTGCGCTTTTTGCGCGACTTTCCGGCCCTGGCCGGGCGCCTGCCCCAGTACCATATCGCCTCCCACCTGGGCATCACCCCCACCCAGCTCAGCCGTATCCGCAAAAAAATCGCATCCGATCAACCTATGTAAAGGAAGTCGTCCCTGCCTCCCCCTATGCTGGCGGACAGCTGCGGATCATGGTGGTCCGCCTGTCGGGAGGAAGTCGAATGAATATTATCCGTACCCTGCAATGGCATTATTCGGCCAAGTCTTTCGCCGCCGGGCCGTTGGCGCGGCGGTACTTGCCATGAGCCTGTTGCCGGTACTGGCCCTGGTGGCGGGGGCTGCCATCGCGTTGCAGGCCGGCCTCAATGCCCAGCTCGGGGTCCAGCTGCGCCATGTGCTGCTGGGCACCACCATCGCCTTCGGGGTGGCGGCCGGGGTGTCCCTGCTGGCCAGCCTGGCTCTGCCGCGGAGCTGGCCGGGCCCGGATACCCTGCAGGCGGTGCCGGGCCATCTCTGGTTCGGCGGCGCCCTGAGCGCCCTGGGGGTGGGGCTGTTCTATTTTCTGATCCCGCGCATGGGAGTAGGGCCCATGATGTCCTTCGCCCTGAGCGGCCAGTTGGCGGTGGCGCTGATCGTCAGCCACTACGGCTGGTTCGAGCTGCCGGTGCGGCCGCTCACCCCGATAAAGCTGCTCGGGGCGGTGGCGCTGGTGGCGGGGATCATCTTGATAAACCGGGAGTGAAGCATGAATAACAGCCTGTTGGACAAGGCGAATATCGACAACCTGACCGCCCTGTGGCGGGCCATGGGTACCGAGCCTGAGATCGGTGGTATTGCCGGCCTGCGGGCCAGCCGAGGCTGGCCGCACCGTTTCTGGTTCGATTGGGGCCATCAACCGGTGTTCGAGGGGCATGAACTGGCCCGGCTGCCGTCGAGGGCCCTGGTGCCGGTCTGGGCCGAGGGCTCGGCGCTGGAGCGGGCGCTGGTAGGCCAGGGATTCGGCGTGGCGCTGGAGCAAAGGGCCATGCACCTGAGCATGGACGGCGAGGGAAGCCGGCCGGAAGACGGCTTGCAGTTGAGCCGGGTACTGACGCCCGCCCAGGTGGGGCAGTGGGCGGCGCTGTGCGGCCGGGCCTTCGGTTATGAGGTGGCGGCGGCGACCGTCCGCCGACTGCTCGGGGTGAGCGAGGCCGGCTTGCTGCTGGCAAGCCGGGAGGGCAGCGCCGTGGCCACGGCGCTGCTGTATCGCACCGGCGAGGTGGTAGGCATTCACCAGGTCGGGGTGGTGCCGGAATGCCGGGGCCAGGGCATCGCCCATGCGCTGATGCTGCAACTGATGGCCCTGGCCCGGGAGCAAGGGGGCCGCTATCTCACCCTGCAGGCCTCCGCCGCCGGTGAGGGGCTCTACCGGCGGCTGGGGTTCGAGCCCCGCTTTCCGATCAGGAGCTACCGGCGCGGCTGAGCCGGTGCCATCGCCGGCAGCAGTTCGGCCAGGGGCTGGCGGCTGCGGAACAGATTGCTGCCGCCGCCTTCGCGGCTCAGGTAGATAAAGCCGTCCTCGCCCAGGGCGATGCCTTCGAACTGGCCTCCTTCGGCCAGCAGCCAGCGCCGGCCCCGGGCTTCCTCCACCCGACCGTCCCGCACCGGGTAGAGCCACAGCCAGGCGCGTCGGTCCAGCCAGTTGCGGCTGTAGCCCAGCAACAGCAAGGTCTGGCTGCCGGCGTCGTAATCGGCGCCGGTCACCAGCATGGCTGTGGCCAGCCGCTGCTGCTCGACGAGCGGCGCCTCGCCACCCTCCGTCGACAGCTTGTACAGGGCGCTGTCTTCATCCAGCCAGCGCTTGGTCAGCAGCCACAGCTCGCCGTCCACCCAGGCCAGGGCCTCGGCGTCGAAGTTGTGCTGGTGGCGGGGTGGCTGGAAGTTGTTCTGCTCGGCGTAGGCCACCGGCAGGCGTTGGTGCAGTTGCAGCGCGTCTTCTTCCAGTTGCAGCCGGTACACCGCTAGATCCCGGCGTCGGCCGCCGTTGTTGCCGGTATCGGCGAGGAAGATATCGTCGCCGTGCACGGCGATGTCTTCCCAGTCGCGGTTGGAAACGGGGACGGGCAGTACCCGGGTGATGGCACCACTGGCCGACAGCATGAACAGCTCGGCGGCGTTACCGCTGTCGTTATGGCTGAGCAGGCCGCCCTGCCAGACGGCCAGTCCCGAGGTTTCCGAAAGCCGGGGGGAGAGATCGGCCAGGGGTTCGAGTTCGAGTCGATCGCCCCGGGCGGCAACACAGCCGGCCAGCCACAGGGAAAACAGGGCGAGGGAAAACAGGCGCATCGGTTTTTTCCTTGTCATTCAACGAGCCGCTGTTATAGCGGTTTTGCCGGGGGTGGCACAAGCCTGTCTGCCCGGGTCGGTTTCCAGCCCTTTGGGGTCGCCGCCGCCCATGGGCCGGCGGTGCCTTGCGGTTAGCATGATGACGGCGGCATACCTGACGGGTAGCGGTATCTGCTGCCATTGTGGTGCCCAACCGGTGGTCTGCGCTGGTTTTATTTTTTACGCCAGCTCAATCTTTGTGCATAAAGCTGCTAAGCTGCCGGTCGATTCGATAATAACAATGAAGCAGGGGGAAACCAGAGTGACCAGGGGTGTTGCGCTGTCGGTATTTTCGTCGGTGTTGTTCGCGGTGCTGTATTACTACGCCAGCCTGCTGTGGCCGCTCGACGGCGAGCAGATCTTCGGCTGGCGCATGCTGCTGACGCTGCCCTGCATGGGCCTCTTCCTGCTGCTGAGCGGCGACTGGCGGCTGGTGACAAACCTGCTCGGCCAGCTTGGGCGCCGGCCGCTGCTGTGGTTTGGCCTGCCGTTGTCGTCCGCCCTGGTGGGAGTGCAGTTGTGGCTGTTTATGTGGGCGCCGCTCAATGGCCGGGGACTGCCGGTGTCGCTCGGCTATTTCATGATGCCGCTGGCATTGGTGCTGATCGGCCGTTTCGTCTACCAGGAGCGACCGAGCCGGTTGCAGTGGCTGGCGGTAGCCTGCGCCGCCGCCGGCGTGGCCAACGAGCTGTGGCGCTCGGGAGGAATTTCCTGGGAAACCCTGGTCGTGGTAACGGGTTACCCGGTCTACTTTATGTGGCGGCGCCGACTCGGTTCCGACCATTTGGGCGGACTCTGGCTCGATATGGCGTTGCTGCTGCCCCTGGCCTGCTGGTTCCTGTTCGCCGTTCCGGCGCCCTTCGCTCCCTTCGCCGAGCGGCCCGCCTTGCCCTGGCTGGTGCTGGGGCTGGGCCTGGTCAGCACCCTGGCCCTGGTCAGTTATATCCTGGCCAGCCGGCGCCTGCCCTTTACCCTGTTCGGCCTGCTCGGCTATGTGGAGCCGGTGTTGCTGGTGTTCGTGTCCCTGTTGCTGGGTGAGACCATAGCGCCCGGCGAGTGGGCTACCTATATCGCCATCTGGACGGCGGTGGGGCTGTTGGTGCTGGAAGGCATCAAGCGGCTGTGGTCCTTCAAGCGTTATCCTTTTAGATAAGATGAAAGCACTGAGACAAGGTATCGAGCGTCAGGTGATGGGGGTGACCGGGCTGGCGCTGGGCGACATCGACTACGAGCACCCCAGGGGCGATCCCGGCCTGTTCGGCCCGGATTCGGTGATCTGGCGGGTGCACGGCGATTTTACCGCCATGCTGTGTGGCGGTATCGGTGCCCTGATGCTGCAGATGCTGCACCCCCTGGCCCTGGCCGGAGTCTGGGATCACTCCCGTTTCCGGGAAGACATGCCGGGCCGGCTGCGCCGCACCAGCCAGTTTATCGCCGCCACCACCTTTGCGCCCCGGGCCGACGCCGAGCGCCTGATCGAACGGGTGAAGGGCATCCACCGGCGAGTGACGGGGGTGGCGGCCGACGGCCGGCCCTATGCGGCAGACGATCCGGCCCTGCTCACCTGGGTGCACGTGGCGGAAGCCAGCTGCTTTATGGCGGCCCACCTGCGCTACTGCAACCCTGGCCTGAGCCTGGCCGAGCAGGACCGCTACTTCGCCGAGGCCGCCCGGGTGGCCGAGGCGTTGGGGGCGCAAGGCGTGCCCAAAAACCGGCGGGATATCGACCTTTACCTGCGGCAGATGCTTTCCGAACTGGTGTTCGACGAACGCACCGCCGAGATCTTCCGGTTGTTGTTGGCGGCACCGGCGCCCAGCCCCCTGGCCCGGCCCCTGGTGGGACTGATGATGAAGGCGGGCATGGATCTGCTGCCGCCCTGGGCGCTCGACCTGAGCGGCCGGCAGTTGGGCGGGCTCGAGCGTCGTGGCGTGCGTCTGGGGGTACACGCACTCGCCCTGGTGCTGCGCTGGGCGGTGCGCAACGGCGCCTCCCACCGGGCGCGCCGGCGGATGGGCTAGGCCCACATCACGCACAGGGCGGCGACCACGATCAGAGCCAAACCCCAGTGATCCTGGCGACCCAGCTTTTCCCGGAAGTACCAGGCCGAGATCATCAGGGTGAACAGCACCTCTATCTGGCCCAGGGTCTTGACCAGGGCCACGCTTTCCAGACTCATGGCGCTGAACCAGCCGATGGATCCCAGGCAACTGCTGAGGCTGATCAGCAAGGTCAGTCCCGGCCGGCGCCGGAGGGCTTTGAGGCCGGCGGGATCCTTGACCCCCAGCCAGAGCAGCAGCACCAGGGTCTGCAGGGAGATCACCAGTAGCAGCACCCAGGCGGCGCCGAAGGGAAAGGGCAGGTCCAGCACCAGGCTGGCTTCCCGCACCCACAGCGAGGTGAGGGCGAAGGCCAGGCCGCTGCCCAGCCCCATCAGCAGGGTGGCCGGCGAGACGGCGCCGCCCACGGCCCGGCGCAGGCCGCTCAACAGCCACACCGCCAGGCCGCCGATCAGCACTCCCAGCCAGCCCAGGGAGGTGAGCGGGGCACTGAAAAAGAACACCCCCAGGGCTGCCGCCAGTATCGCCTCGCTCTTGGCCAGCCCCACTCCCACCGCGTAGTTACGCAGCTGGAACAGCCGCACCATCAGGGCGGTGGCCAGGATCTGGCTCAGGGCCGCCGCGACTATGTAGGCGGCGAAAGGAAAGCTGATATCGGGCAGCGGTTGCTGGGGCTGCCAGCGATAGAGCAGCCACAGGTAGAGGGCGGCGATGGGTCCGGCCAGCACGAAGCGCGACAGGGTCACGGCGGTGGCGCCGGCCTCCTGGCTCAGCTGTTTCTGGAAAGCATTGCGCCAGGCCTGCATCAGGGCGGCGAACAGGGTAAAGGGGATCCAAAGCACCGAACAGCTTCCTGGTCAAAAGGGCCCCGTTGAGTAGGCAGGGCGGGAATAGAAGGGGAAAAACGGAATCGATTTCCCGTCCGGTCGAGCCTTGGGCCTCCGCCTTCACGGTGGAGACAAGGACAAACAGAACGGGTCCGTTAACGACGCCTCCGCGCTTAGCCCTTGCGGGCCTGCTGCTCCTGCTTGCGAGCCATTTTTTCCGCCCGGTGCCGCTCGGCGGCCTTGACCGCGTCGCTGCCGATATGGGCCTCGCCCCGTGCGTTCGCCAGTTGCAGCTGGTGTTCGCGCTCGGCATAACGGCGGCGCTGCTCCGGGGTTTGCCGGTCGTGGCAATGGGGGCAACTGACGCCGTGCTGGTAGTGGGGGCTTTGCAGATCTTCCTGGGACAGCGGTGCCCGGCAGGCGGAGCACAGCTGATAATGGCCCGGTTGCAGCTGATGATCCACCGTCACCCTGTTGTCGAACACGAAGCACTCGCCCTGCCACAGGGAGTCTTCCTCGGGCACTTCTTCCAGGTACTTGAGGATGCCGCCGTGCAGGTGATAGACCTCGTCGAATCCCTGTTCCTTGAGGTAGGCGGTGCTCTTCTCGCAGCGGATGCCGCCGGTGCAGAACATGGCCACCTTCTTGTGCCGGGCCGGATCCAGGTTGTTTTTCACGTATTCGGGAAACTCGCGAAAGCTTTCGGTATGGGGATTGACGGCACCCTTGAAGGTGCCGATATCCACTTCGTAGTCGTTGCGGGTGTCGATCAACACCACCTCCGGGTCGGAAATCAGCGCGTTCCAGTCCCTGGGCTCCACATAGGTGCCGACCACCCGCTTGGGATCTATGCCCTCGACACCCAAGGTCACGATTTCTTTCTTCAGTTTGACCTTGGTGCGGTAGAAGGGCTGCTCTTCGCTCAGGGATTCCTTGTAGTCGATGCCGGCAAAGCGCGGATCGGCGTCGAACCAGCCCTTGAGCCGGTCGATGGCGGCGCGGGAGCCGGCCACGGTGCCGTTGATGCCCTCGGACGCCAGCAGCAGGGTGCCGCGGATCTGCTCGGCTTCCATCACGGCCAGCAGCGGCTCGCGCAACGCCTCGTGGCTTTCCAGGGTAACGAATTTATACAGGGCACAAACAACAAACTGAGACATGCTTTCCTCCAGCGCCGCGCCGGCCGTGCGCTGCTTGAACGGTGATTTCGCGCCAGCCCGGGGGCGGGGCGCAACAGGGCGGGGATCATAGCAAATTTATCCGGTGCTCTGCACCAGTGCGGCGTCGGTCGGTGGTTTCCTTATGCCTTGTTGTCGACCATGGCGAGCGTAACTGCCTATTGAATTTAAGGATAAAAATGCATGGGTGCATTCCCTGGCGGAATGCCCCAGTGCTAAGGTGGGCGCAGGAGCCCGTGCCATGGAGGCCAAGATGTACCGTCCCTTTAAAACCCTGCCCCCGCTCGACAGCCTGCTGTTTTTCGAGGCGGTGGCCCGCCACGGCAGCTTTACCCGGGCTGCCGCCGAGCTGTGCCTGACCCAAAGTGCGGTGAGCAAGCAGATCAAGGTACTGGAAAGCAGCCTGGGACTGGCACTGTTCGAGCGCCAGCCCAGGGGTATTACCCTGACCCGGGCCGGGATGGCGCTGTTCGGTGAACTCACGCCGTTGTTGCAGCAGCTGCAGCGCAGTGTCGAGCGGCTGCAGGCCGCGCACAATACCAGCAGCCTGACCCTGGTGTGCACCCATGCGGTGGCCCACTACTGGCTGTTCCCGCGGCTGGTGGAGTTCAACAAGGCTTGCCCCGGGCTGGCGGTGCACGTCAACTCCACCAACGACATCAATGAATACAGCCTGGATGAGTGCGATCTGGGCATTCTCTATGGCGACGGCAACTGGCCCTCGCTGCGGGCGGAGCCGTTGTTCGAGGAACGGGTTTACCCCATCTGCAGCCGGGAGCTGGTGCTGGACGAGCCGACTGACGTCGCCGGACTGCGGGAGCTGCCGTTGATCCAGCTCGATTCCTCGGCCTGGAACTGCATCGACTGGGCCGACTGGTTCCGATATTTCGGGGTGGAGTACCGGCCACCGGCCAACGTCCCGACCTTCAACCAGGTGACCCTGGCATTCAACGGCGTGCTGCAAGGCATGGGGGTAGGGCTGGGCTGGGATTTCATGGCGCGGGAACAGCTGGAGGCGGGGCTGATCCGCCGGGTCGGCCCCTACTGTTACTCCACCGGCCGGGCCGACTACCTGGTGCACAACAGGCACAAGCCGTTGTCGACGGCGGCGGAGACCTTCCGGTGCTGGCTGCTGGAAAATGACTAGCCTTTCTTGTCCGGCTCAGGTTTGGCGGGCACGAAGGTATGGAACAGGGTCCAGTAGCAGTAGAGGGTAACGCCGGTGATGATGATGCCCCACAGATGCTGGCCGCTGAGCCATTCCCAGCCGGCCCAGCCGGCGCAGAACAGGGTGACGGCGATACGCCGCCACAGCGGCTGGAAAAACAGCAGATCCTTCTCTTTCATGGCGATGGTTCCCCGGTTCACAATCAGGGGCAGTTAATCATGCCCGGACCTGGTTGTCGAATATATGTTTCATTTTTGTGATCTTTGAAAGGAGGAGCCATGAGCCAGAGCAACCTGAAGGACGCCATCCCCGCCCACCTGCCCGAGGAGCTGATCCAGACCCTGGCCGGCAATGGCGGGGTGCGCATCGAGCGCATCGTCTCCCGTGGCCACCGCTCCCCGGAGGGTTTCTGGTACGATCAGCCCGAGCAGGAATTTGTGCTGCTGGTGGCGGGCGCGGCGGAACTGGAACTGGAGGAACCCCACGAACGGCGGCAGCTGGGCCCCGGCGACTACCTGACCATCGCTGCCCACCGTCGACACAGGGTCAGCTGGACCCATCCTGATCAGGATACCCTCTGGCTGACGGTGTTCTTTGCCGGCGATACTGCACCGGCGTCAGGCCGAAGCGGCGCTTGAACACTTTGCCCAGATAGCCCGTATCGCGGATGCCGACTTCCTCGGCGAGCAAAGCCAGATCGTGGTGGCTGTGCAGCAGCCGCCAGGCCAGGTGCTGCAGGCGCAACTCCTGCCAGTGAGCCCGGGCCGGGTGACCGAAATGGGCCATGAACAGCCGGTCCAGCTGGCGCCGGCCCAGGCCCATCCGCTCGGCCAGCTCCTTCACTGTCATGGCGGTGCCCAGGTACTGGCGCATCAGGGCCAGGGCCCGGCCCAGGTGGCGCCCGACGCCGGACCCGCCATCCAGGGAGTTGGGCCGTTGGCCCGGGGTACGGGCTTCGTCCACCAGCATGTCCGCCAGCCCCTTCAGGGCCCGCTCCCGGCCGCAGTGGCGGGCGAGCAGCTCGGTGGCGAGTTCGATGGCGGCGCTGCCGCCGGCGCAGCTGATGCGTTTGCCGTCCAGCAGATAGAGCTGCTCCGTGGTCATGGAAATGTGCTGAAAAGCGGTGGCGAATTCCCTGGCGTGGCGCCAGTGCACCGCCACCCGGTGGCCCGCCAGCAGGCCCGCTTCGGCCAGCAGGAAGCAGGCGTTGTCGACGCTGGCCAGGCTGAGGCCGTGGGCCCGGGCCAGGCGCAGCAGCGCCCGGTAACGGGGGGTAAGGCGCCGGGTCTGACCCGCTTCGCGGCCGCCGAAGATCACCAGGTACTGGTAACGGCTCCAGTCCAGTTCCCGGGCCGTGGCCTGGGTCGTGACTTCCACCCCGCAACTGGCGGTTACCCTTTCCTCCGGCGTCAGGCCCAGTATCCGCCAGCGGCAGTAGCGCTGGCGGCTGTGATCCTCGTCGTCGGCGGAAAAACGCAACTTGTCGAGAAAACCGCCGAAGGGCAGCAGGGCGAAGCCGGGCAGGGGCAGCAGCAGAAAACCGACGTCGGGGCTCGGCATGGGGACTCCACATGTCCAAATATTTCCTTTTTATGTCTTATTTTTACGAGGAATGAAAGAGGGGACAGCCGCATAATCGTGCCTACCAACCCATAACGGAGCCCTACCATGGCACTGGATACCTGGCTTATCTACCTGGCCGCCAGCATCGGCCTTTCTCTCACACCCGGCCCCAACGGCCTGCTGGCGCTGACCCACGGCGCCCTCTACGGCCCGGGCAAAACCCTGGCCACCATAGGGGGCGGCGCCCTGGGTTTTGTGGGGGGGATCGGGCTGTCGATGTTCGGTATCGCCTCGGTGCTGAGCCTGGCCGGGGAGCTGCTGTTGGTCATGAAGGTCGTCGGCGGCCTCTATCTGGTGTGGCTGGGCGTGCAGGTGTGGCGTTCGCCGGCACCGGGTGGCGGCATGGTGCAGCCAGGGGGCGAGGTGAATGGCTGGGCCATGGCCCGCCAGGGTTTTTTCTCGGCTTTGGCCAATCCCAAGGTCATTCTGTTTTTCGCCGCCTTCCTGCCCCAGTTTATCGACCCCGCGGCCAGTCTCTGGTTGCAATTCGTCATCATGGCGGCCACTTTCGCCCTGGTGGAATGCCTGACGGAGCTGTCTATCGCCGGTTTTGCCGGCCGGGTGTCGGGCTGGCTGCAGCGCAGCGGGAAGGGCTTCAACAGAGCCTGTGGTAGCCTCTTTATGCTGATTGGGAGCTGGCTGCCGCTCAGCCGCTAGCGAGGACGCGATGGGGGTCAAAGTTTCCGCTCTAAGTGGTGGCCTGATAATAAATATTGCTTAGAATGTTGCAGCTGAAATGACACTTCCCACCGGGGATGGCTCGGCAAGGCCCCCAGGGATGGGGCCACGGCGGGCATCCGGTCGATGCAGCAGTATCAGGACCAGTTATTTAGTGGCCAGCCACGGGGTGGCTTAATCAGATGCCGGACCTCTGCTTCGCATGGTGCGACATCAGAATAAGCTGTTTAACGGAATAATAACAATGATGAGAGTATCAGGATGAGCCTCTACCGAACCATAGAAAAGACGTTTTGGTATACCCTTACCCGTAAAATCGTGGGGAATGTGATTGCACTATTACTGCCCCCGTCGTTGCTGATAGTCGTTTCCCTGTTCTATGTAAACCAATTGACGAATGAAGTCCGCGGGCTGGAGGGGAATACGTCCGGTGCGGAGCAAATCCTGCAGCAATTCTGGTGGCTAATGATGGCGGGCACTGCGTTGACCCTCGCGGTCGGGATTTTTATCGTGTTTTTCATGCGCGAAATCTTTGTCAGACCCATCAGGGATATTACCCGGGCATTACAGGCGGTAAAGGATAAAAACGGCGATATATCGGCAACGCTGCCCGATTATACCTTCGATGAAATTTCCATGATGGCCAGGAGCTATAATGATTTTTCCGGCAAGCTGAAAGCCATGATCAGTGAAGCCCGGTCGAATTCGATCAGCGTGGCCATTAATGCCACCCGCTTGCAGCAAATGATTGCTCATGCCGGCCATTCTTCTGCCGGGCAGGAAAGAATTGCCCAGCATATTTTCGAATCCAGTCAGCAGGCGACCCTGGCTGTAGAAGAAATAGCCGCCAACACGGTCAATATCAGCCAGCAAACCACCCAGAACCTGACGGATGTTCGTCGGTCGAGCGAGGAGCTGCATCTGGCCGTGGACAAGATCAAGGCCGTGGAGAGTCTGACCCAGGAATTCAGTCAAACCGTCAACACCTTGAGCCAGAATTCCAGGAACATTCAAAATATCCTGGGATTGGTACAGGACTTTTCAGAGCAAACCAACCTGCTGGCCTTGAATGCCTCCATCGAAGCGGCCCGCGCCGGCGAGGCCGGGAGAGGTTTTGCCGTGGTGGCGAACGAAGTACGCAACCTGGCCCGGAAGGTAGGCGATGCCACCCAGGAGATACACCGCAATATCGGTGAAATGACCAGCCTGGTACAGAGCACGCGTGAAGGAGCCGACACCATCAGGCAGCATATTCAGGAAACGGATGCGTTCATGAGCCGAAACCGGGATCAGTTCGGCGGCATGGTGCAGGACTTTGAACAGATGAACCAGCAGCTCACCACCATTTCCGCCGCCCTGGATGAACTTTCTTATACCAACAAAGAATCACATCAGCATGTGGAGTCCATCGCCGAACTGTCTTCTGCCATGAAAGACAATATGACCCAGTCGCAGGATTTTTCTTCGTCCCTGGAACATTCCACCGAAGCGACCCTGGAGCTGCTGTCGCAGTTTATTGTGGGGCAGGGTAACTTCGAGCGTATGACCCAACTCGGAGCCAGGTGGGCGGATGAGGTGAGTACCATGCTGGAGCGGCTCCAGGACAAGGGCATCAACCTTTTTGACCAGAACTACCGGCCGGTTAATCCCGGACAGGAGCCGGCCCAGTTTATGACGGAATATGTCACGGCGGTGGAAGGCGAGCTGCAGGCGCTTTATGACCGCTTTATCAAAGAGCATCCGGAGTTTATTTATGTGGTGGGGGTGGACACCAAAGGTTATATCCCGGTGCATCACGGCAAAAGCTCCCAGCCATTAACCGGCGATAAGGACAAGGACAATATCCACTGCCGCCACCGACGGCTCTATAACCACAGCCGCCAGGAACGTCGTCGCTGCAATCATGAGAAGCCTTTCCTGCTGCAGAGCTATATCCGTAATACCGGTGAAGTCATCAATGATCTTTCCATTCCCTTGTATATCAAGGGTAAACACTGGGGCTCCCTGATCCTGGGTTTCGACGCCGGCCACCTGTTGGCGGATAAGGCGGCCTGAATCTTTCGTCACTCTCGCGAAGGCGGGAATCCAGTGCAAACTGCCATGGGTCTCCGCCTTCGCGGAGATGACAGGTGTTAAACCGCAGAGTTGTCAGAAAAATATCTGGCGACAGAATGGATTATGGACTTTGTCAACAAAGAGACAGGGCCCTTCGGCCCTGCCCTGAACCTCAACGCAGTCGCTTCAGCAGCGACTCGCTGGCATAGCCGTCGGCCACCTGGCCGATGGACTGCTGGAAGGCACGAATAGCACTGATGGTATTGGGCCCGATCACGCCGTCGGCGCCTTTGGTGTCGAAACCGCGGGCGCTCAGGCGGCGCTGCAGTTCTTCCTTCTCGGCCCGGCTCAGGGACCGTTCGCTCCTGGGCCAGGGGGTGCGGAACTCGCCGCCGCCGGCCAGTTTGTCGCCCAGGTGGCCCACCGCCATGGCATAGGAGGTGGCGTTGTTGTAGCGACGGATCACCCGGAAGTTGTTGAAGACGACGAAGGCCGGACCCTGGGCACCGGCGGGCACCAGTATGGCGGCCTCGCCGTGATCGGGCAGGGGGCGGCCATCGAGGGTGGTCACGCCCCGGTCGCGCCAGTAGGCCACGGGCCGGCGATGGTCCTGGTCCGCGATGCCATAGTCGAAGCCCGCCGGCAGTTTCACTTCCAGCCCCCAGGGGGCGCCGTGCTGCCAGCCGAAGCGGGCCAGGTAGTTGGCGGCGGAGGCCAGGGCATCGGTGGGGTCGTCGCCCCAGATGTCCCGCTTGCCGTCGCCGGTAAAGTCCTGGGCATACTGCAGGTAGCTGGTGGGCATAAACTGGGTATGGCCCATGGCCCCGGCCCAGGAGCCGCGCATCCGCTCCGGACTGGTGTCACCCGACTGCAGTATCTTGAGGGCGGCAATCAGCTGCTCTTCGGCAAAGCTGCGACGACGGCCCTCGAAGGCCAGGGTGGCGAGACCTTCGATGATGCCGGTATTACCCCGGAAGGAGCCGTAGTTGGTTTCCATGCCCCAGATGGCCATGATGACCTTGGCATCTACTCCGTAGCGTTCCTCGATGGCCTTGAGGGTAGGGCCCAGTTCCTGCCATTTCTGGCGGCCGTTGCTGACGCGGGTGGCGGAGGTGGCGGTGTCCAGGTATTCCCAGATCTGCTTGGTGAATTCGGCCTGGCGCCCGTCCAGACGCATGACTTCCTGGTTCAGCCTGACGTCGCGAAAGGCGGCGTCGAATACCGCCGGCCGGATACCGGCGGCCAGGGCCCGGCCGCGAAAATCCTGCCGCCAGGCCGCAAAACCCTGCTGCTCGACCGCACTGGGTGGTGATGTGGCGGCGGCCGGTTGCTGTGGCTGGATGGCGGCGGGGGCCGGCTGGGAGGTTTCGGCCTGGCCGGCACAGCCGCTGAGCACGGCGCCGATCACCAGGGCACTGAGGTAAGGTTGCTTCAAATTCTTATCCCGTCTGTTGGCATGACTGCCCGCAGCATATCCCAAGTTGGGAAAAATTAAAGGGCTTTGCGGTATCCATGGAGCAGGAAATCCGGCTCCGGGCCCGGTAGGGGGAAGAGTGACCATGGGGTGACCAATTTGACGGCACCGGGGCTAAGCTTGCACTTGGGACTGGTTGCCGACGGCGAGGAGAGATGAACGATGAAACAGAAAATTCTGGTAGTGCTGACCAGTGTGGAAAAGTACCCCAACCTGAACCGGGCCACCGGACTGTGGTTGGGCGAAGCGGTGCATTTCGTCAGCAAGATGGAGGCGGCCGGTTACCGGGTCGACTATGTCAGCCCCAGGGGCGGCTACACCCCCATCGATCCCCACAGCCTGGCCATGGCCGATGAGCTTGACTGGCAATGGTACCAGAACAAGGCCTTTATGAACCGGCTGGGCTCGACCCTCAGCCCCGCCGAGGTCGATCCGGATGACTATGGGGTGATTTATTTCGCCGGTGGTCACGGTGTTATCTGGGATTTTCCCGACAACGAGGCCTTGCAGCTGATCAGCCAGCGTATTTACGAAGGGGGCGGCATAGTGGCTTCCGTCTGTCATGGTGCCGCCGGCCTGTTCAATATCCGGCTGTCCGACGGTTCCTTGCTGATCAAGGGCAAGGAAGTGACCGGTTTTTCCAACGAGGAAGAGATGCTGGCCGAGCTGGACCAGGTCGTGCCTTTTCTCACCGAGGATGAGCTGGTCGAGTGCGGCGCCCTCTACCGGAAGGCACCGGCTCCCTGGCAGCCCTTTGCAGTCAGCGATCAGCGGCTGGTCACCGGGCAGAACCCGGCCTCCGGCGGGCCGGTCGCCGAGCTGGTATTGTTGGAGTTGGAAGAATAAAGCCGGCTTTATCCGGCCGCGGCGGCCAGCAGTTCACGGACTTCCCGGTCTTCGGTCTGGCCGAAGTCGAGATAGTACTGGCCGACCGAGCCGAACTCCGGACTCACCAGCAGGGCAACGAACTCGTCCACCAGGCCCCGGATCCGGGACCTGGCTTCGCTTGAACTCACCGGCACCGCCACCACCAGCCGCGCCGGCAGCCGGCTTTTGACTGCCCGTACCGCCGCCTCCATGGTGGCGCCGGTGGCCAGGCCATCGTCCACCAGCAGCACGGTGACGCCGGTAAGTGCCAGCGGCGGCGCCTCGCCCCGGTAGACCTGCTCCCGGCGTTGGAGTTCTGTCCGTTCCCGGCGGATCACCCGGTCTATCTGGGCCTGGTCGATACCCCCGGCACCGACGATATCCGGATTCCACACCAGAATATCGCCCGAGGCGATGGCGCCCATGGCCAGCTCTTCATGATGGGGGTGGCCGAGCTTGCGCACCAGCAGTACATCAAGCGGGGCGGCCAGGGCCTTCGCCACCTCATAGGCCACCGGTACCCCGCCCCGGGGCAGTCCCAGCACCAGTAAACCCGGGTGGTCCTTGTAATGCTGCAAGGCCTTGGCCAGGGCCCGGCCGGCGGCGCGGCGATGGTGAAAAGGTGACACTGTCGTGATGTCCATGGGGGCAATACTCGATTTAAGTGTAGAGCACGGCAGGCCCATTTTCGGTCGTTGTATAGAAGCTGCTTCTATGAGCGTTAGCGTACAGAAACCAGAGCGGATGTGGGACATGATGGGGATGACGATTGACGGGAGCGGCGGCATCCGGTGCTCACCTTCATTACGCAGGAGAACTGTCATGAACATGATCAAGGGGTTTGGTTCGGTACTCGGTTTGACCGGGGTGCTGATGCTGGGCGGCTGTGAAACCCAGCGTAACCAGCCCATGCAGTCCAACCAGCCGTATCAGTCTTCGGGATACGGGACGACCAGTCAGCCCACCGTGTATTCGGGGTATGGCGTGGTGCAATCGATAGAACTGATGCAGCAGGACAGTTCCGGCAGCAGCATCGGCCTGGGAACCATTGCCGGTGCCGTGGTCGGGGGGGTCGCCGGCAGCCAGATCGGCTCCGGGCGCGGCAGTATAGCGGCGACCGTGATTGGCGCGGCAGGGGGGGCCTACATCGGCCACGAACTGGAAAACCGACAGGCCCTGGGGCCGGATATCTACCGGTTCTCCGTTCGCATGGATAACGGCTCATATCAATCGCTGATGTTGGAGGGGAATCCCGGTTTCAGAGTCGGTGACAGGGTCAGGATCAACAACGGCATCATGCAGCGGTATTAACGATGGCGCAAGGGCGTCGTCCGTTCCGCCGGCCTGTCATCGGCGAACTCGCTGAAATGCTATTTGAAAAGAGGTGATCTCATGAAAACAATACGGAGTGTCATGCTAACCGCCGTATTCTCTGCCGTGCTGTTCGGTCTGTTCGGTCTGTCCGGCTGTGCCGGCATGTCGGATCAGGGGCGGAGTACCGCCATCGGTGCCGGTGCCGGTGCTTTGGGTGGGGCCGTACTTACCGGCGGCAGCACCACCGGTACCCTGGGGGGGGCCGTGGTCGGCGGCATCATCGGCCATGAAGTCGCCAAATAAGGGGCGGCCCTAATAAGACGAGGGGCCTTGCGGCCCCGCGGCTTGATGACGGCGTCCACCATCAGTTCCTCGCCAGATATTTCTCTGACGATTCTTCGGTTTGACATCTGCCATCTCCACGAAGGTGGAGAGCCATGACCGTTTGCACTGGACTCCTGCCTTCGCGGGAGTGACCACCGAATAATACGAAGCTTTGTCAGCAACGTGAGGGACCTTGCGCCCCCGTCAACTGTCGCACCCGCCGGTATGCGCGGAGGGGTAACCCCGGCAAAATGCAGCAAAATCGGGCCGGCGGGCAGATAACCCGGTTGGCCTTTGTTATTATTGACGTTTTGCCGGGACAGCATGACGCTGGCCGCTTATCACGACAAGCACAGGGATATTGTTAATCCATGTTCACAATCATCGGTACCCTGCTCGGCGGCATCGGCCTGTTCCTGCTGGGCATGATACTGCTGACCGAGGGGCTGACCGCCCTGGCCGGAGACCGGCTGCGTACCACCCTGGGTCGGCTGACCGGCTCCAAGGTCAAGGCGGTACTGAGCGGGGCGGCCATCACCGCCCTGGTGCAGTCTTCCCATGCCACCACCCTGGCCACCATCGGCTTCGTGTCGGCCGGCCTGCTGTCCCTGAGCCAGGCCATCGGCGTGGTGATCGGTGCCAACCTCGGCACCACCAGCACCGGCTGGCTGGTGTCCCTGCTCGGGCTCAAGCTGTCCATCGGCAGCCTGCTGCTGCCGCTGGTCGGCGTCGGCGTGCTGTTGCGGCTGCTGGGCAAGGGACGCCTGGCCTCTGCCGGTATCGCCCTGGCCGGTTTCGGGGTGTTGTTCGTGGGGTTGGATCTGCTCCAGAATGGGATGGGCGGGGTGGCGGAGCGTATCGATCTCAGCCAGTACAGCGCCGCTTCCCTGGGGGCGCGT
Organism: Zobellella sp. DQSA1; assembly: GCF_041950555.1. GTDB lineage: Bacteria > Pseudomonadota > Gammaproteobacteria > Enterobacterales > Aeromonadaceae > Oceanimonas. Next base: position 1,424,487 of record NZ_CP169531.1, read on the forward strand.
TTCATGCTGCTGCTGGTGGGGCTGGTGATGACGCTGCTGATGCAGTCTTCCAGCGCCGCCCTGGCCATTACCCTGACGGCCCTGGCGTCGGGCACCCTTTCCCTGGAGCAGGCCGGGGCCATGGTCATCGGCCAGAATCTGGGGTCCACCTTTACCGCCGCCCTGGCGGCCATCGGCGCTACCATCGCCGCCAAGCGAACCGCCCTTATCCATATCCTGTTCAATATCGGGGCCGGCACCCTGGCCTTTTTTATCCTGCCGCTGCTGATTTACCTGGCTGACTGGCTCACCGGTGATGGCGTGGGCGACAGCCATGCCCTGACGCTCGCGGCTTTCCATACCCTGTTCAACGTGCTGGGGGCGGCGTTGTTTCTGCCCTTCACCAGCCAACTGGCGGACCTGGCCGAACGGGTACTGCCGGAGCCCAGGCCCTCCCTGACCCGCCACCTCGACGCCAGTATGCAGGTGGTGCCCTCACTGGCGGTGGAGGCCGCCCACCTTACTCTGCGCCAGTGCGCCCAGGTGGTGTTGCAGAACGCCGCGGCCCGGCTGCGCAACGAGGAGGCCGGTTTCGTGGTGGCCAATCTGGACGAGGCCCGGGACGCCACCGAGGTGGTGGCCCGTTACCTGGCCCGGCTGCCGGAGGCGGAAGGGGAGGTGCTCAACCGGCTCAACGCCAGCCTGCATCTGCTCGACCATGTGCGCCAGTGTGCCCACGAGGCGCTCAAGATCCGCTGGGAACCCCAGGTGCAGGCGATCATCCCGCTGACCCAGCATGCCCGGGAACTGGCCGGCTCGTTGCTCAATGCCGCCCAGGCCCTGACCGCGCATCAACCCGAAGACAATATCGAACTGGCGTTGCAGGCCTTGCGCGAGCACAACAAGGATATCCGGTTGTCCATTTTGCAGTCTTCGGCCACCCGCAAGTTGTCGATGGAAGCGACCCTCGACGGCCTGACCCTGGCGCGCAGCTGCGAGCGGCTGAGTTATCATGGTGAGCGTTGCCTGTTTTACTTGCAGGGCCTGGCCGGTACGGACAAAATTGTCCCCGGCAGCCTGGTCGAGGCCGGGCCGGAATTATTAGCAGATGAGGAAAATGCGTGAAGTGTCCCTGTTGTGAAAAAGTGATCCGCCCCGCCCAGGTCACCGAGCGGGAAAACCGGGGGCTCAATGTGCATTTCCGTTGCCCCCATTGTGGTGCCCGCCTGGCGGTGAACGGCCGGGCCACCCGTGCCAAGCTGATGGGATTCGTTTTGCTCTTGTCCGGTTCCGGTGTCATGCTGTGGGGGCCGCAGGCATCCTGGGTGTTCGGCCTTATGGTCTGTATTGCCGGCGGGGTATTGGCCTTCAGCGCCCGGCGCAAGGAACTGAAACTGCAATGGTTGGACAAGCCCGACGGGTCGGACAAGAATTAACAGACCGCCCGGACCGATCATCCCCTCGGAGCCGCCATGTACCTGATCAGAGACTATCAAGAGACCGATCTCAGCAGCCTGGAGCTTATCTACCACGACGCGGTGATGGCACAAGGGCACCAGGGCTACAGCGATGAGCAGGTCTCGGTGTGGGCATCGTTTCCCTACCTGTATGCTGATGAATTCAAGGCCCTGATCCGGGACGGCTACACCCGGGTCATGGCCTTCCAGCAGATACCGGTGGCTTTCGCCACCCTTTACCCGGACGATCACCTGGCCCTGCTCTACGTGCTGGCCGGACATACCGGCCGGGGCCTGGCCGGCCGGCTCTGTGCCGATATCGAACGGGAGGCACAAAGGCGCGGGGTCGGCCTGCTGCATACCGACGCCAGCCTGTTGTCCCGACCGGTATTCGAGCAGCGCGGCTTCCGGCTGGTGACCCAGCAACAGGTCAGTCGGGGCGGCCATGCATTTACCCGTTTTATGATGGAGAAGCCGCTGGCTCCCCCCGTCGCCTGAGCCGCTGGCACAATGGCGCGGATTACCGCAAAATAGCGGCCTGCCCCGCGAGGGGCAGATCATTTATTTGGGGTAGGGAGAGCACTAGTGGCCAAGCCGAAAGACACCTATTATCTGACCGCCCATTGCCTGGGCAGCCTGGGTACCGTGGATGTGGTGACCCGCTACCTGCGTGAGCAGGGCTGTTACGTGGTGGAAATGCAGACCTTCGATGACGTCATCAGCGAGCATTTCTTTATCCGGGCCGAGTTCCGTCCGCCCCGGGAGCCCGCTTTCGACGAAGAGGGTTTTCGGGCCGGCTTCCGGCCCCGGGCCGAGCCGTTCGACATGCAGTGGGAACTGACCTCCACCCGCCACCGGCCCAACGTGGTGATCATGGTGTCGAAATTCGATCACTGCCTCAACGATCTGCTCTATCGCTATCGCACCGGCCAACTGGCCATCGAAATCCCGGCTATCATCTCCAACCACCCGGATCTGCAGCGCCTGGCCGACTGGCACCATATTCCCTATTATCACCTGCCGGTAAGCGACGATAACCGCACCGAGCAGGAGGCCCAGGTGCTCGGTATCATCGGGGAGTGCGAAGCGGACCTGGTGGTGCTGGCGCGTTACATGCAGGTATTGAGCCCGGCCATGTGCGAAGCGCTCAATGGCAAGGCCATCAATATTCATCACTCCCTGCTGCCCGGTTTCAAGGGTGCCAAACCCTATCACCAGGCCTACGACAAGGGCGTCAAGCTGGTGGGGGCCACCGCCCATTACATCAACAATGATCTGGACGAGGGTCCCATCATCACCCAGGGGGTGGAAGTGGTGGATCACAGCCATTACCCGGAGCAGTTGATTGCCAAGGGGCGGGACATCGAATGCATCACCCTGGCCCGGGCGGTGCAGTACCATATCGAACGCCGGGTGTTCCTGCACAACGGCAAGACGGTGGTCTTTACCAGTTGAGCCCTACGACAGAGACAGCAGCCGTAGGGTCGACTCCAGTCGACCAACCTCGCAGAACCAAAGAGCACAACATTGATCAATAAACGGAGTTTATCCATCCATGAATAAAAGCATAGTGGCCGGGGTACTGGCCCTGGCCTTGGCGGGTTGCGCCAGCCAGCAGCCGGATCAGCCCTTTACCCTGACCGTGGCCCATATCAACGACACCCATTCCCATTTCGATGCCACCGATGCACGGCTGGAGCTGGACAACCGGGCCCTGTTTACCCGTTTGGGCGGCCATCCCCGCCTGCTGAGCCATGCCAACGCCCTGCGCGAGCAGGCGGCGGCGGCCAATCAGCCGCTGCTGTTCCTGCACGGCGGCGATGCCTGGCAGGGCACCGGTTACTTCAAGCTCAACCAGGGTACCATGAACGCCGACGTGTTGAGCCGGATGCAGCTCGACGCCATGGCGTTGGGTAACCACGAGTTCGATCTCAACAACGAACGCCTGGCCGCCTTTATCGAGGGCGTCGAGTTCCCGGTGCTGGCCGCCAACCTGGACACCAGCCGGGATCCGCACCTGGCCGAGGTTGGCAACCTCAAGCCCTATGTGCTTTACGCCTTCGACGGCAACAGGAAGCGTCGGGTCGAGACCATGAAGGACGCCGGCCGCCGGCCCGTGGTGGCGGTAATGGGGGTAGTGCTGGAAGACATGCCCGATATCGCCCCCAACGTGGGCGAACTGATTTTTGAGCGGGAAGTCCAGGGGGCCCAGCGCACCGTGCGCCACCTGCGCGAGATGGGGGTGAAGAACATCATCGCCATCACCCACCTGGGGCTGGAACGGGATCAGCGCCTGGCGAGAGAAGTGAACGGCATCGATCTGATCGTGGGCGGCCACTCCCACAGCCTGCTCGGTGATTTCCGCAACCTGGGTTGGGAGCAGAATGAACCCTATGCCCAGGTGTTCACCAACCAGGATGGCCGCGGCAAGACCTGCGTGGTGCAGGCCGGCCAGTATGCCCAGGCCATGGGCCGGGTGGACGTGACCCTGACCCCCGACGGCCAGCTGCTGCACTGTGAGGGCGGCAATACCCTGCTGTCCGACAACGCCTTCTTCCGCGACATCCGCCGGGCCGAACAGCACCGCCTGGCCGGCCAGGATGCCGAGCGGGCGGCCGCCTATATCGAGACCCAGCCCAATATCGCCATCGTGGCGGAAGACCCGGCCCTGCGCGCCCATATCGATGAGACCTACAAACCGGCCCTGGACCAGGCCTATGGCCAGGTGATCGGCCATGTGCCCGCCGAGCTCAGGCATGTGCGGATGCCGGTGGACGGCCAGGGCTCCCAGGTGGCTCCCCTGGTAGCGGCCAGCCAGTTGTACTGGGCCAACACCCCCGAAGTGCGGGCGGTCACCGGTCGGCACGCCGATTTCGCCCTGGTCGGCGCCGGCGGCGTACGCAACAGTCTGGAACCCGGTGAGCTCAAGGAAGGCCATGTCACCCTGGAACTGCTGCCTTTCTCCAATGCCATGAGCATCGTCTCCCTCACCGGTCGTCAGGTGGCGGGCCTGTTGCTGGAGACCATTAACGCGTCCCTGCCCGAGGGGGCCCACACCGGCAAGTTCCCTTATGTGGCGGGCCTGCGCTACCAGTTCGATGAAACCGGCAAGGACAGAGGCTTCCTCGGCCGCATCGAGGTCCGGCGCGACGGCCAGTGGCAGCGGCTCGACCCGCAAGCCAGTTACCAGGTGGTGATGACCAGCTACAACGCCTCCGGCAACGACGGCTGGAACACGCTCTATGAGTCCCAGCAGGTGCTGACCGACCGGCTGGATCTGGCCTTCGTCAACGGCCGGCTGGCGGCCTTCCCGGTGGCCCGCCTCAGCAAGACCGACGGCGGCCGGGTACAGGTGCATTACATCAATCAGCCGTTGGACTGCAAGGCCCAGGGGGTGCGCTGCAACACCGACGCCCAGGCCTTCGTCGATTATGTACGCAGCCAGCGACCGGTGCTGACCGCTCTGCCCGAGTCCGGCGTGACCCTTAACCGACTCTGACCGGAGCCGGAACCGGGACTGGGGACTATCCGGTCCCCGGTTCCGGTCTTCTATCCCCAATTCCCAATCCCAACGTTCTGGTCCATTCCAGGGCTCGCCGAGCCCGCTGTTCTTGACGTATTATCAAGCTTGTTTTTGTCTTGAGTGTGACTGCCTATGCGTCGTTCCGATATCGCCGGTTTTGGTGTTGCCGGATGGTTGTTTTGTGTGTTGCTGTGGTGGGGGATGGCCGCCCAGGCCCAGGCCCAGAGTCAGAACCAGGCCCAGAACCAAAGGGCCGATCCGAGCACGGCCGCCCTGATGCTGACACGGCAATTACCCGAGCTGCGCGCGGCGTTGGCACAGGGCCGCGAACAACTGGCCGAGGATGTCGCCGTCATCGATGACACCGAGGCCCAGGCCTGGCTGAATGAGGAGCTGTCTACCGGGGCCGGCCAGCAGTTGGAAAACGAAGCCCTGTCCGAAGAGGAGCGCCAGGTCTGGCAACTGGTGCTGGAGCATGATAAAAGCGCCACGGCCCGGCTCAATGGGGCCCTGGAGCGGGTTGAACTGGCTCGGAACTTCGATGAGCGCCTGAGCGAGGCCCTGCAGCAGCTGGATGAGCTCGGCCGCCTGCTCACCGACTTCGGCGATCAGGAGATCTCCCTTACCCGCATCGAGAGCGATATCGGCGAGTACAATCTCCGTCGCAGTCGCCTGCTGGGGGAATTGGATCAGAAGCAACAGGCTCATGCCCGGCTCGAAGAACAGTTGCGCGGCCAGCAGCAGAGCCTGGAGGAACTCCGGCGCCAGTCGGCGGAGGAGATGTCGATGCCGACGGCGGTGGAAGAGCGGCCCGAACTGGCCGAGGCGGTGGAGCAACTAAAACAGGCGAGCCTGCGGCAGCAGCAGGCCCGGCTGCTGGCCGCCGAGCTCGATGCCAGAACCATTCCGGTGCGGATGGAACTGCTGCGGCTGGAAATCCAGGCCCTGGGCCTGGCGGATCAACTGCTCGGCCTGCACCTGCAAGTATTGGGGGCCGAATTCGACCAGCGCTCTTCCGCCGAACTGCGGGCACTCAGCATCGAACTGCACCAGTTGACCGAACGCGAACCTGAGGTTACCAGCCGTTTTTCCTCCGAACTGGAAGCATTGCGCGGCAATATCGATGGGGTGGCCGCCGCCTATGAGCAGTTGCGGGTATTGCAGGCACAGCGGGATGACTACGGCCAGCGGGAAACCCGGCTGGCCCAGACCCTGGGCAGCATTCGCGAACGGCTCGACATCGGCGGCCTGACCGAGGCACTGGGAGTGCAGTTCCTGGACGAGAAGCGCCGGCTCAACGAATACAAGGAATCCCGTTTCTCCCTGCGGGAGCTGGAACGGGAGCTGTCCCAAACCCGGCTGCGCAGCATTTCCCTGCGGGACCAGCTCAGGGAGCTGGAGGCACAGCCGCCGCTGCTGACCGATGATCCGGCCCTGAGCGAACTGCGTCGGATAAAATCCCAGATCCTGACGCTGCAACTGCAGGCGGAAGATCAGCTCAGCGAACAGTTGCGCCAGAACGAGGTGCGGCTGCGGGAGGTGAACCGACTGGTGACGGAGCTGGATCAGACCCTGAGCGAAAGCCTGCTGTGGTGGCCCAGCCACTCGGTGATCGACCAGGACTGGCTGAAACGGATACCCGACGCCCTGCTGAGCCTGCTTACCCCGGGTAACTGGCGCTCACTGGTGGCGGTGCTGTGGCTGGTGGTGGTGGCCAATCCGCTGGGAACGGCACTGGTAGTGACGCTGGCGGGCCTGCTGACCTGGTGGGGGCGCAACAGCCGGGCGCATCTTGAGCAGATCGCGGAGCAATGCTCCCATCGCTACACCGATAACATCAACCTGACCTTCAAGGCCATTGGCTGGAGCCTGCTGCGGGTGCTGCCGGTACCGCTCTTGCTACTGGCCGCCTCCCTGAAGCCGGCGGGGCTGTCCGAGTCGGATCCGGCGGTGGAGGTGCTGTCCGTTACCCTGCGCAGCATCGCCCTGTGGTGGCTGGTCGGGCATCTGTTCCTGTCCTTCACCCGCAAGGGAGGGCTGGGCAGGGTGCATTTCGACTGGCATCCCCTGCTGATGACGCGGCTGCGCACCGTGCTGTCCTGGTTCCTGCCGTCGCAGCTGCTGTTCGTCCTGTTGCTGTCCCTGAGCTTCGCCCACCCGGACGAGGGAGTTTACGACGTATTCGGCCGCATCAGTCTGCTGCTGAGCACCCTGGTGAACGGCCTGGCCACCTGGCTGCTGTTGGCCCCGCCGCCCAGGCAGGAGCCCGGTTTCCTCAGCGAGCACAAGCGGCGGCTGCTGCGACTCGGCATGAGCCTGCTGTTCGCGACGATGGGCGTGTTGATCCTGAGCGGCTACCTGCTTACCGTGGCCGAACTGCTGCCCCGTTTTATCGACGGCCTGGTGGTGCTGGGCCTGGTCTGGCTGGCCTACAGCCTGGCGGCCCGGGCCCTGATCCTGAGTGAGGTGCATCTGCTGCTGCTGCGCAGAAGAGAGCAGAAGGCGAGGGAGGCGGAGGAAGAGGAAAACGGTTCCGCCGAAGGCAACGTCGAGCTGCCCGACCCTCACCTCAGCATGGAGCACATCAACCAGCAAACCCGTACCCTGCTGCGCACCGCGACCGCCACCGCCCTGGTGGTGGCGTTGCTCTGGGTGTGGGCCGAGGTGCTGCCGGCCCTGACCTGGCTCGACGGAGTCACGCTCTGGTCCCGTACCATCACGGTGGGGGATGCCGAAGTGCTGAGTGCGGTCAGCCTGCAGGACTTCCTGCTGGCCATCTTCCTCGGTGGCGTCTACCTGCTGGCTTCCCGCAACTTGCCCGGCCTGGTGGAGATTCTGCTGGCCCGCGGCAGCCTGATGGACGCGGCCCACAGTTACACCGTGACCACTTTGTTGCGCTACACCCTGGCGGTGATGGCGGTGATCACCGTGTTTTCCCTGCTCGGCCTGCGCTGGAGCGAGCTGCAGTGGATGGTGGCGGCGCTGACCCTGGGCCTGGGTTTCGGTCTGCAGGAAGTGGTGGCCAACTTTGTGTCGGGTATCATCATGCTGTTCGAACGTCCGGTACGGGTGGGCGACACCATTACCATCGGGGAATACAGCGGCACCGTGGCGCGGATCCGTACCCGTGCCACCACCATCATCGACTGGGACAACCGGGAAATCGTGGTACCGAACAAGGCCTTTATCACCGAACGGCTGATCAACTGGACCCTGTCCGACAACGTGACCCGTATCGTGATCAAGGTGGGGGTGAGTTACGACGCCGACGTGGATAAGGTCAAGGAATTACTGGAGCAGATCGCGCTGGCCCATCCCCTGACCCTGGAGGATCCGGCCCCCACGGTGCTCTTTACCCTGTTTGGCGACAGCGCCCTCAACTTCGAGCTGCGCGCCTACGTGGACAAGATGAAGGACCGCAATGTCACCATCAGCGAGCTGCACTTCGCCATCCTCAAGGCCTTCCGCGAGGCAGGCATCGAAATCGCCTTTCCCCAGGTGGATTTGCATATCCGGGATCTGCCCCGGAGAGCGGGAAATGGGGGGGGCGGGAGCAAGCCGGCCTGAAGGGCTCGGCCCGCCGGCAATACCGGCGGGCCGTCACCGTTCGTCGCTGGAAATGGGCCGGCAAGAGGAACGTCGGCCGTGTCATCCCGATGGGCTCGACTTCGATTTTTTACTTCTTTAACCTGCTGAGCCGCCCATGGCGTGCTGTTAAACTGGGAATCATTATCTAAGCTCTTATGAGTCCCTTACTGGAAGGAGTCGCAGGATGTTAGCGCATATGTCGTTTTTTCGGGGGCTCATGGCTCGCCCCCTTCATTGCCTCTGCCTGATGGCATGCCTGAGTGGCGTGGCCCGGGCCGATGCCCTGCCGTCGCCGACCGGACAGGTATTGCTCAGCGTGACCGGCAAGGTAGGCGTGACCAACGCCGATAACAGGGCTGACTTTGACCTGGCCATGCTGGAGCAATTGCCCCAGCACGAATTCGATACCCTGACGCCCTGGACGACCCAGGTGCATCACTACCGCGGGGTCTTGCTGCAGGACCTGCTGGAGCGGCTGGAGGTGGATGATCATGAACAGATCAGGGCCGTGGCCCTGAACCAGTATCATGCAGATATTGATATGGCGGTCGCCGGCGCCTACCCACTGCTGCTGGTGACGCATCGGGACGGGGAGGCCCTTAAAATTCGTGACAAAGGCCCAATCTGGATACTATTGCCACTCTCGGACTATCCTGAATTCAATACCAAGCAGCATCACGAAATGATGGTGTGGCAACTCAGAACCCTGGATATCCGCTGATTGTGAACAAGCTCAAGCTACTCCTGCTGACCATCGTGGCGCTGTTGTTCGGCTTCAGCTCGCTGTACAGCTATAACCGGGATCTGGATGTGGTGCAGTATGTATCGGCCACCATCAAGGCCGTCGGCTGGGCCAGCTCCGAGCTGGAAACGGAGTCGCTGAAGTTTGATCATGCCCTCACCGAACTGATGGCCGGCACCAATGATGAAGCCAACCTTCAGTTGCGCTTCGAGCTGTTGTGGAGCCGGATCGAGGTGCTGCTGCAGGGGGAGGAGAGCCAGCCGATGCGGGAGCAGCCCGGCGTGTTGCCGATGTTGCAGCTGTTCCACGAGCAACTGGAGCAGTGGGAAGGGCGGGTCTATGCGCTGACCGCTGCCGACCGGGCCGCCATTATTCAGTTGCAGCAGGAACTGGTCCCGTACCGTGACCTGGCCCGGGAGGTCAATGTCGACAGTTTTTCCGGCGCCAATGTCTGGCACCAGCTCAATATCATCCAGGATATCCGTATTCGCTCCATGCTGTATCTGGCCGGCCTGCTGCTTAGCGGCGGCCTGATGCTATGGCTGCTGCTGCGGGAAAACCGGAGCAACCGCTACCTGGCCTACCACGACATGCTGACCGGCCTGCCCAACCGCATGTTTTTCTACCAACTGATGGGAAAGGCCATGGCGAGGGCCCACAAGGACGGTCGGCCGCTGGCACTGCACATGGTGGATTTAAACGGTTTCAAGGCCATCAACGACAGCCTGGGTCATGAGGTGGGGGACCGGTTGCTGCGGGTGATCGCTTCCCGCCTGCGCCAGGCCATCGGCGATCAGGGCCAGGTCGCCCGGCTCGGCGGCGATGAGTTCGTGGTGATACAGCAGCGGCTGGCCGATCCCGTCGAGGCGGAGCAGATGGCCCTGCACCTCTGGCAGTCGTTATCGCGGGAAGTGCGGCTCAATGACGGTTGCCTGTCGCCGTTGGCCTGCATCGGCACCAGCCTGTACCCGAACCACGGGACGACCATGCCCGAGCTGCTGAGTCATGCGGACACCGCCATGTACCATGCCAAGAACCAGAGCCGGGGTGCGGTGCAGTTGTTCGAACCGGGCATGGATGAACGGCGGTTGCGCCGGCAGAAGCTGGCGGTGGCACTGCAGGCGGCGATGGAGAAGAATGAGCTGAGCCTCCATTACCAACCCATTTTCCACCTGGACACCGGCCGCATCGAGTCCCTTGAGGCGCTGTTGCGCTGGCAATCTTCGGAGTATGGTGCCGTCAGCCCGCTGGAGCTGATCGTGGTGGCCGAACACCACGGTCTGGCCCCCCGGCTCAATGAATGGGTGCTGTATCAGGCTTGCCGGCAGTTGCGCCAATGGCAGCTGGCGGGCTTCGGCTGGCTCAAGATCAACGTTAATATCAGCCCCAGCATTTTCATGAGTGGTCAACTGGCGGCTACGGTGGAGCGGACCTTGCGGGAAACCGGCATCAGTGCCGCGGCCCTGGTGTTGGAGATCACCGAAGATACCAGCCTGTGGGATACCGCCGGCTCCCTCGATACCCTGCGCGAGCTGCGCCGGATCGGGGTGGAAATTGCCCTGGATGACTTCGGCACCGGCTATTCCTCTTTCAGTCACCTGCGCCAGTTGCCGGTCAACAAGCTCAAAATCGATAAATCCTTCGTCGCCGATCTGTCGACAGACTCCCGTGCCTTCAACCTGGTCAAAACCATTGTCACCCTGGCCCAGAGCCTGGAGATGTCGGTGACCGCCGAAGGGATAGAACTGCCCGAACAGCAGCAGCGGTTGCAGCAACTGGGCTGCCAGCTGGGCCAGGGCTACTGGCTTGCCAAACCCATGCCGGCGGAGGCGGTGGCCGACTGGCTGATCCGGGACGGCCGGCCCTATTCCCTGTCCGTTTGAGTGCGCGAGCCCTCGGCAGCCGTTATGCCAGGGTGTGAACTGCGCTCCAGATTCAGCATTCTTTGCCCGGTGGCTAAAGCGCCGGCTATGCTCCCTCACGCCTCACGCCTCACGCCTCACGCCTCACGCCTCACGCCTCACGCCTCACGCCTCACGCCTCACGCCTCACGCCTCACGCAATACGACTTTGGTTGAAATGTGCGCAGTGTCCCTCTTTGTGAAATTTGTCGACAACTTTTGTTTCAGTGCGCTAAAAATCTGCTAATTTTTAGTTATGTGAAATTCAAGTGTCGACAAAGTTATGTCCGTACTCAGTGAAGATCTGACGCCCCGCCTGGTGGAAGCCGTGGTCAGCGGCGAACTCACCCCCGGCACCAAGCTGTCCGAGCCGGAGCTGGCCCGCCGCTATGCCGTGGGCCGGGGCTCGGTGCGTGAGGCCTTGCTGCGCCTGGAAGGCCTCGGCCTGGTGGAGCGCCTGCCGCGCCAGGGCGCCCGGGTGGTGCAGCTTACCCCCGAGGGCCTGACCGAACTGTTCGCGGTGCGCGAGGCGCTCGAAGGCATGGCCTGCCGCCTGGCCGCCGCCAGCATCAGCCGGGAAGAAGCCGAGTCCCTGACCCGGCTGCTGGACGAGCACCAGAAATTTGTCGACAGCCAGGAAGTCTATCTGCGCCAGCAGGGAGAAGAGGACTTCCACTACCTGCTGTTCAAGGCCAGCCACAACCGGATGCTGGTCGGCCTGCTGTGCGATGAGCTGTACCAGCTGTTGCGCATGTACCGCCACCGCCTTTCTTACCGTCACTCCGACCCCCGGCTCGCCCTGCTCGAACATCGCCAGATCCTGAATGCCGTGATCCAGGGCGACGGCGAGCTGGCCGAACTGTTGATGCGTCGTCACGTGGCCCGCAGTCGTCGCCATCTGTTGGCCCAATTCCAGGAGGAAATTCAATGAAACACAGTTTGTTCGAGGCCATAGCGGCATCCCGGCCGCTGGCCATCGTCGGCGCCGTCAACGCCTACAGCGCCATGCAGGCCGAGCAGGTCGGGCACCAGGCCCTGTATCTTTCGGGGGCCGGGGTGGCCAACGCCTCCTTCGGCCTGCCTGATCTGGGCATCACCAGCCTGAACGACGTGCTGGAGGATGCCCGGCGCATCACCGCCGCCAGCGAACTGCCGCTGCTGGTGGATGTGGACACCGGCTTCGGCGGCGCCTTCAATATCGCCCGCACCGTCAGGGAAATGGAGCGGGCCGGAGTGGCGGCCATCCATATCGAGGATCAGGTGGCACAGAAGCGCTGCGGTCACCGGCCCAACAAGGCCATCGTTTCCCAGGCGGAGATGGTGGACCGGGTCAAGGCGGCGGTGGACGCCCGTGTTGATGCCCGCTTCGCCGTCATGGCCCGTACCGATGCCCTGGCGGTGGAGGGCATGAGCAGCGCCGTGGACCGGGCCCTGGCCTGTGTGGAGGCCGGCGCCGACATGATCTTCCCCGAGGCAATGGAAAACCTGGACCAGTACCGCGCCTTCTGCGATGCCGTCGGAGTGCCGGTGCTGGCCAATATCACCGAGTTCGGCAAGACGCCGCTGTTCAGCCAGCGGGAACTGGCCGATACCGGGGTGGCCATGGTGCTTTACCCCTTGTCGGCCTTCCGCGCCATGAGCCGGGCCGCCGACACCCTGTACCGCCATATCCTGAATGATGGCCACCAGCGGGAAGTGGTGGAACTGATGCAGACCCGGGAGCAGCTATACCAGACCCTGGGTTACCACCATTACGAAGCCAAACTGGATGCACTGTTTGCCAAAGGAGAGCACAAATGAGTAATGCCGAAGGACTGCGCGGCCAGAGCGCCGGCCAGACTGCCCTCTGTACCGTGGGCAAGACCGGCTCCGGCCTGACTTACCGGGGCTTTGATATCGAGGATCTGGCCGCCAAGGCCCAGTTCGAGGAAGTCGCCTTCCTGCTGCTCAAGGGCTACCTGCCCAATCAGGGCGAGCTGCCCGCCTTCAAGGCCCGGCTGCGCGCCAACCGTGGCCTGCCGGCGGCGCTGCGCACCGTGCTCGAGCAGATCCCGGCCTCGGCCCACCCCATGGATGTGCTGCGCACCGGCTGCTCCATGCTCGGCAACCTGGAAACCGAGCACAAGTTCAGCGATCAGCAAGAGGCGGCCGAGCGGCTGCTGGCGCTGTTGCCCTCGATGATCTGCTACTGGTACCGCTACGCCCACGACGGGGTACGCATCGACACCGCCCTCGAAGATGACAGCATCGGTGGCCACTTCCTGCACATGCTGCGTGGCACGGCCCCGCCGGAACTGGACGTGAAGGTGATGCACTGCTCGCTGATCCTTTATGCCGAGCACGAGTTCAACGCCTCCACCTTTGCCGCCCGGGTGTGCGCTTCCACCCTCACCGATCTGCACTCGGCGGTGACCGCCGCCATCGGTACCCTGCGCGGCCCCCTGCACGGCGGCGCCAACGAGGCGGCCATGGCGATGATCGAGCAGTGGAGCAGCCCGGACGAGGCCGAACGGGAGCTGCTGGCCATGCTGGCACGCAAGGATAAGGTGATGGGCTTCGGCCACGCCGTATACAAGGAAAAGGACCCGCGCAACGCCATCATCAAGCCCTGGGCCAAGCAGTTGGGTCAGGCGGTGGGCGACCGGGTGCTCTACCCGGTGTCCGAGCGGGTGGAAGAGGTGATGTGGCGGGAGAAGAAGCTGTTCGCCAACGCCGACTTCTACCACGCCAGTGCCTATCACTTCATGGGCATTCCCACCAAGTTGTTCACCCCCATCTTCGTGCTGAGCCGGGTCACCGGCTGGACCGCGCACATCATGGAGCAGCGCGCCCATAACCGCATCATCCGCCCCAGCGCCGACTATGTGGGCCCGGGCCACCAGCAGTGGGTGCCGATAGCGCAGCGCTGAACGGCTGGAAGTCCAACTCTTGGTCACCATCCAGCTGTCTGGTTTAACGCAGGGAAGAGGCAACAGGGCTACCTCCGCCGACACGCTGTAAATACATCCCTGTACGCTCGCACATGCCATCCCCGGCATGTGACGGGCGGCGGGGCCTCCAGGGACGGATTCACGGCGTGCCGGAGGAGCAGAGCAGTGCGCTTTGGCCGATGTTTGCTGTGTACAGACAACCGACATTAATCAATTGCAGAGTTAAAGGAACAAAAAATGAGCGCCAATTTCGACCTGAACCAAAGACCCGATCCGGATCAGCTGCTGGTCACCATCGCCGACTATGTGGCCAACACCGAGATCGACTCCGCCGAGGCCTACAACACCGCCCGCAACTGCCTGATCGACACCCTGGGCTGCGGCCTGCTGGCGCTGCGCTTTCCCGAGTGCACCAAGCACCTGGGGCCAACAGTGCCGGGCACCACGGTGCGGCACGGCGCCCGGGTGCCCGGCACTTCCCACGAGCTGGATCCGGTGACCGCCGCCTTCAATATCGGCTGCATCATCCGCTGGCTCGACTTCAACGACACCTGGCTCGCCGCCGAGTGGGGCCATCCCTCCGACAACCTGGGCGGCATCCTGGCCACCGCCGACTACCTGAGCCGGGTGACGGTATCCCAGGGCAAGGCGCCGCTCACCATGCGTGAGGTGCTCACCGCCATGATCAAGGCCCACGAGATCCAGGGCGTGCTGGCGCTGGAAAACAGCTTCAACCGGGTGGGGCTGGATCACGTGCTGCTGGTGCGGGTGGCCTCCACCGCCGTGGTCACCAAAATGCTCGGCGGCAGCCGGGAGCAGATCATCGACGCCCTGTCCCAGGCCTGGGTGGACGGCTGTTCGCTGCGCACCTACCGTCACGCCCCCAACGCCGGCTCGCGCAAGTCCTGGGCGGCGGGGGACGCCACCGCCCGGGCGGTGCGCCTGGCCATGATCACCATGAAAGGCGAGATGGGCCTGCCCTCGGTGCTGACCGCACCCAAGTGGGGTTATTACGACGTGCTGTTCAAGGGCGAGAGCTTCAGGGTCAACCAGCCCTTCGCCAGCTATGTGATGGAAAACGTGCTGTTCAAAATCAGTTTCCCGGCCGAGTTTCACGCCCAGACCGCGGTGGAGTGCGCGGTGCGCCTGCACGGCCAGGTGAAGGACAGGATCAACGATATCGATCGCATCCAGGTCACCACCCATGAATCTGCCATTCGCATCATCTCCAAGGTGGGGGATCTGGCCAACCCGGCGGACCGGGATCACTGCCTGCAGTACATGATAGCGGTACCCCTGCTGTACGGCGATCTGGTGGCCGAACACTATGAGGACGACTTCCATCGGGGCGACAGCCGTATCGATGCCCTGCGCGACAAGATGGAAATAGTGGAAGAGCCGCGTTACAGCGCCGAGTACCTGGAAGCCGACAAGAGGGCCATTGCCAACGCCATCCAGGTGTTCTTCAAGGACGGCACCAGTACCGACAAGGTAGAGGTGGAATATCCCATCGGCCACCGCCGCCGCCGGGCCGAGGGTATCCCGGTGCTGGAGCGTAAGTTCCTGCGCAACCTGCAGACCCGTTTCCCCCTGGGCCGTTGCCGGCAGATCATGGAGCTCTGCCTGGATCAGCAGCGCCTCGAAGCCACCCCGGTGCATGAGTTTATGGAGCTGTTTGTGATCAACTGAAGATAATGGCTGGGACTGGGGACTGGGGACTGGGGACTGGGGACTGGGGACTGGGGACGGGAGACTAAGCATCCTTCGCCATCTCCGCATATCCCTCGCCGTACTCGCGTCTCTTCCGTCATCCCCGCTCATTCCCCGTCATCCCCGCTCATTCCCCGTCATCCCCGCGAAGGCGGGGATCCAGGGCCGGGTGGGCACAGGCGGATAACGGCGGTTGGCCCGCTGGAATGACGAACAAACCCCGCCTCGAATACGGAAAAACAATCCACCGCCGGCTCAGGGGAGGGGCCGGCGCCATCTTGCTTACAGGAGGACATCGATGTCTACCTACCGGCACTACCACGATTCGGCACGACAACAACCGGAACAGTTCTGGCGCGAGCAGGCGGAAAAGCTCGACTGGTTCCGCTTTCCCGAGACCATAATGGCCAGGGACGACAGCGGTATCGCCCGCTGGTTCGTCGACGGTAAACTCAATATCTGCCATATGGCGCTCGATCATCATATCGAGGCCGGGCGCGGCGGCGACACCGCCCTTGTCTACGACTCGCCGGTCACCGGCCAGAAGGCCCGCTACAGCTATCTTTCCCTGCGTAACGAAGTGGCCAAAATCGCCGGCATGCTGGCCGGGCTGGGGGTGACCAGGGGCGATCGGGTGGTCATCTATATGCCGATGATCCCCGAGGCCGCCATGGCCATGCTGGCCTGTGCCCGGCTGGGCGCCGTGCATTCGGTGGTGTTCGGCGGCTTCGCCGCCCACGAGCTGGCGGTGCGCATCGAGGACGCCGAGCCTAAGGTGTTGCTCACCGCCTCCTGCGGCATCGAAGTGAACCGGGTGATCCCCTACAAGCCCATGGTCGACAAGGCGGTGATGGACAGCCGCTGGAAGCCGGAGCAGGTGGTGGTGCTGCAACGGCCCAGGTGCGAGGCGACGCTTGTTGAAGAGCGGGATCTGGACTGGCAGGCCCTGCTCGCCCGGGCCGAGCCGCACCCTTGCGTGCCCGTGCTGGCCACGGATCCGCTCTATATCCTCTACACCTCGGGTACCACGGGCCGGCCGAAAGGAGTGGTGCGCGACACCGGCGGCTACGCCGTGGCGCTGCACTTCAGCATGGAAGCGGTGTTCGATCTCAAGCCGGGTGAGGTGATGTTCACCGCCTCGGACGTGGGCTGGGTGGTGGGCCATTCCTATATCGTCTACGGCCCCCTGTTGCGGGGCTGCACCAGCATCCTCTACGAGGGCAAGCCGGTGAAAACCCCGGACCCGGGCGCCTTCTGGCGGCTGTGCGACGAATACGGGGCGAGCGTGCTGTTCTCGGCGCCCACCGCCTTTCGCGCCATCAAGAAGGAAGATCCCACCGGCGAGAGCGTGCGGTGCTACCCCATGGCAAGGCTGCGCCATATCTATATGGCCGGGGAACGGCTGGATCCGCCCACCCTCGAGTGGGTGATGGCGCACACCGGCAGGCCGGTCACCGACAACTGGTGGCAGACCGAAACCGGCTGGCCCATCGCCGCCAACCCCATCGGCCTGGAGCCCCATCCCATCAAGCCGGGCTCCGCCACCCTGCCGGTGCCGGGCTTCAACCTGGAAGTGCTGGACGAGGCGGGCCAGCCGGTGCCGGCCAACACCCAGGGACTGATCGCCCTGCGCGAGCCGCTGCCGCCCGGTTGCCTCACCACCATCTGGCGCAACCACGACCGCTACCGTGCGGGCTATCTCAATCCCTTTCCCGGTTACTATGTGTCCGGCGACGGCGGCTACCTGGACGAGGACGGCTATGTGTTCGTGATGGGACGCATGGACGACGTCATCAACGTGGCCGGCCACCGGCTCTCTACCGGCGAAATGGAGGAGGTGCTGGCCGGCCACCCGGCGGTGGCGGAATGTGCCGTGGTGGGAGTGCAGGACGAGCTCAAGGGCCAGCAGCCCCTGGGGCTGGTGGTGCTCAAGGACGGGGTACATACCCCGCCCGGGCAGATAGTCGATGAACTGGTCGCCCTGGTGCGCGAGCGCATCGGCCCGTTGGCCTGCTTCAAGACCGCCCTGGTGGTCGGCCGCCTGCCCAAGACCCGCTCCGGCAAGATCCTGCGCCGGGTGATCCGCCAGATGGCCGACGGCGAAACCTGGGCCGTGCCCTCCACCATAGAGGATCCTGCCAGCCTGGAGGATATCGCCCGGGTATTGCAGACACGCCGCTAGCCTGTTCGTTACCTCATTCCCACGCCTGGCGTGGGAATGTCAGCCGCGCCACTCCACTCCCCGCCATCCCACTCCGTTTGCCGACCGGGCGATAGTCACTTCCCGGTCAAGCCGGACTGTCCGGTTTACTATCACCAGTACCAAGATAAAGGGACAATCAAAAAGCCCTCCAAGGCCTGCAGTGTCTGCAGACACCTTCAGCCGGAGAGAGCCTCCATTCACTTACGCAAGCTCAATCTCAGCGGGTTTCAGCTGGTTAAACAGGTCAAACAGTGTATTCACCTCACCAACATGGGCCTGATCCGCACTCATGCCCAGTTGAAGCCTGACGACCCGCCTTTTCCCCTTCGTCAGATCAACAGGTACCAAACCACCACACGCCATTTTCTCGGCAATACTGTGCATCGGTAACCAGCCGAACCCCAGCCCCTGCTCGACAGACTCCAACGCTGCCGTCAGGCTGCTGACCGTCAGCCGCTGGTGTGATCCCAGCCAACCGCTATCAAGGTTCTGGTTACCTGAATCACGGATCACCACCTGGCGGTAACGTTTCAGTTCCGGTTGAAACACCTGTGTTTCGGTTGCCAGTGGAAATGAAGGGGCGCACACGCAGAGCAGTTCGATCTCGGCCAAGGGTTCCAGCACGGTTTCTTTGGGGAGGCGGCTGGCAATTGCCAGCGACACGCTGCCAGACTCCATCAACTGTTCAGCCCCGGACAGAGAGGTTTCGAATACCCGTATAGAAACAGTTGGATAGACCTGATAAAAGCGTTCAAAAACGTCCCGGATAAAGTCAAATGGCAGCAGCACATCCACTGCCACATTGATTTCTGTCATCAGCTTCCCCTGGTATTTCGAGGCCAGCGTTTCAATCTGGGTTGCATTATTATGTAAACTTTGTGCCCGAGGCAACAGACTGTGACCAAGGTCCGTCAGCGTGGATCTTCGGCCTTCGACAATAAACAATGAATGCCCCAGCAACGATTCCATTTTCTTGATGCTGTGGCACAGGGCGGACTGGCTTTTGTTTAATTTCTGAGCCGCTTTCATCGCGCTGCCCTGCTCTGCAATCGCAATAAAAGCCCGCCACATTTCTAAGGTTACGCGCGCTGACATGAGTGATATCCCTTTAACCAACCAACTTTCAATATGTTTCTTTTTATTCACGGAATATTTACTTAAAGCCAAGCTATAGTGCAACTTAATGATTATCAACACAATGAATAAAAATTAAATTGTGAACTCTATCTATACAGCCACGGCATCCGATGTCGTCCAAACATGGAAAGAAAGGCATCATGGAAGGGAAAAAGCATGAGTATTCAGTATCACCCTGACCAACGTGGCTGTGCCCACAGGGCGGGAGCATACTTTAAATAACTGATCCTAATAGTGCTACATCGACCGGGCACCGTACGCAGACACGCCGTGAGCCCATCCCTGGGGGCTCCGCCGCGCCATCCCTGGCGCGGAGGGTCGGCTTAGCGAAACCCTGTCGCTGTCGGTAGTGATCTACCATTCGGAACAGTTATTTAAAAACGAATTCGATGGCCGATAACACAAGGGAGGAAAAACTGGCAGACTCAACGTAGTTCGCGGCGCTGATAAGTAAGCTCAATACCGCCTCGGTACCGAGGCGCGCCGTGGCTCAGGGGGCGGCATATGGCGGCGCGCTGGGACTGACAGCCTGCAGCAACATTGTGATTGCGTCCGGGAATGCCTCCTTCCTGTTACAGGGGAAGGGCAAGAGGGGCTGGCTGGCCGCCTTTTTGACAAGCGGCCGCCATCCTGGGTCGGTTAGGATTACTGGCTGATTTTCTTGGCCAGCTTAGCCACATGCTGGCCTTGGAATTGTGCCATTGACAGCTCCTTGGACGAAGGCTGACGTGAGCCGTCACCGCCGGCGATGCACGCCGCCCCCAGCGGAGAGCCACCTTTGACTTCCGATAGGTCGGTCAGTTCGGAGGCAGAGTAAGGCAGGCCAACCACCACCATGCCATGGTGAAACAGCGTCGTATGGAATGACTGCAAGGTGGTTTCATTGCCGCCGCCGGTGCCCGTTGAGGTAAATACGCTGCCGATTTTACCGATCAGCTTCTTCTCAAACCACAGCCCACCGGTTTGGTCGAGGAAGTTACGCATCTGGGCAGCCATGTTACCGAAGCGGGTCGGCGTACCAAAAATAATGGCATCGTAGTTCGCCAGCTCATTTGGCTCGGCAATAGGTGCCTGCTGATCCAGCTGAATACCGGATTTCTTCGCAATCTCTTCTGGCACCAGCTCGGGGACGCGCTTAATGTCGACCTGGACATCACTGACACTCTTTGCCCCTTCTGCCACAGCGTGCGCCATTGTTTCAACATGGCCATAGCTTGAATAATATAGAACCAGTACTTTTGTCGTCATTGTGTTATCTCACTTAAATATAATTAAAAATGTGCGATGCTTTCGTTTTCTATCTGGACTGCTTGTCAGTATTATTTAAAAAACAGCTGCTCAATTTGTTCGTTCGTCAGCGTGTCAGACACCACATGTTCGCCGTTGATAATCAGGCTTGGAATACTGCGAAGATTAAAGTCTCTGGCACGCTTGAGGTCGGTTGCTACCGCCTGGTGGACTTCATCGCTATCCAGGGCTTTGGCAAAGGCTTCAGTATCCAGACCGATATTGCCCGCTGCGGCGATGATGGTGTCACGATCGCCTATGTTATCGTTCACTTTCAGGTGCAGACGCTGGATTTCATCGAAGTAATCCCAGTGAGTGTCTGAATTCCCCAGCAACTCTGCCGCTTTGGCGCCCAGCGCTGCCAGGTAACCGCTCGGGTAAGAGAATGGCTGAGCACGCATGCCTTCAATATTAAAGCGAGTGGGATCATCCGCCTTTTGCTGGCAGGCGACCCAGTGATTCAGGATTTCCGATTTTGCCGCAGCCAGAGAACCAAATCGCTGAACCATTTCTTCATCATTGCGTTGCAGTACAAAGCAGCGCTGTTTCACTTCGACATCGGTACGCTCAACCAGCTTGCGCAATCTTGGACTCAGGACATAACACCAACCACAGACCGCATCGTGAAAAAATTCAATCGTTACTTTAGACATATCTTTCGTTTCCTTTGGGTTGTCTTGCTAACCGTTTTTTAAAGCCTGGCCAGGCATTGCTCGCTGTTCGTTAATCTCGAAATTGATATTAGGGGGGGCGGTTTGATAAAAAAATTGAAAAGAGTGGCGTACTGATATCGAATTAATTCAAGCTATTGTGTAAGTTGTTGTTTTTTATGGCATTAAATCAACATCCTTACGGTAGTGAGAGCAAAAAATGGTTCAAAAAAAGATAAAATATTGATTCCGGACAGGAATCAGACGGTATCTGGAGGATGAACGCTGGTACTCCCCTGGTTACAGGTTCCAGTTCGTTTTTACTTGGCACACGTCGATAAGGTATTTACAGCCAGCCTGACTGGACAGGCGAGGGGAGAGCGGCAGATTCTGCCCGGAAAAGGAGGGCAGGATATGAAGGATAAAAGAACGTTTCGGGCTAAATAGCTGCTCCGGGTAGTAGATCACTACCGGCAGCGGCCGGGTGCAGCTAAGCAGACTCGTCGCGCCAGGGATGGGAGTCCCCAGGGATAGGTCATCTTCTACGAGGGCAAGCCGGTGAAAGCCCGGATCCGGGCGCCTTCTGGCAACTGTGCGATGAATGCGGGAGTGAGCGTGCTGTTTTCCGCGCCTGCCGCTTTTCGCGCCATCCCCGCCTGCTTCTGATTCGGTTTCATACCGAGTCCTGAGTGTATTAAGGCATTAATCGAGCCTTGGCCCCTCTCGGGGCTTTTCTGTTGGTGTGGACTCGATTTGCACCAATATGGACCACCTGCACGGCGGTGTGCACCACTTTGGTGATAGGGACTCAATCAAGCGGTATAGCGGCGCGGTGAATTCTTTAATGCTGTATTTAATCTATTGAATTAATTGTTATTTTAATAATTGGCACGAATTCTGTTAAGGCTTGTGTACAGAATCTTCGACCCCGATGTGTCCATATGAACCAGCTCCAAGCACAAGCACCGCAAGCCGGCTCCGGTTACGGCCAAAAGCGTAGCTGGCCGGCGCACCTGCGCCTGCGGCTGGAAGCCGATCCTGTTCCTGCAGGAGGCAAGACCCGGCTCAAGGGGCTGGACTTTGCCGGCCCTCTGCGCATCCAGCGCCCCTTTTATCCGGAAGGGGGCACCTGCCACCTCTACCTGTTGCATCCCCCGGGTGGCCTGGTGTCCGGCGACCGACTGACTATCGAGGTGACCGCCGAGCCCGGCAGTCAGGCGCTGCTGACCACCCCTTCGGCGGGCAAGATCTACGGCCGGGACAGCGCCGGCGTGGCCCAGGGCCAGCAGGTGGTACTGCAGGTGGGCGAGGGCGCCACACTGGAGTGGCTGCCCCAGGAGACCATCGTCTACCGGGGTGCCAACGGGGAGCTCGGCACCAAGATCGAACTGGCCGAGGGCGGCCGTTTTATCGGCTGGGATCTGGTCTGCCTGGGCCGCCCGGCCGGCGAGCAGTGGTTCGATCAGGGCCACCTGACCCAGCGCCTGCAATTGTGCCGGGCAGGGCGGCTGCTGTTCAACGAGCGGCTCGACCTCGAGGGCCACGACTGGCTGCACCGGGGCCGGGTGGGGCTGAACGGCGGCTGCGTATTCGGCACCCTGATGGCGGTGGGTCCGGGGCTGGATGGCTCCCTTACCGGTGAACTACGCGACGCCCTGCCGAGCCCCGATTTCACCGTGACCGAACGCCTGGGCGTGCTGTTGGTGCGCTACCTGGGGCGCGACATGAACGCCTGCCGTGACGGCATGTGGCGGGCCTGGGGGCTGGTCCGCCCCGCCGTGCTCGGCCGGCCCGCCGTTATTCCCCGTATCTGGCTCACTTAGGAGAGACCCCAAAATGGAACTCAGTCCAAGAGAAAAGGACAAGCTGCTGTTGTTTACCGCCGCCCTGCTGGCCGAGCGCCGGCTGGCGCGCGGGCTCAGGCTCAACTACCCCGAGGCGGTGGCCTACCTGTCGGCGGCGGTGATGGAAGGCGCCCGCGACGGCCGCACCGTGGCCGAGCTGATGGGCGAGGGCCGCACCTGGCTGGGCCGCGACCAGGTGATGGAAGGGGTGGCCGAACTGGTGCAGGAAGTGCAAGTGGAGGCGACCTTTCCCGACGGCACCAAGCTGGTGACCCTGCATCAACCCATTCAATAAGGAGACGCCATGATACCGGGCGAATACCAACTGGTCGGGGGCGACATCGTCCTCAACGAAGGCCGTGAACGGCGTACCCTGAGCGTGGCCAACACCGGTGATCGGCCCATCCAGGTGGGCTCCCACTACCACTTTGCCGAGGTGAACCCGGCGCTGCTCCTGGACCGGGAGCAGGCGCTCGGCTTTCGCCTCGATATCGCCGCCGGCACCGCGGTGCGCTTCGAGCCGGGTCAGAGCCGCACCGTGCCCCTGGTGGCCCTGGGTGGCAAGCGGGAGGTCTATGGCTTTCGGGGCGAGGTGATGGGCCCTGTTTCACCCGACCAACAAGGAACGCAAGATGAGCAGGATTAGCCGGCAGGCCTATGCGGACATGTTCGGCCCCACCGTGGGCGACCGGGTGCGGCTGGCCGACACCGAGCTGTGGATAGAGGTGGAGCAGGACTACACCCGCTACGGCGAGGAAGTGAAGTTCGGCGGCGGCAAGGTGATCCGCGACGGCATGGGCCAGAGCCAGGCCGGTCGCGCCGACAGCGTCGATACAGTGATCACCAACGCCCTCATCCTGGATCACTGGGGCATCGTCAAGGCCGACGTGGCGCTGAAGGACGGCCGCATTCACGCCATCGGCAAGGCCGGCAACCCGGATATCCAGGACGGGGTCACCATCAACGTGGCGCCGGGCACCGAAGTGATCGCCGGCGAGGGGCTGATCCTCACTGCCGGCGGGGTGGACGCCCATATCCACTTTATCTGCCCGCAGCAGGTGGAGGAAGCGATCTGCTCCGGCATCACCACCATGCTCGGCGGCGGCACCGGCCCCGCCACCGGTACCAAGGCCACCACCTGTACCCCCGGCGCCTGGCATATCGCCCGCATGCTGCAGGCCACCGACCAGATGCCGATGAACTTCGGCTTTCTCGGCAAGGGCAACGCCAGCCGGCCCGAGGCCCTGCGCGAGCAGCTGGAGGCCGGCGCCATGGGGCTCAAGCTGCATGAGGACTGGGGCACCACCCCGGCGGCCATCGACTGCTGCCTGTCGGTGGCGGAAGAATACGACGTGCAGATCGCCATCCACACCGACACCCTCAACGAGTCGGGCTTCGTGGAAGACACCCTGGCCGCCTTCAAGGGCCGCACCATCCATACCTACCACACCGAGGGCGCCGGCGGCGGCCACGCACCGGACATCCTCACCGCCTGCAGCCTGCCCAATGTGCTGCCCTCGTCCACCAACCCGACCCGGCCCTACACGGTTAACACCGTGGACGAGCATCTGGACATGCTGATGGTATGCCACCACCTGGATCCCAACATCCCGGAAGACGTGGCCTTTGCCGACTCGCGTATCCGCAAGGAGACCATAGCGGCGGAAGACATCCTCCAGGATCTGGGGGTGATCTCGATGATCTCCTCCGACAGCCAGGCCATGGGGCGGGTGGGAGAGGTGGTGTGCCGCACCTGGCAGACCGCCCACAAGATGAAGGTGCAGCGCGGCCCGCTGCCGGAAGACCAGCGCCTGGGGGCCGACAACTTCCGTGCCAAGCGCTATGTCGCCAAGTACACCATCAACCCGGCCATCACCCACGGCATCAGTCACGAGGTGGGCTCGGTGGAGGTGGGCAAGCTGGCCGACCTGGTGCTGTGGAGCCCGGCCTTCTTCGGCATCAAGCCGGCGCTGATCCTCAAGGGCGGCAGCATCGCCTATGCGCCCATGGGGGACGCCAACGCCTCCATCCCCACGCCCCAGCCGGTGCACTACCGGCCCATGTTCGGCGCCCAGGGGCGGGCGGCGGCGGCCAGCAGCCTGACCTTTGTCAGCCAGGCGGCGCTGGCGCGGGATCTGGCCGGCGAGCTCGGCCTGACCCGCCCGCTTTCGGCCTGCCGCAACACCCGTAGCATCACCAAGGCAGACCTTATCCACAACGGCGCCACTCCGGTGCTTACCGTGGATGCCCAGAGCTACGAGGTACGCTGCGACGGCGAACTGCTGCACTGCGAGCCGGCCACGGTGCTGCCCCTGGCCCAGCTGTATTCGCTGTTTTAATCGGAGTGCGGTCGCCTTCTCGTCATTCCCGCGAAGGCGGGAATCCCGGGCCAGCGCCAGCGGGGAGTAGGCAGGAGCGGAAACAATCACTCATACCAAGAGGAAACTTATGCTGAAAATCACCCAAAACCTGGGTCAGACGGATGAACCGGCGCATGACCGCCTGACCCTGGCCTTCGAACTGCGCCAGAAGGGGCGCTTCAAAACCGTCAGCAACGCCGGTTCCGAAGTGGGTCTCTTCCTCGAGCGCGGCCAGGTGCTGGCCCAGGGCGACAAACTCCTGAGCGAGTGCGGCCAAGTGTTCGAGGTGGTGGCCCGGGCCGAGCCCATGGTCACCGCCCACGCCGCCGACTGGCCGGGCTTCGCCCGCGCCTGCTATCACCTGGGCAATCGCCACGTCACCCTGGAAATTGGCCCGCTCTGGCTGCGTTTTCCGCCGGATCACGTGCTGGAGCACCTGGCCGAGCACCTGGGCCTGCGGCTGGAGCACGGCGAGGCGCCCTTCAATCCCGAGTCCGGCGCCTATCAGGGCCTGGGTGGGCACCACCACGGGCATAGCCATGACCACTGAAGCGCATGAGCTGCTCTCCCTGCTGCATTTGGCGAGCCCGGCCCTGCCCATCGGCGGTTTCGCCTATTCCGCCGGCCTGGAGTCGGCCATCGAGCTGGGCTGGGTCAGCGACGAAGACAGCCTGGAGCAGTGGCTGGCCGGCGCCCTGCAGGGGCTGGCACACCTGGATCTGCCGGTGCTGCTGCGCCTGTACCGGGCCCTGGAGCAGGGAGATAACGACGCGTTGGCGCACTGGAACGACTTCGTGCGCGCCAGCCGCGAAACCCGCGAGCTGTTGTTCGAGGATGAACAGCAGGCCAGGGCCCTGGTACGGCTGCTGAAGGGGCAGGGTAGCGAGGTGGCTATGCTGCCCGCGCCGCCGGCGCTGATGAGCACCTGGGCCCTGGCGGCCCGGGAGTGGGGCCTGGGGGCCGGCCGGGCCCAGCTTGGTTTTATATGGAGCTGGCTCGAAAACCAGCTCACCGTAGCCAGCAAGACGCTGCCGCTCGGCCAGACCGCGGCCCAGCGGCTGTTGCTCAAGCTCAAGCCGGCCATGCAGGAGGCGCTGGCGCTGGCCGGGCGGCTGGATGACGACGAGCTGGGCCTGAGCCTGCCCGGCCAGGTGCATGCCAGCGCCCTGCACGAAACCCAATATTCCCGTTTATTCCGGAGTTGAATCATGAGTACACAATGTTTACGCGTAGGTGTGGGCGGGCCGGTCGGCTCGGGCAAGACGGCGCTGCTGCGCCAGCTATGCCTGGCCCTGCGGGATCACTATGACCTGGCGGTGGTCACCAACGACATCTATACCAAGGAAGACGCCGAATTCCTGCTGCGCAACGAAGCGCTGGCCGAGGATCGTATCATGGGGGTGGAAACCGGCGGCTGCCCGCACACCGCCATCCGCGAAGACGCTTCCATGAACCTGGCGGCCATCGATACCCTGCAGGAACGCCACCCCGGCCTCGAACTGGTGCTGGTGGAAAGCGGCGGCGACAACCTCTCCGCCACCTTCAGCCCCGAGCTGTCGGATCTTACCCTCTATGTGATCGACGTCTGCGCCGGCGACAAAATCCCCCGCAAGGGCGGCCCCGGCATCACCAAGTCCGACTTGCTGATCATCAACAAGACCGATCTGGCGCCCATGGTCAACGCCTCCCTGGAGGTGATGGACCGGGACGCCAAACGCATGCGCGGCGAGCGCCCCTTCGTCTTTACCAACCTGATGCGCGGCGACGGCCTGGGCGACATCATCCAGTTTATCCAGCAACAGGGCATGCTGCGCCCGCTGTCGGCCGACTTTGCCATAACAACCACAAAGGAAGGAGCATAACCATGAACAGAGCACTGATAGTACTGATGACCCTGGCCCCCGCCGCCGCTTTTGCCCACCCGGGCCATGGTGATCACGGCCTGGTATCCGGCTTCACCCACCCGCTGTTCGGCTGGGATCACCTGCTGGCCATGGTGGCGGTAGGGATGCTGGCGGTGCTGGGCCGGGAGCACAAGGCCTGGCAGTTGCCGGTGGCCTTTGTGGCGGCCATGGTGGCGGGCGCCCTGCTCGGCATCGGCGGGGTCGGTATTACCGGGGTGGAAACGGGCATTCTCGCCTCACTGGTGGTGCTGGGCGGCATGCTTGCCGCCGGCGTCACCGGTGTTACCGGACTGGCCCTGCTGCTGTGCGCCCTGTTCGGCCTGTTCCACGGCAACGCCCACGGCCTGGAGCTGCCGGCCCACGGCTCGGCGCTGGGTTACTTTGCCGGCTTCGTGGCCGCCACCGCCCTGCTGCATGCCGCCGGCTGGCTGGCCGCCGGCAAAATCCACGCCACCACGGTGCGCGTTGCCGGTGCCGCCATGGCCGGCGCCGGCCTGCTGGCGGCGATATAAACAACCGGAGCGGACTTTACCCTGGAGTGCAGGCGGCTCGCCTGCTTTCCCGCGCAGCGGGAACCTAGGGCCAGGCAAAGGCACCTCGGTTTGGGGTGGCCCCAACGCCGTCATCCCCGCGAAGGCGGGGAACCAGGGCAAAATGCACTCAACTGGGCAATGGCGCTGGGTCTGCATACGTGATGGACTCCCGCCTCGGGCCGCCCTGTCCCGTCGGTCAACTGGCCGGTCCTGTCATTGCCAAAGGCGTCTTTTGAGTCGATAATTTCCCTTTCTTACCACCTTTTCAGAGCAGACCCCCTATGCTGGAAAAATATTTTCATTTAAAGGAATTAAATACCAATGTACGCCAGGAGGTTGTGGCGGGCATCACCACCTTCCTCACCATGGCCTACATCATCTTCGTCAACCCGGCCATACTGGCCGATGCCGGCATGGACCGCGGCGCCGTCTTCGTGGCCACCTGCCTGGCTGCGGCCATCGGCTGTTTTATCATGGGCCTGCTGGCCAACTATCCCATCGCCCTGGCACCGGGCATGGGGCTCAACGCCTTCTTTACCTACACGGTGGTACTCACCGAAGGCTACAGCTGGCAAACCGCTCTGGGGGCCGTGTTTTTCTCCGGTGTTATCTTCGTGCTGCTCAGCCTGTTCAAGGTGCGGGAGTGGATCATCAACTCCATTCCCGGTCCGCTCAAAATCGGCATCGCCGCCGGTATCGGCCTGTTCCTGGCGCTGATCGGCCTGAAAAATGCCGGTATTATCGTCGATCATCCGGCGACCCTGGTCACCCTGGGCGATGTCACCAGCCTGCCGGTGGGCCTGGCGGCGCTGGGCTTCTTCCTGATTATCGGCATGGCGGCGCGTGGCATGCGCGGCGCCGTGATGATCGGCATCCTGGTGATCACCGGGCTCGGCATCGCCTTCGGTGACGTGCAGTATGCGGGCATCATGTCGGCTCCGCCGTCCATCATGCCGACCTTTATGCAGCTGGATATCGCCGGGGCCTTTAACCTGGCCATGCTGTCGGTGATCTTCGCCTTCCTATTCGTGGACCTGTTCGACACCTCAGGCACCCTGATCGCCGTGGCCCAGCGCGCCAAGTTGCTGGACGAACAGGGCCGGCTGCCGCGTCTGGGCCGGGCCCTGCTGGCCGACAGTACCGCCTCCATCACCGGCTCCATGCTGGGCACCTCCACTACCACTTCTTACGTGGAAAGCGCCGCCGGGGTGGCGGTGGGCGGCCGCAGCGGCCTGACCGCCGTGGTGACCGGCCTGATGTTCATCCTGGCACTGCTGTTCTCGCCCCTGGCGGGCATGGTACCGGCCTATGCCACCGCCGGCGCCCTGGTGTACGTGGCGGTGCTGATGATGGGGCAGCTCAGCCACCTGCACTGGGACGACATCACCGAAGCGGTCCCGGCGGTGGTAGTGGTGGCCATGATGCCCTTCACCTTCTCCATCGCCCATGGCATCGCGCTCGGCTTTATCAGCTTCGTCGGCGTCAAGCTGCTGTCCGGCCGGGCCAGTGAGATCAGCACCACCGTCTGGGTGCTGGCCCTGCTCTTCGTGGTGAAGTTTGCGGTAGGCCTGTAATCCGCGGCGGGGGCCTGGTCGACTGAAGTCGACCCTACGGTGCCTGCAGCCTCAGGCGACAACAAAAAAGCCCCGGAAATCCGGGGCTTTTTGCGCTGTGGCCGGGGCCCTGTCAGGGCTGCTCTTCCACCGTGGCCGGGGTGCCGGCCGGGCGGTATTTCAGCAGGAAGGCGACGGTAAAGGCCAGGGCTACACCTAGGCCGATCAGGGTGGCCGGCTGCATCCCCAGGCCGAAGCCGATATCCGCATGGGCCAGGTAGGTGAAGGTGACCGCCGTCATAAAGATGGCGGGCAGGGTGCACACCCAGTGCAGCTTGCCTTCCCTGGCCAGGTAGGCCGCGGCGGCCCACAACATGATCATGGCGGTGGTCTGGTTGGCCCAGCCGAAGTAGCGCCAGATCACGCCGAACTCGGCCTGGGTGATCAGGTAGCCGACCACGAACATGGGCAGGGAGATCAGCAGCCGCTTGGGCAGGGACTGCTGGGGCAGCTTGAGGAAGTCGGCGATGATCAGGCGGGCGCTGCGAAAGGCGGTGTCGCCCGAGGTGATCGGCAGTATCACCACGCCCAGTATGGCCAGCACGCCGCCCACCACGCCCAGCAGGCTGGTGGAAACCTGGTGCACCACGGCGGCCGGGCCGCCGCTGGCCAGTACAGCATTCAACGCCTCCGGGCTTTCATAGAAGGAGATGCCGAGACTGCACCAGATCAGCGCTATTACCCCTTCGCCGATCATGGCGCCGGTGAAGATAAAGCGGCCGGAGCGCTCGTTCTGCATGCAGCGGGCCATCAGCGGGGACTGGGTGGCGTGAAAGCCGGACACGGCGCCGCAGGCGATGGTGATAAACAGCAGCGGCCACAGCGGCAGCCCGTCCGGATGCAGGTTGCCGAAGTCGAGCCCGCCCGAGTGGAAGCCGTTGCCGCTGGCGAACTGGCCCAGCAGCAGGCCGACCGACATGAACACCAGCAGGGCGCCGAAGATGGGATAGAGGCGGCCGATGATCTTGTCGATCGGCACCAGGGTGGCGATGATGTAATAGGCGAAGATGGCGGCCACCCAGGCGGCGACCGTGGTGCCGGAGAGATCGCCCAGCAGCTTGGCCGGGCCCAGCACGAACACCACGCCCACCAGCAATAGCAGCAGCACGGCGAAGATATTCATAAAGTGCTTGGCGAAGCTGCCCAGTTGCTGGCCGACCACGGTGGGCACCGAGGCGCCTTTGGCCCGTACCGACAGCATGCCGGAAAAGTAGTCGTGCACGGCGCCGGCGAAGACGCAGCCGAATACGATCCAGAGCATGGCCACGGGGCCGTAGAGGGCGCCCAGTATGGGGCCGAAGATGGGGCCCAGCCCGGCGATGTTCAGCAGCTGCACCAGGTAGACCTTCTTGTCCGACATGGGCACATAGTCGACCCCGTCGGCCATGGTGACCGCCGGGGTATCCAGCTCGGGCCGGGGCCCGAACAGGCGTTCGATGAATTTTCCGTAGGTGAAGTAACCGGCTATCAATAAGCCGATGCAGAGTAAAAGCCACGTCATAACACTGCTCCTTGTCTGTGAACGGGTTGTTAACGGATTGCAGTGTATGGATCCGGCCGGCAAAATCCCGGTGAGATTGGGTGAGCGGTCATATGGCCCGCCAAGCGGTCCGCCGCCCTCCCGGAGCAGGGCCGGAAGGTGAGCGGTATCACGTTGCGGTGAAGCCGAAATGGTCCTTGAGAAACTTCAGGTAGCGGCGGCTGACCGGCAGGGCGTGGCCATGGCGGGTCTTGAGCTCGGCGGCATGGTTGTCCAGCAGGACTATCTCGCGGATTGCCTCGCCGCGGACCAGGTACTGGCGGTGAATACGCAGCAGGGGGCTGCGCGATTCCAGCGCCTTGAGGGTGAGCTGGGCATGGTAGGTGGCCTCGGCGGTCACCAGGTGGACACCGCCGAGATCCGAATAGGCGTATTCCACCTCGTCGATGGGCACCAGGCGGATGCGCTGGTGCTGGTAGCAGGGCACCATCCGCAGGGGCGGGGTCACCGCCGTCAGATCCTGGGGCGCCAGTGCTTGCGACAGCCGGGCCAGGGTCTTGTGCAGGCGGGCCGGGGCCACGGGCTTGAGCAGGTAGTCGAAGGCGTTGTCCTCGAAGGCCTGCACCGCGTAGTCGTCGAAGGCGGTAACGAACACCACCCGGGGCATACGGGCGGGATCGAGCAGGGCCAGCAGTTCCAGCCCGCTGACCTTGG
Source organism: Zobellella sp. DQSA1 (assembly GCF_041950555.1). Classification (GTDB taxonomy): domain Bacteria; phylum Pseudomonadota; class Gammaproteobacteria; order Enterobacterales; family Aeromonadaceae; genus Oceanimonas. The sequence continues at coordinate 1,456,042 of NZ_CP169531.1, forward strand.
GCATCTGGATGTCGAGGAAGACCACATCGGGCTGCAGCCGGTTGAGCAGGGCCAGCGCTTCCAGGGCGTTGCCGGCTTGTGCCAGCACGGTGACGTTTTCGGCGCGCAGCAGTTCGGCCAGCTCGGTGCGGGCATAGGGTTCGTCGTCGACGACAAGGGCACTGATCATGGGGTGGCCTCCGTAACGGGCAGTGACACCGTGACCCGGGTCCAGTGTTCCGGTTCGCATTCTACCTGTACCCCGTACTGGTCGCCATAGAGGGACTTGACCCGCTTGTCGACCAGGCCGAGGCCGAGTCCGTCCGACCGGGGAGCGGGCTGGTAGTGGCCGGCGTTATCGGTGATCTCTAGCCGCATCTGTTCGCCCTCCCTTCGTGCCTCTACCCTGATATCGCCCTGCTCCAGCAGGGTGGAGGTGCCGTGCTTGATGGCGTTCTCGATGATGGGCTGCAGGGTGAAGGTGGGCAGCCGCTGCTCCAGCAGGGCCTCGGGCACGTCGAAGCCGACCCTGAGCCGGTCGCTGAAGCGGGCCTGCTCTATCGCCAGGTAAGCCTGCACGTGCTCCAGCTCTTCCTTCAGGGTGGTGTGCTCGCCGGAACGTTTCAGGTTCTTGCGGAAAAAGTGGGACAGGTGCAGCAGCAGGGCCCTGGCCTTGTCCGGATCCAGCCGGATGATGGCGCCGATGGTGTTGAGCGCGTTGAACAGGAAATGGGGGTTGACCTGGGCGTGGACCAGTTTCAGCTCGGCCTGGGTCAGCAACTGCTGCTGGCGCTCCAGCTGACCGCTGAGGATCTGGTGAGCCATCAGCTCGGCAATGCCTTCGCCCAGGGTGCGGTTGATCTTGAGGAACAGCCGTTTCTTGGGCTCGTAGAGCTTGATGGTACCGAGGATGCCGTTGCAGCCCTTGATCGGGATCACCAGCACCGAGCCCAGCTTGCAGTCGGCGGCGAGGGAGCAGGCATAGGGCGCCTGGTAGCCGTCGGCGAATTTCACCTGTTGATCCGCTATCGCCTCCAGGGTCATGGCCGAGGAGATGGGGGTGCCCGGCCGGTGATGCTCGTGGCCCAGGCCGGTGAAGGCCAGGATCTTTTCCCGGTCGGTAATGGCGACGGCGGCGACCCCTATCTCCTGGTGCAGTATGCGGCAGATCTGCTCGGCGGACTCCCGGCCGAAGCCCCTGGCCATGATGCCCACGGTGCGGCGGGCGATGGCCAGGGCCCTGGCCGAATAGGTGCTGGAGAATTTTTCATGCATGGTCTTCTGGTCGCGGATCATGCTGATAAAGAGCGCGGCGCCGGTGGCGTTGGCGAGCAGCATGGGCAGGGCGATCAGCTGCACCAGGGCCCAGGCCTGCTCGAAGGGGCGGGCGACCAGCAGTATGGTGCCCATCTGCAGGGCTTCCGCCGCCAGGGTGGTGAAGAAGGCGATGCGAGGGGAGAAAAGGGCGGTGATATTGCCCTTCCTGACCAGCCAGAAGTGCACCATCCCGCCCAGCAGGCCTTCCAGGGTGGTGGAGATGGCGCAGGCCAGGTCGGTAAAGCCACCCATGGAGTAGCGGTGCAGGCCGCCGGTCAGTCCGACCAGAAAACCGATAACGGGACCGCCCAGCAGGCCGCCGAGCACGGCCCCCACCGCGCGGGTGTTGGCGATGGCGTCCTGTACCGCCAGGCCGAAGTAGCTGCCCATGATGCAGAAACCGGAAAAAACAAAATAAATCAGCAGCTTGTGTGGCAAGCGCATGGAGTAATTGGCCATGGGTCTGAACAGCGGCGACTTGGAAAACAGATAGGCGATTACCAAAAAGACGCTCATCTGCTGCAGCAGGGAGAGGATCAACAACATCCGCAAGGCTCCTCGGGGTCGCTCCGCCAGGCCTCGGTGGCCGGCATGGTTCAGGAGGCTATTGTCGGCCCTGAGCGGCGGCAAGTAAATGCGGTCTGCATTGCCCCGCAGAGCAGTCAGATTTCCCGTTATTCCCGCGACTTGCCGTCACTGGCGAAGGCGGGAGTCCAGGGTACTGGCAGAAAAACCGAGCCGGCTTTATGGATCCCCGCCTTCGCGGGGATGACGGGGATGCAGGGATGACGGAGGATAAGGTTCCCGCGGGAATGACCTCAACCGGCCGGTTAAAACTCGGCGTTGCGCGGGGTGCGGGGGAAGGGGATAACGTCGCGCACGTTGGCCATGCCGGTCACGTAGGCCACCAGGCGCTCGAAGCCGAGGCCGAAACCGGAGTGGGGCACGGTGCCGTAGCGGCGCAGATCCCGGTACCACCAGTAGTCTTCCTTGTTCAGGCCCATTTCTTCCAGGCGCTTGTCCAGCACTTCCAGCACTTCCTCCCGCTGGGAGCCGCCGATGATCTCACCGATGCCCGGGGCCAGCACGTCCATGGCCGCTACGGTTTCGCCGTCCGGGTTCAGCTTCATGTAGAAGGCCTTGATGTGCCGCGGGTAGTTCTTCACCACCACCGGAGCCTTGAAGTGTTCTTCCGCCAGGTAGCGTTCGTGCTCGGAGGAGAGGTCGATACCCCATTCCACCGGGAACTCGAACTGGCGGCCACTTTCTTGCAGGATGCGCACCGCGTCGGTGTAATCCACCTGGGCGAAGTCTTTTTCCACAAAGTCCTGCAACCGGGTCACCGCGTCCTTGCTGACCCGCTCGGCGAAGAAGCTCATGTCGTCCATGCGCTCCTCGAGCACGGCCCTGAACACATACTTCAGCATGTCTTCGGCCAGGGCGGCGATGTCGTTCAGGTCGGCGAAGGCCACTTCCGGCTCGATCATCCAGAACTCGGCCAGGTGGCGGCTGGTGTTGGAGTTTTCGGCGCGGAAGGTGGGGCCGAAGGTGTAGATTTTGCTCAGCGCGCAGGCGTAGGTCTCGCCGTTCAGCTGGCCGGACACGGTAAGGAAGGCTTCTTTGCCGAAGAAGTCTTCGCCGTAGTCTACATTGCCCTTGTCGGTGCGTGGCAGGTTGTGCATATCCAGGGTGGAAACCCGGAACATCTCACCGGCGCCCTCGGTGTCGGAGGCGGTGATAATGGGGGTGGCTACCCAGACATAGCCGCGCTCGTGGAAAAAGCGGTGAATGGCCTGGGACAGGCAGTTGCGTACCCGGGCCACGGCGCCGATCAGGTTGGTGCGCGGGCGCAGGTGGGCGTATTCGCGCAGGTATTCGATGGAATGGCGCTTGGCGGCCATGGGATAGGTGTCGGGATCGTCCACCCAGCCTACCACCTCGACCTCGGTGGCCTGCAGTTCGAAAGCCTGGCCCTGGCCCTGGGATTCGGCCACGGTGCCGGTCACCTCCACGGAGCAGCCGGTAGTCAGACGCACCACTTCAGACTGATAATTCGCAACGTTATTGGGCACCACGGCCTGCACCGGATTGAAGCAGCTGCCGTCGTGTACCGCCAAAAACGAAATGCCCGCCTTGGAGTCACGGCGAGTACGAATCCACCCTTTAACAGTAAGGGTGGTACCAACGGGATATTTGCCCGCCAGCACATCTGCAACGGATGCGTGGGTCATCTTGAATGGCTCTCCAGCTTTAAACTAAATCGGCGCCCGGCCGATAGACTATATATAAGGGGGCTAATGTTACCCTTGTAGCCTCAGGACTCAAGCAAAAGATGTGCGTGGAGGTACCTATGATACAGCAACGCATCGACTGGCTGGGCAGGTTGCTGGCCGGCATGACCCTGGGAGGATGGGCGCTTTATATTCTGCTGCTGATCCTGTTCCACTACGGCCGGCCCGAGCAGGAATTCGGCTACCTGCGCTACCTGGAGGTGGAAGTGCGCACCCATTGGCTGAGCCTGCCGACCTTTTGGTTTCATATGGGAATTTGGGGTGCCCTGGGGCTGGCGGTGACCACCTTTACCCTGGTGCACCGCAAGGGGCATCGCCACAGCCAGTTCCTTAAGGTGTACCTGGTGATGCTGGCCTCGGCCGCCGTCTTTACCCTGCTGCTGTTCTACTTCTATCCGGAGTAGCCGAGATTCTTTATTACCCGTGGCGGGTGGAATACAGTCAGCCGAGAGCCGTTTTTTTGACCATACTTAAGCCAACCATAATCCCAGGGAGGGGAGATGATGTTGCGTTTAATCATGGTGCTGCTGGTGCTCGCCTGGCCGTTGCAGGCCGCGCAGCCCTTGCGATGGCACAGCGATAATGCCCTGAACGAAGCCGGCCAGCTGTTGCACGAACTGCTGTTGCCGGAGCCCGCCGCCTTTGCCTCCCTGCCGCTGCCGGAGCGGGATGCCTGGCTTAGCCGGGAATGGCGCCGGGTGCTGGCCGAGCGGGAACGCTTTACCCAATATCGGCTGCCGCCGGAGCGGGGCGAGTCCGGCTTCGGCGACGCCCTGGCCGGCGGCGAGCTGGTTGCCTACCTGCGCCGCCAGCAGCCGGATTACCCCGGCTACCGGCAACTCAAGCAGCATTACCATGCCCTTGCCGGGCTCGGCCATTACACGCCGCTGCCGCCCGGCGCCGAAGTGCGCCCCGGCGAACGGGATGCGACCATTCCCGCCCTGCGCCAGCGGCTGAGTGAGCTGGGCTATGGCCTGGCGCCGCCACGCGGGCGGGCGGATGCCCTGGATGCCTCCCTGAGCGAGGTGCTGAAAGGCCTGCAACAGGCCCATGGCCTGGTGGCCAACGGCCGGCTGAACGACGACACCCGGGCTATCCTTTCCCGCTCGCCGGCCGAGATCCGGGCCGAGTTGCGGCACAACCTGCGCCGCTGGCTGTTGCTGCCGCCGGCGGCGCCGGACCGTTATGTGCTGGTGAATATTCCCGCCTACCGGCTGACGCTGATGCAAAACCAGCGGCCGGAGCTTGAAATGAAAGTAATAGTGGGCCGGCCCGACTGGCCCACCCCGGCCCTGGCCACCCATATCGACGGCCTCAAGGTCAACCCCGACTGGACGCCCACCGCCAATATCATCCGCGAAGACCTGCTGCCGGCCCAGCGCCGCGACAGCGGCTTCCTGATACGCAATGGCTTCAGCGTGTGGCTGCCGGGAGAGAGCAGCAGCCAGGACCCCGGCACCATCAACTGGCTGCAGCCGCCCGCCGGGCTCAGGCTGGTACAGGCCCCCGGGCCCAGCAACGCCCTGGGCCGGCTGAAGTTCGAAATGCACAACAGGTTCGACGTTTACCTGCACGACACGCCGGACAAAAGCCTGTTCGGTGAAGCCCACCGGGCCCTGAGCCACGGCTGCGTGCGCCTGGCCGAGCCCGAACGGCTGGCCGCCGGCCTGGGCTGGTCTTTACCCGCGGGCAACCAGACCCGCATTCTGCCGGTTTCCGGCCGGGTGCCCGTTTACCTGGTGTATTTCACCGCCTGGGTGGAACAGGGCCGCCTGGTTTTTGCCAGGGATATTTATGGGAATAATGTATGAGGCGCCTCGCCATTCCCGCGGCCACCTCCGTCATTCCCGCGGCCACCCCCGTCATTCCCGCGGCCACCCCCGTCATTCCCGCGGAGGCGGGAATCCAGGGCAGACATCACCGGGCCAGCAAGTGTAAATGGAGCGAAGGAAGCTCGCCGTTACTCCCGCGACCATCTTCGCCATTCCCGTGACCACCCTCGTCATTCCCGCGAAGGCGGGAATCCAGGGGCAGTCGCCCGGACACGAGTAGCAAGGAGTAAGGAACAAGGAGTAAGGAACAAGGAGCAAGGAACAAGGAACAAGGAACAACGGATCAAGTAACCACCAGCCACAAGGACGCCATATGCTGGTTGAACAAATCAGACTGCTGCTGCAGGACGAGCAGGGCATTACCAAGGTGGAATACGCCGTGGCCGGCACCCTGCTGGCCATAGCGGTGATCCTGGCGTTCGGCCAGCTCGGCGGGGCCGTGGCCAGGGTCATCTTCTACCTGGCCCGGCTGCTGGGGGGAGACACTGAGGAAGAACCCTGAGCCGGCCCACCAACGGAATGGATGAGTACACAAGGATGACGACAATGCAGAACATCAACGGAAAAATAGCAACAAAACGCCAGCGGGGCCTGACCATGGTGGAATACGCCCTGGCCGGCGCCTTGCTCAGCGCCACCGTGGCGCTTTCCTTTACCGCTCTGTCCATCGCCGTGGACGCCTCCATCAGCCAACTGGCCGGCCTGCTGGCGCAGCTGCCCGGCGAGGGCGGAGGAGCAGAAACCGGCACTCCCGGCCAGGATGATAACATCACCGATAGCGGTAGTGGCTCCGGTAACAATGGCAACGGTTGCACCAGCTCCAATGGCAAGCCAAAAAAATGTAGCTAAATCAAAAGCTCTATATATCTTAATGCGCCACTGCCGCCAATCCTGCCGGCTGTTTGCGGGCGGCCGGTTGTTGCCGTAGCCGGCGCTTTAGCTGCCGGGCAAGTGCCGCCGGCAGCAACATACGCCGCCTTGTTATAATGGCTTCTCGCTTAGCATTTTTTCTCTCATAAAAGCCGTTTGTTATTCGAGCAACCATACCAATTGATGACCAGATAACGCTTTTTTAATCCATTTGAGTACGGTGCAATCCGGTTTTCTAAAAAATAGAAAGGTCAGCCCGGATCCGGCGGGTAAAGCTTCTAAAAAAGTCCGCTTTTTTGATATGGGCGGGGTTGCAGGACTGCACTATACCTAATGTAAGCACTTTGCTTGGGACCGGAACCTGTCCGGGGCATATAATCGAGCGGGAAAGGAGGCGGCGCGACTATATGAGTATTCCGGATGTGCGTTATGCATGTTCAATTGCCGGAAGTATCCGGCTTCTTTAGTGGTAATCAGTGCTTTCCATGACTTTTAGTATGGAAGTAAAAATACGCAACAAGGATAGAGGGTATTTTTATGTTGATTTTAAAAGAATTGAATCGTCTTATCGAAGATGAAGATGGTCTGACTACGGTTGAATATGCGGTGGCCGGTGCTTTGGTTGCAGCTACGGTGGTTTTGGCATTTACAGAGCTAGGCCAAGAAGTAGAAGAGGCAATTAGTGGTCTTTGCGATACACTCGCCGACGCCAATAATGCTGGTGACACTTGCTCTTGATTATTTAAGTTAAGGCTGCAGGGTAGTGAGACTACTCTGCATCTTTTTGTAAATGGTGACGCTATGGAACAGCTACCATTGTTTGCGTTTCTTGGTTCAGCGATATGGTTGGATTTGATAAGTCATAAGATACCCAATTGGCTGACGTTAAGTTTTATTCCATTGTCTTTTGTTTATCACGGATTTTTGGGGCAAGGAGTACCTTTTAGTCTGACTGGGCTGGTGTATGCATTTGTTTTATTATTCCCCCTGTTTTTCTTTCGGCTTCTTGCTGGCGGCGATGTCAAGCTGGGCCTGGCCATCGGCACCTTTGTGGGCTGGCAGGTCTTTCTGGAATCCCTGCTCTATGGCCTGATTATCGGCCTGCCCCTGGTCTTGTTTCTGGCCTGGCGCCGGGTGGGCTGGCAGGGCTTTAAAACCACCTTTAGCCGCTACGGCATTATTTTGGGTACCCGCCGCTATCTGGCGCCGGTCGACAATGAAGTAGCCGGACTCAAGGTGCCCTATGGCCCGGCCCTGGCGCTGGGGGCCGGGCTGGCGGTGGCGCTGAACCACTTTAATATTTTTACCCTGGTGTCGTAGGGGCGAATAAATTCGACCCTGCAAAAGCGGCAGGGGGCGGTGCAGGCCCCCTGCTGATGCTGCCGGCAACTTCCAGCCTCTGGCTTCAAGCTTTCGGCTTATAACAGGAGGTACAAGGATGTATTTGCCCAAACCCAAAACCCTGGCCGACACCGGCCTTAGCCGCGAGCTGCTGTTTCGCCTTGTGCTGCGCCATTTGCAGGAAGAAGGCAGCCTCTCGCTGCCCACCTTGAGCGAGCGGCTCTGCCTGCGCGGCAGCATTGTCGAGCCGTTGTTACAGGAGCTGAAAACCCTGCAACTGGTGGAGGTGCGCGCCTCGGGCCGGATGGAAGAGCCCATTCGCTATGCCCTTACCGGCAAGGGCCAGTACGAGGCCCAGGAACACAGCGCCCGCGACGGCTATATAGGCCCGGCGCCCATTCCCCTGGCCGACTATAACCGGCTGGTGCTGGCCCAGGCCCTGGGCGAGCGCAGCATTCGCCGCGAGCGGTTGGTGGCCGCGCTGGACAATATGGTGATAAGTCAGGATCTTATCAATACCCTGGGGCCGGCGCTGAATTCACGCCGGCCCCTGCTGATCTACGGCCATGCGGGCACCGGTAAAAGTTTTCTGTGCCACCGCTTTAACCAGATTTTCGATGAAAGTGTTTATGTGCCCCATGCCATCGCGGTGCAGAATACCATTATCCCGGTATTCGATCCCCTCTATCACTGGCGGCTGGACGAACCGGATAAAGAAGAGCGGGATGAACGCTATATTCCCTGCCGGCGCCCGCTGGTCATGGTGGGCGGTGAATTGAAGCTGGATATGCTGGAAGTACACTTCGACCGCCAGGCCCGGCAATACAGCCCGCCCTTGCAGCTCAAGGCCAATAACGGCGTCTTTCTTATCGACGACCTGGGGCGGCAGAGTTTTTCCGCCGACCAGCTGTTTAACCGCTGGATAGTGCCGATGGAAGAACGGCGCGACTTTTTGTCTTTGCCCAACGGGTTGCATTTCGATATTCCCTTCGAGCAGATACTGGTGTTTTCCACCAACCTGGAGCCGGAAACCATTGCCGACGAGGCGTTTTTACGCCGCCTGGGTTATAAGATTCAGCTGCAGGCCATGCCGGTGGAATTGTATCGGCAGGTCTGGAATATGAACCTGGAAAAATACCAGCTGGTGGCCACCGAGCAGTTGTTCAATTTTATGGTAGATGAACTGCATAAAAACAACGCCAAACCGCTGATTGCCTGCTACCCGCGGGATATATTGGGTATCGCCCGCGATATCATGCATTTTAACGGCCAGGCCGGCCGGCCATTGAGTGAAGAAATTTTGCGCCAGGCATGGAACATGTATTGTGTGCACTGACTATACTCTGTGGCGAGGATAAATAAACAGGGAAACCAAGGATAGGTTATGAAAACACGTACCCTGCTGTTGTTTGTATTGTCCGTGGTATTCGGCCTCGCCGCTGCCTGGATGGCAAACAACTGGCTTAATCAGCAAAACCGTGCCGCCCTGGCGCAAACCGACACCGAAACCACCCAGGTGGTGGTGGCCGCCATCGATCTGGTGCCCGGTGCCCCCATCCAGCCCCTGCACGTTCAACTGCGCGACATCGACTCCCGCCTGGTGCCGCCCGGTGCCCTCACCAGCCTGGATCAGGTGCAGAACATGGTGGCCAAAAACAACCTGTACCGGGGCGATATGCTGCGCAAAGAGCGGCTGGCCCCCCTGGGCCAGGGCAGCACCCTTTCCGTGCTGCTGGAGCCCGGCATGAGGGCGGTAACGGTGCGGGTGAACGACGTGATCGGGGTGGCCGGTTTCCTGTTGCCCGGCAACCGGGTCGACATTCTGTTTACCGACGGCGACATGACCCGCACCGTGCTGCAAAACCTCAAGGTTCTGGCGGTAGACCAAACCCAGCATACCGATGAAAACCGACCCAAGCTGGTGCGCGCCGTGACCCTGGAGGTAGACCCGGAGCAGGCCGAACGCCTGGTCAATGCCAGTTCCAATGGTCGTATCCAGCTGGCCTTGCGCAACCCCAACGACGAGCATGACCTTGAAGTCACGGCGGCGCTGGCTCCGGAGCCGGCACCGGCGGCGGTAGAGCCGGCCGCGCCCCAGCCCAGGGCCAGGCCGCGCCAGGCCACCATTGATCTGATCAAGGGCACCAGCCAGCAGCAAATACCCATTAAAAGCTGAATAACAGGCTAATGAATAAAAAGCTTCACACGGAGGTGGCTATGAAAACCATTATCAGCGCAATCATGGGGGCGGTATTGCTGCTGTCGCCCTGGCAACTCTGGGCCGGAGGCGCCTTGCAGCAGGCGGGCAACGAAGTGCAGTTGCCCATTCATAAATCCCGTTCACTGATGCTGGACCGGTCCGCCAGCCGGGTGTCGGTGGGCAACCCGGCCATTGCCGACGTGTTGGTGCTGCAAGATCGCGAGCTCTACCTGGTGGGCAAGTCGCTGGGGCACACCAACCTGATGATCTGGGACATGGACGACGCCCTGATGCAGGTGTACGACATCGAGGTCAGCCACGATCTGCAGGGGCTGAAAGAACGGCTGTATCGCTTCCTGCCCAACGAGCCCATTCAGGTGCATACCTCCCAGGGGCAACTGGTGGTCAGCGGCGAGGTGTCGGATCTCGGCAAGCTCAACGCCGCCTATGAGCTGGCCCGGGGCTATGTGGTGGCCGCCGAGGGCGGCACGGCCCGCTCCGAGGTGATGAACATGATGAGCGTGGGCGGCGGCCAGCAGGTGATGCTGGAAGTTACCGTGGCCGAGGTGGCGCGGGACACGTCCCGCAGTTGGGAATCCGCCTTCGGCCTGAGCCTGCGGGGCGGCAGCTTCACCCTGCTGCGTGACAGCGTGGGCCACCTGGCCGACTTTGGCACCAATACCCTGCTGGGCAACTGGAGCAGCAAGGACGACATCTTCCAGGTGGCGCTGGATCTGGCCAAAACCCGCGGCCTGGCCCGGGTGCTGGCCGAGCCGCGCATTACCGCCATCAGCGGCCAGTCCGCCGAGTTTCTCTCCGGTGGCGAGTTTCCGGTTCCCGTACCCAATGAAGACGGCATTGCCATCGAATACAAGGAATTCGGGGTGGGGCTCAAGTTCACGCCGGTGGTGCTGAACAGCGGCAAAATCAACCTTAACCTGAATGTAGCGGTCAGCGAGCCGACCGTGGCCAATACCACCGAAATTCCCATTTTCGGCAATATCACCGCCCTTAACAAGCGCAGCGCCGGCACCACCGTCGAGCTGGGCGACGGCCAGACCATCGGTATTGCCGGCCTGCTGAACGAAAGCACCCGCGAGTCGGTAAGCCAATTGCCCTTTGTGGGGGACATTCCCATCCTGGGCAATCTCTTTACCAGCCGCAGCTTTATCAAGGGCGAGTCCGAACTGGTGATTATGGTTACCCCCCGCCTGGTGCGCCCCTTCGATAAACAGCAGGTTACCCTGCCCACCGACGGCTTTATCGAGCCCAACGACGTGGAATTCTACCTGCTGGGCCGGATGTCGGAGCGCACCCGGGTGGGCGACAGCACTCCCCTGGCCCAGCCTGCCGGCAATTCCGGGGTAAACCCGGCAATGGGCGAAGGCGGTATGGAGCAGACCTACGGCCAGTCTTTATAGGAGCAGCACGATGAAACCGATACTACTGACATTACTGGCCGCCGGGCTGCTGGCCGGTTGCGCCACCGAACGGCACTACAACTTTGCCATGGGCGAGAGCATTCAGGATCTGAACGAACTGCAGATTATGGATCCGGAAGCCCCGGCCCGTAACGACGGCAAAATAGCCGCGCTGACCCTGGATGGCAACTATGGGGTACCCCTCTACGGCAAATACGCAAAAGGGGCGGAAACCCCGGCCGAGGGTAAAACCCAGGTTACCCTGAACTTTGGCGACTAGCAGGAGTGAATGCCATGAAAGCGCTATCGCACAGGAAGCAGCAAAAAGGCGCCGTGCTCATACTGGTAACGGTGGCGCTGTTTGTACTGCTGGCCTTCACCGCCCTGGCCCTGGACGGCGGTTATTTGTTGCTGAACAAAACCCGGGTACAGGACGCGGTGGACTCAGCCGCGCTAAGTGGCGCCAAGACCCTGGACGACGGCGGCAGCCACGCCGATGCCGAGCAGGCCGTATACGACACCCTTAGCACCATTTTTACGGGTGAGGGGTTTAGCGCGGTGAATGTGGATATCGATAACCTGGCCGACGCCGTAACGATCGAGTTTTCCACAACCGTTTATCCCGGATTCACCGATGCACCCGGTGATCCCGACGCCCGTTATATCCGGGTAATACTGGATACCGTTCCCGTCACCCAGTTCTTGTCCCAGATAGTACTCGACGTGTGGCAGGTCGGCGCTTCCGCCGTGGCCGGGGCCAGCCCACCCATTGAAAACCCCTGCCAGCTCATCCCCCTGCTGATGTGCGCCGGCGACCTGGAGAATAAAAACTCGCCGGATTATACCTTCGGTTTTACGCCTTCGGATGAAAACGATCGGGGGGATATCCTGGTGATCAAGGCCCCCAACCACAATGCCACTTCAGCGGTAGGCCCCGGCAACTTCCTGGCCCTGGACTTTGGTGACGTGGGCGGTGGCGCCAATGAGTTCAGGGATGGCCTGGCCGGCAACATTCATGACGGCCAGTGCAGCACCCTGCTGGAAGATGGCGAACTGAGAACCAAAACCGGGAATATGGTCGGGCCGACCGAAACGGGCCTGAATACCCGCTTCGGGGAATACAGTGGCAACATGCGGGAACCGCTGGATGCCCCGACGAACGGCGGCGCCGATGCCTATTACGCCGACTGCGCCGTGCCCAACTATGCCGCTTCTACCGGCCTGGAGCTGGTGAACTTCAACGGCACCGAGTTTGACAACCCCGACGGTACCAGCAGCGTATTGCCCGAAGACTCCGGCTTGGTCAGCAAGTTGCAGGGGTATAATGACTACTTCAATAATGTGCACAGCACCAGCCCCACAACCCAGCACTGCCTGCCCAAGCGGCGTCAGGTGAGTGTGCCGGTGGCCGACTGTACCGGCCATAACCCGGGCTCGACCAACCTGGAGCTGATTGGCTTTGCCTGCATGTTCCTCAGCCAGAAGGTGACCGGCAGTACCGGTACTACCCAGTTTATCGTGGCCGAATTCGTCAAGAACTGCACCTCGGAAGGGGGCGGCTTCAGTGACAGCACCAGCGGGCTGGATCGTCTGGTGCTTTACAAAGACCCCGATGGCAAGGGGGCCTGATGAAAACTCGGACTTCACTTATCACAAGGCAGCGAGGGTTAGCCGCGGTAGAGGCAACCATCGTCATGCCGATTATGCTGTTGCTGGTGCTGGCCATCGGTGAGTTTGGCCGCATGCTGTATCAATACAATACCCTGACCCAGGCGGTAAGGGCCGGGGCAAGAACAGTGAGCGCCAGCGATAACAGTGGCACCTTCGAGCTGACGGCGGAGATGGAGCAAAAGGTTAGGAACCTGATTCTTTACGGCCAGGAAGTTGTCGGTACCGCTCCCGTATTGCCGGGGCTGGCCGCGGGGGATATCACCTTTGTGGGGCCTTTTGAGGTGCCGGCGATAGATGGCGACCCTTATATCCAGATCCGGGTCAGCTACAGCTGGCAGCCCATGTTCGGGCTTGGCTTCAATACCTTTTTCGGTGAAACCTTGTCGCTGGATTTTCCCCTGCAAACCAGCATGACCATGAGGGTGCTGCAATGAGTGTCCAAGTTTCCCGGCAAAGCGGCACCACCACGGTGGAGTTTGCCATAGTGGGCGCCGTGGTGTTCCTGGTGTTGTTCGCGGTGATGGAGGTTGGCCGTTTGATGTATACCTGGAACCTGTTGAATGAGGCCTCCAGGCGAGCCGCCCGCCTGGCTGCGGTATGCCTGGTGGATGAAGGGGTCAATGGTGCCGTTGCGGGCATGGTCGTGGATGAAGTGGGCGGCAGTTTGCCGGGCTTTACCCCGGCAAACATCACCCTGGAATACCTTGATCGTAATAGCGGAACCGCCCTGGCGGATCCGGCCGGGGTCGATTACGGCAGCATCTTCTATGTGCGCAGCCGTATAGCCAATTACCGTTATGAAATGGTACTGCCGTTGACCGTTGATTTGAGCATGTTTGCTCCCGACTTCGCCACCACATTGAGATCCGAGAATTTAGGACGAATTCGTACCGCGGATCATGGTGGTTTGAGTGAGGCCCCCTGTGTGGGAAGCTGAGGAATAAACCGATGACTGACGCCAAAATAGTGGAGCTGGAGCGAGAAGGGATGCACCCATTACCGGCCCTGTCCTGCCCCTTGCAGCTGAATATCATGGATCCGGATGAACGGCTCTGGCCCCTGCTGAAAGTCAAATTGCACCATAGCAGCCAGCTGCAGCTGAAAAAGCTGAACGACCAGGACTTTTTGCCCAAGGGGGAGCGCCAGGTCTTGCTGCTGGTGGATCACCCCATGATGGCCCCGGTATACGACGAACTGGAGCGCAAGGGGGGGGAAGAGCGCTCCCTGATTTTTGTGGGCGATGCTAAAAACACCGCCCTGGTACGCCGCGCCATGCGCATGGGGGCCCTGGATTTTCTGCCTTTCGAGTGTGATCCGGTCGAGTTGTGGTCGGCCCTGGTGCGAGTGTCGGCGCAAATTTCGGCCAGTGTGCGGCTGGCGCCGGTTACCGTGGTGGTCAACGGCAAGCCCGGCTCCGGGGCCAGCTTTGTCTGTGCCAACCTTGGGCATGCCTTGAACGGGTCCGAGCCCGGGCAAACAGTACTGTTGCTGGATGCCAATATGCGCTACGGCTCCCTGGCCGACTACCTTAACATCAAAGACAAGCAGGGGGGGCTGAACGAGGCTTTGCTGCGGGCCGGTGAACTGGATGCTATGGCGCTGGGCGGCATGGTCAGCAAGGCGCGCGACCGGCTCGATATACTGCCCACCTCCACCTTGCCGCTGCACGATGAAAAAAGTGTCTCCGCCCGCCAGTGTTCCCAGTTGCTGCACCTGGTGCGCGGCCAGTACGACCATATAGTGGTGGATATGTCCCGCGGCCCGGAAAGCTGGAGCCTGCCGCTGCTGGAAAATGCCGACCAGGTGCTGGTGATCATGCAGCAAAGCCTGGCGGGCCTGCGCGAGACCATTTACCTGCTGCGACAATTGCGTCATGAACTGGGCATCGGCAAGGAGCGCATCCTGCTGTTGATTAACCGTTACGACAAGAAAAAGGACGTTTCCCTCAAGGATATAGAAAAAGCCACCGAGCTTACCCGCATTTTTACCTTGCCCAACGACTTTGCCATGGCCGAAACCTGCACCGACCTGGGCAGACTGGTGGCGGAGGAAAAACGCAGTCATAAACTGGTTGATGCCTTCAATCATATTACCCAGGCGCTGCAACCCAAACCGGGGCAGGACGAGCCCAAACCGGGATTACTTAACCGGCTGTTCGGCAAAAAATAGCCGAGGCCAAGGGGGTCATGGATGAACCTTGAAGATTATATCCTCAACCACGAAGAAGAAGCCCATAAACGGCGGCTGCATACCAAGCTGATGGATATGCTGGACCTGCCCATGTTGCAGACGGTGTCCAGATCCCAGGCCAGCGAACAGATAGAACGGCTCTGCCTGCAACTGATGCAGGAGTCTCCCGTGCCGCTGTCGCTGGCTTCCCGCCAGAAGATTATCCGCCAGATCCTGGATGAAGTGTTGGGCCTGGGGCCATTGGAACCCTTGCTGGCCGACAACACCATTGCCGATATTATGGTCAACGGCAGCCAGAGCATTTATGTGGAACGGCGCGGGCGCATAGAGCGGGTACCGCTGACCTTCCGGGACGATGAACACCTGATGGGCGTTATCGAGCGTATCGTGTCCAGCGTGGGGCGGCGTATCGACGAGCTCTCTCCCATGGTGGATGCCCGCCTGAAAGACGGCTCCCGGGTTAACGCCATTATTCCGCCCCTGGCGCTGAATGGCCCCACGCTTTCCATCCGCCGCTTTACCGTGGAAAAGCTGGCCGTCGATACCCTGATCGACTTCGGCACCATTACACCGGCCATCGCCCAGGTGATGGAGGCGGTGGTCAAGGGTAAGCTCAATATCCTGATCTCCGGCGGTACCGGCACCGGTAAAACCACTTTCCTTAATATCCTGTCCAGCTTTATTCCCGCCAACCAGCGCATCATTACGGTGGAAGACTCCGCCGAGCTGCAACTGCAGCAACCCCATGTGGTGCAGCTGGAAAGCCGGCCTTCCAATATCGAGGGCAAGGGCGAGGTGGGGCTGAGGGAGCTGGTGAAAAATACCCTGCGGATGCGGCCCGATCGGATCGTGGTGGGGGAGGTGCGCGGCGCCGAGGCCTTCGACATGCTGACCGCCATGAACACCGGCCACGAGGGTTCGTTGACCACGGTGCACGCCAACAGCGCGCGGGATGCCCTGAGCCGGCTCGAGAACATGGTGTCCATGACCGGTTTCGATATGCCGATTAAAAACATCCGGGCCCAGGTGGCTTCGGCGCTGGATTTAATCATCCAGCTCGAGCGGCAGGAAGACGGCCGGCGGCGCATGGTCAGCATGCAGGAAGTGCACGGTATGGAAGGCGAAACCATTACCATGTCGGAAATCTTTACCTTCGAACGTACCGGCATCGATGCCGAAGGCAATGTGCTGGGGCGCCACAAACCGACCGGGGTCATGCCCAACTTCTATGACCGGCTGGCATGCCGGGGCATGGTATTGCCGCGTAGCCTCTTTGGCGACGCCGACTTGCATAAAGGGATTTTCTAGCGGGAGGTTGCCATGAATACCCTGATTTTTCTGGCACTGGTGGGGCTGGCGGTGGTGGCGTTAAGCATGGCGCTGTTTGTGCCGGTAACCCAGCCGCGCCTTAATTATTCCACCCTGCTTAAACGCCGGGTCAAGGCGCTGGCGGAAGAAAACCGGGAGCAGGCCCAGGCCTCCATTTATCGCACCAAAAAGCTGGATGCCCTGTCGCCGCTGCTGCGCAAGATAGAAACCCTGCCGATACTGGAGCGGGTGGCCTTTTCCCTGGAGCTGGCCGGCTCGAAGCTTTATGCCTGGCAACTGGTGCTGATGGTGGGGGCCATCAGCCTGGTATTGGTACTGATAAGCTGGTTCTGGCTGCATAATTTTTGGCTAAGCCTTTTTATGCTGGCATTGCCCTCCTTTGCTGCTCATTTCAAGCTTAAGCGCAACTACCTGCAGCGGCTGGTGCTGTATGAACAGCAGTTACCCGAGGCACTGGACATCATGAAACGGGGGCTGCAGGCGGGCTATTCCTTTGCCGATACCATCAAACTGATTAGCGAACAGATGCCCAACCCGCTGGGGCGGGAGTTCGCCCTGGTATTTGCCGATATCAACTACCGCAAAGATGTACGCAAGGCCATGACCGGGCTGCTGGAGCGGGTGCCCAGCATCTCCAATATGGCGCTGATCAGCGCGGTGCAGGTGCAGCGGGAAACCGGCGGCAATCTGGTGGAGAATATCGACAAACTGGCGCGAGTTATCCGCGAACGTTTCAAGTTCAATCGCCAGTTGCGCACTTTGTCCGCCGAGGGCCGTATGTCGGGCTGGGTATTGGTGCTGACGCCCTTTGCACTCTTTGCACTTATGTATGTGACCACTCCTGGCTATATTGGCGAACTGGTTGGCACTTCTGACGGCAACAGGCTGCTGATATTCGGCGGGGCAGGGATGGCCATCGGCACCTGGTGGATCAGCAAAATTATCAAGATAGAGGTGTAATATGGACACGCTCAATCAACTGGCAGGGCAGGTACTTGCCGATCCGCAACTGCGCCAGTGGCTGCTGCTCGGCATTGTCGGGCTTTCCGCCATTACCCTGTTCTGGGGGCTGACCCTGGTGGCCAGCGGAGTAGCCAGCCCTTACCGCCGGCAGCTAAAAGGCATACAGCAAGACGTTGACGATAGCGAGCAAACCCTGGAACAACGGCTGGTTATCGCCAAACAGAATGGCAGCGGCTTTAACGGCCACCGTATCCGCACCCTGCTGGTGCATGCGGGTTTTCACAAGGAATCGGCTTACAGGGTATTCAACGGCATTCGGGTGATAGTGATACTGCTGGTAGTAGCCTTGAGTTTTATGTTGCTTAGCCAGGTTTCTCGGCTGCCTTTTAATATGATTCTGCTACTAGTGGCGGGCATTGCCTATATGTCCTATATCTTGCCGGTATTTATCCTGGAACGACTAGCCGATAAGCGTATGAACCAGATGAAAATGGCCATGCCCGATGCGCTTGACTTGCTGGTGGTCTGTACCGAGGCGGGGCAGGGTTTCAAGGCGGCTTTGCAGCGGGTGGCGGAAGAGGTAAGCATGAGCCATGAAGAGCTGGCTCAGGAACTGACCCTGGTTTCCGCCAAGCTGAGGGCGGGCCTGACCATGCAGCAGGCCTTCGAGGAGTTTATTCTGCGTACCGGGCTGGAGGATTTCCGCAGCCTGAACGTGGCCATTAACCAATGCATCCAGCTCGGTACCAGCATCGCCGAAACCCTGCGGGTTTATGCGGACGAATACCGCATCAAGCGCAAGCAGGAGGCGGAAGAGCTGGCCGCCAAGATAGGCACCAAAATGATTTTCCCGCTGGTATTTTTTATCTGGCCCTCGTTTTTTATTGTGGCGGTAGGCCCAGCACTATTGAAGGTATTCAAAGTGATGGGGGGGATGTAAAGGGGCGGAGCCCATTAATCCAGGATGTGCAAGCTGGCCGATGATTCCCGACCCTACTAGCATTAACGAGATGTAAACAGCTTTGGCCAGGGACTGGCCTGAGGACAACAAGATGAAAAAGCTCACCATAAGCTTGATAGTGCTGCTGCTGAGTGGTTGTGCCGCGACCAGCGGGCAGCAGGACGAGGAACTGTCGGGCCCGAAAACACCGGGGTCGGGCGTGATCAAGCCCGGCAACGCGGCGGAGGTTCGCATGCTGATCGCCCAGTCGCAAACCTCGGGCAATCCGGACGCCATGATTTATGCCTATACCCAGGCGCTGGCCTTCAGGGAATTCAACAAGGCCGATGTGTATCTCAACATCGCCCTGCTGGAGCAGCAGCGCGGCAGCAATAGCCGGGCCGAGCAGGCCTACCGCCAGGCGATGGCCATCGATACGGCAAGGCAGGATCTGAAAGAAGCCCTGGCCCTCTTGCTGGTGGACATGAAACGCCACCGGGAGGCGGAAACCCTGTTGCAGGAAGTGGTGGCCGCCGACCTGGCCCGGCTCAAGGCGCCCGCTGCCAATGTGGCCCACTGCGTCACCGATAACCAGTCACCCTGGCGTAGCTACAATGCCCTGGGGCTGTTGGCGGACATGATGGAACAGGGCGAGCGGGCCCGGCAGTATTACCAGTGCGCACTGAAGGTGCAACCGGGCCTGGCCATGCTGCACACCAACCTGGGCTTTTCCTACTATCTGGAAGGCGAATATCCCCAGGCGGAGCGGGCCCTGACCCGGGCGGTAAACCAGGATCCGGAATACCAGCGGGCCTGGAACAACTTAGGATTGTTGTATTACCGCTGGGGGCGCAAGTCCGAAGCTCTGGCGGCCCTGCGCAAGAACATGTCCCAGGCGGAGGCCCTGAACGATCTGGGTTACATCGCCATGATGGAAGGAGCCCATGAAGAAGCCGCCGGCCTGTTCCAGCGTGCCATCGACTCCTCCCCCCGTTACTACCCCAAAGCCGTAGAAAACCTGCGGCAGGCCAAAACCATGTCGGCGGTGGGTAAGCGGTAGCCGGCCACGGGATTAACGACACCGCCGCAACCTGCAGGCGGTGTCGGATCGGCGTTGTCCGCCACGCGGCTGAAGCCGCCTCTACCAAAGTATTGGAGATGTCACATCCCGCCGGCGATGCCGGCTTAAAGCCGGTCGGCATCGAAGGTATTGCAGTATTCCAGCTCGCCCGAGTCGAATCCCCGCTTGAACCAGCGCACCCGTTGCTCCGAGCTGCCATGGGTGAAGCTGTCCGGCGTTATCCGGCCCCGGGCCTGTTGTTGCAGCCTGTCGTCGCCGATGGCGGCGGCGGCGGTCAGGGCCTCTTCCAGATCGCCGGGTTCCAGCAGCTGCCGCTCTTGATTGGCATAAAAGCCCCAGATACCGGCAAAGCAGTCTGCCTGCAACTCCTGGCGCACCGATAGCAGGTTGGCTTCTACCTCCGGCAGTCGGCGGCGCGCTTCATGTATCTTGCGTGAAATGCCCAGCAGGTTTTGTACGTGGTGACCCACTTCGTGAGCGATCACATAGGCCTGGGCAAAGTCTCCGGGGGCGCCGTGCCGCTCCTTGAGATCCTTATAAAAAGACAGATCGATATAGACCTTGCCGTCGCCGGGGCAGTAGAAGGGGCCCATGGCGGCCTGGGCGAAACCGCAGGCAGATTGCACCTGGCCGCTGAACAGCACCAGGGTGGGATCCTGGTAACGGCTGCCCATGCGGGCAAACAGCGGCTGCCAGGTGTCTTCGGTATCGGCCAGCACCACCGAAACGAATTCGGCCAGTTTTTGTTCTTCGGCGCTAAGGGAGCGGTGCTGGTTGACCGGTGTCGGCTGGCCGGTGACCAGGGGCAGCAGATCCACTCCCAGCATGCGGGCGCCAACAAAAATGCCGGCGCCGGCCACCAGCAGTATCCGTCCGGCTTTGGTGCGCAGCAACCAGGGCAACAGGCGTATCAGCAGCCCCATCAGGGCCGGTGTGCCGGCCGAAGCTCCGCGCCTGTCTTCCACATTGGAGCTACGACGTCTGTGTTCCCAACGCATGTGGGATTCCTTTGTGTGGGTAAAACCATAAGATCGTTGGAAAAAGGGGGTGGAGTCAATTGTCTGTCAACGGACTCTTCCCCATTGCCCGGCAATTTCCTGCCATGGTGCGGTTCACCCATGCCTGGTTTGCCATGGTCCTCGCCACACCCGGCGCCGTATTTGGCCGAATACATTCGGCCCTACAGACCTCACCGGGCCGCAGGGTCGATGTCAATCGACCGATGATGGCGGCTGCTCCCGCTGCTACTGCCCGGCGATGACCTTCATGGCACCGGTCAGCTTGGTGAGCTCGTCGGGCGTTATGATATAGGGCGGCATGATGTAGAGCAGCTTGCCGAAGGGGCGGATCCACACGCCCAGCTCCACCAGTTGCTTCTGCACCTCGGCGACGTTGAGGGGCTCCTTCATTTCCACCACGCCAATGCCGCCCAGTACCCGCACATCATGCACCTTAGGTAACGCCCGGGCCGGTGCCAGCTCGTGCCTGAGCTGGGCTTCGATGGCCTGGATGCGCTGCTGCCAGGGGGAGGCGAGCAGCAGTTCCAGGCTGGCCAGGGCCACGGCGCAGGCCAGGGGATTGGCCATAAAGGTGGGGCCGTGCATCAACACCCCGGCCGGGCCGTTGCAGATGGTGCTGGCCACCGCTTGCGTGGTGATGGTGGCGGCCATGGTCATATAACCGCCGGTGAGCGCCTTGCCGATGCACATGATGTCCGGCGTAATACCGGCCCATTCGCAGGCGAACAGCTTGCCGGTGCGACCGAAACCGGTGGCGATTTCGTCGGCGATCAGCAGCACGTCGTAACGGTTGCACAGCTCGCGCGCACCCCTGAGGTAGCCCGGGTGATAGAAGCGCATGCCGCCGGCGCCCTGCACCACGGGCTCCAGAATAAGGGCCGCCAGCTCCCGGTGGTGTTCGGCCAGTAGCACTTCCAGCGCCTGCAGATCGGCCGGGTCCAGCTCGCCGTCGAAGGGGCTTTGGGGCGTGGGCACGAAAATATGCTCCGGCAAAAAGCCCTTGTACAGGCTGTGCATGCCGCCGTTGGGGTCGCACACGCTCATGGCGCCGAAGGTGTCGCCGTGGTAGCCGCGGCTAAGTGTGGCGAAGCGGGTTTTGGGCGTGCCCCGGCCGTGCCAGTACTGGATGGCCATTTTCAGCGCCACCTCCACCGACACTGAGCCCGAGTCCGCCAGGAAGAAGCGATCCAGCCCTGCCGGCAGCACCTGGCCCAGCGCCCGGCACAGTTTGATGGCGGGATCGTGGGTGAGGCCGCCGAACATCACGTGGGACATTTTTTCAAGCTGTTCGGTGGCGGCGGCGTTCAGCTCCGGCACATTGTAGCCGTGCAGGCAGGCCCACCAGGACGACATGCCGTCTATCAGCCGGCGGCCGTCCGCCAGTTCCAGATACACGCCGTTGGCACGTTCTACCTGGTAACAGGGCAGGGGACGGGTGAGGGAGGTGTAGGGGTGCCAGAGGTGGTGCAGATCGAATTCTTGATTGGTCATAAATTGGTCAGATGTAAACTTGTTATGATCTTGATGGTTGACAGGCTAGCATCCGTCCTTACACTAGCCAAGCAAAACACCTCTTGAATTTAAGGATATAGGGCAACCATGAGCCGCCAGAACTGGACCCGCGAGCAGGTACTCGCCTTGTTTGAACGCCCCTTCTTCGATCTGCTGTTCGAAGCCCAGCAAGTGCACCGGGCCAACTTCGACCACAACGAGGTGCAGGTGAGCACCCTGCTGTCGATCAAGACCGGCGCCTGCCCGGAAGACTGCAAATACTGCCCCCAGAGCGCCCGTTACAGCACCGGGCTGGAAACCGAGCGGCTGATGGAGGTGGAAAAGGTGCTGGAGCGGGCGCGGGAGGCCAAGGCCAACGGTTCCAGCCGCTTCTGCATGGGGGCGGCCTGGCGCAACCCCAAGGAGCGGGACATGCCCTACCTGCTGAAGATGGTGCAGGAGGTGAAATCGCTGGGAATGGAAACCTGCATGACCCTGGGCATGCTGTCCGGTGAGCAGGCTGGCCGCCTGGCCGAGGCGGGGCTGGACTACTACAACCACAACCTGGACACCAGCCCGGAGTTTTACGGCGACATCATCACCACCCGCACCTACGCCGACCGGCTCAACACCCTGGAAAACGTACGCAGCGCCGGCATGAAGGTGTGCTCCGGTGGCATCGTCGGCCTGGGTGAAAGCCCGGAAGACCGCGCCGGCCTGCTGCTGGCCCTGGCCAACCTGCCGCGCCAGCCCGAAAGTGTGCCCATCAACATGCTGGTGAAGGTAAAGGGTACCCCGCTTGAAAACCAGGAAGATCTGGACGACTTCGACTTTATCCGCACCATCGCCGTGGCCCGCATCCTGATGCCCAAGAGCCATGTGCGTCTGTCCGCCGGGCGGGAAAAGATGAACGATCAAATGCAGGCACTGTGCTTTATGGCCGGCGCCAACTCCATCTTCTATGGCTGCAAGCTGCTCACCACCCCCAACCCGGACGAAAACAGCGATATGCAGCTGTTCCGGCGCCTGGGGCTGCGCCCCAGCGGCGTAAGCCAGAAACCGGACGAGATGACCGAAATTGAACTGCACGAGCAACTGGCCGCCCAGCAAGCGCCCAAGCCGCTCTACTACGAAGCTTAAAACACAGCTGGAGGCCGTAACCGGTCGAATGTATTCGACCGGTTACGGCGCCGCGGGCTGAAGGTCTGAAAAAGAGGTCGGCTGCTGGTGTGAATGGACTCCCGCCTGCGCGGGAGTGACGGGATATGGGTCAGCCCGCGGCTTTCCGTAGCCCCGCGCCTTTGCCGCCACTCCTGCGCTTTGCCGTCAGCCTCGTGCCTTTGCCGCCACCTTCGCGTCTTTTCCGTCATCCCCGCGAAGGCGGGGATCCAGGCAGAGGTGCCGGCCCGGACGATGATGCAGGCTGCTGGTGTGAATGGACTCCCGCCTGCGCGGGAGTGACGGGATACGGGTCAGCCCGCGGCTTTCCGTAGCCCCGCGCCTTTGCCGTCACTCCTGCGCTTTGCCGCCACCTTCGCGTCTTTTCCGTCATCCCCGCGAAGGCGGGGATCCAGGCAGAGGTGCCGGCCCGGACGATGATGCAGGCTGCTGGTGTGAATGGACTCCCGCCTGCACGGGAGTGACGGGATACGGGTCAGCCCGCGGCTTTCCGTAGCCCGCGCTTTGCCGGCACTCCTGCGCTTTGCCGTCAGCCTCGCGCCTTTGCCGCCACCTTCGCGTCTTTTCCGTCATCCCCGCGAAGGCGGGGATCCAGGCAGAGGTGCCGGCCCGGACGATGATGCAGGCTGCTGGTGTGAATGGACTCCCGCCTGCGCGGGAGTGACGGGATACGGGTCAGCCCGCGGCTTTCCGTAGCCCCGCGCTTTGCCGCCACTCCTGCGCTTTGCCGTCAGCCTCGCGCCTTTGCCGTCACCTTCGCGTCTTTTCCGTCATCCCCGCGAAGGCGGGGATCCAGGGGCGGGCGGCTCCGCGTTAAGCGGGTTTTATTTCGGTATTTTTAGGAGAGCAGCTCTATGCCCTTTAACCTGAGCCTGGCCGGCCGCGAAGCAGCGGGGCTGAAACGCAGCCTGCCTGTTATCGACAAGGTGGCAGGCCGGCTGCTGTGGTCCGCCGGCCAGGGCTACCTCAACTTTGCCGGCAACGACTACCTGGGCCTGAGCCAGGCGCCGGAGCTGCGCCTGGCCGCCGACCGGGCCGCGCGGGAATTCGGCGTGGGCGCCGTGGCTTCGCCGCTGGTGGTGGGGCACCAGGCCGTGCATCGGGAGCTGGAGGCGGAGCTGTGCGACTGGCTGGGGCTGGAGGCGGTGCTGCTGTTCAGCTCCGGTTTTTCCGCTAACCAGGCGGTGATAAAAGCCCTGCTCGGCAAGGAACACCTGTTGTGGCAGGACCGGCTCAACCACGCCTCCCTGCAGGAGGCGGGCCTGCTCAGCCCGGCCCGCCTGCTGCGCTTTGCCCACAACGATATGACCGCACTCGAGGCCAGGCTCAAGCCTGAAGCGGGCCTGATCGTCTCCGAAGGCGTATTCAGCATGGACGGCGATCTGGGCGACTGGCCGGGGCTTGCGCGCCTGGCCGGGCAGAGCGGCAACTGGCTGATGATAGACGACGCCCACGGCCTGGGCGTGCTCGGCTCGGAGGGCAGGGGCACCCTGGATGCGCTGGGGGTGGCGCCGGAACAGGTGCAGATCTTCATGGGTACCTTCGGCAAGGCGCTGGGGGTGAGCGGCGCCTTTGTCGGCGGCAGCCGCGAGCTGGTGGAGTACCTGCACAATTTTGGCCGCAGCTATGTGTACAGCACCCATCTGCCGCCGCCCCAGGCCGCCGCCATCCTGGCCGCCATCCGCCTGGTGCGCCGGGCCGGCGACCGGCGTGAACACCTGAACCAACTGGTGCGGCAGTTCCGCGCCGGTGTGCAAGCCTTGCCGTTCGAGCTGTTGCCTTCCGCCACCGCCATCCAGCCCCTGGTAATTGGCGACGAGGCTTGCACCCTGGCCCTGGCGGCGCGACTGAAGGAACGCGGCTTCTGGGTGGGCGCCATTCGCCCGCCCACGGTGCCGGTGGGTGGCGCCCGGCTGCGCATTACCCTGAGCGCCGCGCACACGCAAGAGGATATCCGGGGACTGATCAAGGCCCTTACCGAGGCCGCAAAGGGAGTAAGCCCATGATGGAGCTTATCGACAAACAAAAGGTGGCGGCCGCCTTCGGCCGGGCCGCCCACAGCTACGAGCGGCACAACGAGCTGCAACGGCGCAGTGGCGAGGATCTGCTGGCCCTGCTTCCGGCCCGGGCCGGCACCGGCCTGGATCTGGGTTGCGGCAGCGGCTGGTTCGTGCCTGCCCTTACACGGCGGGCCGAGCGGCTGCTGGTGCTGGACTTGTCGCCGGCCATGTTGCAGCAGGCGGCGAGCAAGGCACAGGTGGAGCCCATCTGCGCCGACATGGACCAGCCGCCGCTGCCCGAACACAGCCTGGACTTTATCTTCGCCAACCTCTGCCTGCAGTGGAGCGCCGACCCGGCCGCCTGGCTTGAACGGTGGAGCGCGCGGCTGAGATCCGGCGGCGTAATGGTGTTTTCCACCCTGCTGGCGGGCAGCTTGCACGAGCTGGAGGCCGCCTGGCAACAGGTGGACCATCATGCCCATATCAACCGCTTTATCGAGCAGGAAACACTCGAGGCCCACCTGGCCGCCACCGGCCGGCGCTGGCGCCTGGAACGGGCCGATATCCGGCTGGCCTATCCCGAACTGAAGGGATTGCTGCTGGACCTGAAAGGCATCGGCGCCAATCGGATAAACGGCGACCGCCGCCCCGGCCTGCTCGGCAAGGAGGCCTGGCAGCGACTCAATATGGCCTATGCTAAAGACCGGCAAGGACAATCTGTGGCCAGCTACCATCTGGCCTATGGAGTGATTTATGGTTAAAACGTTTTTCGTGACCGGCACCGACACCGAGGTGGGCAAGACCTTCGTGACCCGCGCCCTGATGCGGGCGGCCAGGCAGGCCGGCAAAAAGGTGCTGGGCTACAAGCCGGTGGCCTCCGGCTGCGACTGGCTGGGGGGCGAGCTCAGGAACAGTGACGCCCTGGGGTTGCAGGCCGAGTCCAGCATCCCGCTGCCCTACGCCATGCACAACCCCTACGCCTTCGCCCCGGCCATCGCCCCCCACATTGCCGCTGCCCAAGCCTTTGATCCCATCAGCATCCCCCGTATCGGCGAGGGCCTGGCCCGGCTGAAGGAAACCGCCGCCGACTGGATTTTTGCGGAAGGGGCGGGGGGCTGGCGGCTGCCGCTGGACGAACGGCACTTCTTGTCGGACTGGGTGAAGAAGGAACACCTGCCGGTGATCCTGGTGGTGGGCGCGCGGTTGGGCTGCATCAACCATGCCCTGCTTACCCTGGAGGCCATCCGCCACGACGGCCTGGTGGTGGCCGGCTGGGTGCTGAACCGGGTGGACCCGCACATGAGCCACTATCGGGAGAATGCCGATACCCTTAAGCAATTGATTTCTGCGCCCTTGTTGGGTGAAATACCCTGGCTTGCGGAAAGCGGGGCCGAGGCGGCCGACGGCTTTATCGATCTGTCGCCCTTATTAAAATAGGTTGAAATAATTCGTCGGTCTCGTCTTGAAATTTGCTTATTCGGACATATTATGTCGACAGACTTCTTTGTTTAAGGAAAACCCTATGAAACGCATTCTGCTGTTTATTGCCACCAACCTGGCCGTGGTAGCGGTGCTGGGTGTGGTGCTTAACATCATCTTCTCGGTATTGGGCATCGACCGGGGCAGCATCGGCGGACTGCTGGTGTTCTGTGCCGTGTTCGGCTTTGGCGGCGCCACCATCTCCCTGTTTATGTCCAAGTGGATGGCCAAGCGTGCCTACGGGGTACAGGTTATTACCCAGCCCCGTAACGAAATGGAGCACTGGCTGATGACCACGGTTGCCCGCCAGGCCCAGCAGGCCGGCATCGGCATGCCCGAGGTAGGGGTTTACAATTCGCCCGACATGAACGCCTTCGCTACCGGTGCCCGGCGTGACGATTCCCTGGTGGCGGTGTCTTCCGGCCTGATGTACAGCATGAGCCGGGACGAGGCCGAAGCCGTGCTGGCCCATGAGGTAAGCCATATCGCCAACGGCGACATGGTCACCCTGACCCTGATCCAGGGCGTGGTGAACACCTTCGTGATGTTTTTCGCCCGCATCGTGGCCAACATCATCAGCAGCTTCCTGAGCCGCGGCGATGAAGAAGGCGGCGGCCTGGGCGGCCTGGCCTACTTCGGTGTGGTGATAGTGCTGGAAATGGTGTTCGGCATCCTGGCCTCCATCATCGTGATGTGGTTCAGCCGCCAGCGCGAATACCGCGCCGACGAAGGCTCCGCCCGTCTGGTGGGCAAGGAAAAGATGATTGCCGCCCTCGAGCGCCTGCGCCGCGGCCCGGAAACCGAACTGGAAGGCTCGCTCGCCGCCTTCGGCATTAACGGCAAGCGCCACAGCGAGCTGTTCATGAGCCACCCGCCCATCGAAAAACGCATCCAGAGCCTGCGCGAGTTGCGTTAATCCCCTTTTGTAGTTTGGTCTCTGTTTCACCCCGGCCTGGCCGGGGTTTTTTTATGTCCGGGATCAACAAACGGCGGATTGTCAAAAATATGCGATTGCCGGCGGCGACGCTTTCTGTCTTTAATGGCAAAAAACAAAGAGCACGGATGCCATGATAAAAACCGAACCCCAGCGCCGCTACTGGCTGATTGAGCTGATTGTTTATTGGGAAGGGCGGCTCACCGCCAACCATTTGCAGCAGTTCTTCGGCCTGAGCCGCCAGCAGGCCAGCAAGGACATCAATCAGTATTTGCAGGAGCAGCCCGGCAACCTGGTCTATTGCTCCTCCCGCAAGGGCCATTTGCCCGCACCGACCTTCAAGCCCGCTTTTATCTCTGATGATGTGGCCGAATACCTGAACTGGATGACCGGCCAAAGCGCCCATGCCATGCCTGTTGATCCCGGCTATCGGCTGGAGCATGCCATCCTCACGCCGACACCGCGCAACGTCAGCCCCAGGGTGATACGGCCGCTGGTTCTGGCGATAAGAAAAGGCCAGCGGCTGGAAGTAGACTACGGCGCCGTTAGCAAGCCGGATCGGGATGGCCGCATCATAGTGCCGATCCGCTTCGTTAACACCGGCCGGCGCTGGCACCTGCGCGCCTGGTGTGAAAAGGCCCAGGGCTATCGCGACCTGGTGCTGAGCCGTTTCCACGGCGAGCCGAGCCCGGAAGGCCCGCAACTTGCCCCCTTGCCCCCCGACACCGCCTGGAACACCCAAGTCACCCTTACCCTCAAGCCCGACCCCCGCCTCGGCCCCGAACAGCAGGAGGCCCTGGCCTACGACTACGGCATGACCAAGGGTGAACTTCGGCTCACCACCCGCGCCGCGCTGGCCCAGTACCTGCTCAACGAGATGCAGGTAAGCGTGAAAATGCTCGACGGCAACCCCGCCGCCCAGCAACTGATCCTGGCTAACTACGGAGAAGTGAAGGAGTGGTTGTTTTGACGAGAGCAAGAAATGTAATTCGAGCTGGGTTGACGAACCTGTCAACTGAGTTGTCGTGTGTGGATGTACAGTGTTGTTCCATGGGTGAAATGTCGGCATTAATGGTGCTACAGAGAGCAACCAAAAGTTGTTTTTGGAGGGATTGCCATGCACATCTCAGATAATCAGATAAGTTACCTTGCCCACGTCCGGCAGCCCGAACAAGGGCCGTGGATGGAACACGCGCTCGAAGATCACCTGCGTGCGGTAGCTGACTTGGCAGCTGATTTTGCTGCTCTCTTCGGCGGTGAGAACTGGGCAAATGCGGCTGGCATCTGGCATGACTTGGGAAAATACCGCCAAGCTTTTCAGAGCTATATCAAAAAAGCATCCGGCTACGATCCGGAAGCACATATTGAGCAAGGACAGGGGCGGGTTGATCACTCGACTGCTGGTGCCCTGTATGCTTGTCAGCAACTCAAGGGGGCTGGACAGTTTTTAGCGTATTTGATTGCTGGTCATCACGCTGGGTTGCCAGATTGGAACAAAGCGGAAGCCGGTGAAGCCGCACTGTCTAATAGATTGGATAAGGGGGCGGAGAAAGGCTATCTGGAAGATGCACTGCGGGCAGTAATACCCCAAGATATCCTCCAACCAGCCAGTGTCCAGTCGCAGTTAAGCAGGCCCTTGGGGGGAGTTGACGGTTTGCATTTGTGGTTGCGAATGCTGTTTTCTTGTCTAGTGGATGCTGATTTTCTCGACACCGAACGTTTTATGGATCCGAAACGCTCCCTTTCCCGTCAAGGGGGTTGGTCTATCCGGGATCTGAAAGCACAGCTGGATGCCTATATGGCCGAAAAAATCAGGGATGCGGAAAACACTGCGGTCAATACCATTCGGGCGGGTATATTGAGTGATTGTCGGCAATCCGCCCAAGAACCACCAGGGATATTTACGCTCACGGTTCCTACTGGCGGTGGTAAGACCTTATCCGGTATGGCGTTCGCTTTGGAACATGCGGTCAAATACGGGAAGGAGCGTATTATCATCGCCATCCCCTATACCAGTATTATCGAACAAACTGCCGACCAATACCGGGCCATTTTTGGCGATGCCGTTTTAGAGCATCACTCCAACCTGGATCCTGACAAGATCGAAAAGGAAAGTGCTCATTCCAGACTGGCTGCAGAAAACTGGGATGCACCTATCGTGGTCACGACAAACGTTCAACTCCTAGAGTCTTTGTTTACCGCGCGAACAAGCCGTTGTCGCAAGCTCCACAACCTGGTCAATTCTGTGATTATCCTTGATGAGGCTCAGTTGTTACCGCCTGATTTCCTGCAACCTGTTCTGGATGTATTGCGGTTATTGACGGAGCACTATGGCGTATCGTTGGTACTCTCGACTGCCACGCAACCGGCCTTGGGTTCCGTGAAAGACAGCTTTGGAAAAATTCGGCTGCGGGGATTGGATGCCAAGCAGGAGATTACTTCCAATGTAGACGCCTTATTTTCCGCTATGCAACGAACAGAGATCCATAAGCCGCAAGATTTCAATGTACGCCGAGACTGGTCGTCTCTGGCCTCTGAGCTTGAGGTATATCCCAGCGTGCTGGTGATCGTCAACAGCCGCCGTGACGCGCGTGAGCTATATGAATTGATGCCACTTGGCACCGTGCACCTGTCTGCCTTGATGTGCGGCGAACACCGTTCCCAAGTGATTGCTGCAATCAAAAGGCGTTTGAAGGCTGGTGAACCTGTCCGGGTGGTCAGCACCCAACTGGTAGAAGCCGGAGTGGATCTTGATTTTCCTGTCGTCTATCGGGCCTTGGCGGGGCTGGATTCCATTGCACAGGCTGCAGGCCGCTGCAACCGCGAAGGTAAACTGGATAAAGGCAAAGTCGTGGTGTTTGTGCCGCCCAAGTCTCCGGCCAAGGGACTGTTGCTGTATGGTGAGCAGGCAACTCGCTCTGTTTGGCACGGGCAGGAATCCGACCTGCTTTCCCACCAGTTATTTGAACGCTATTTCAACCAGTATTTCAGTCAGGAAACCCCGGACAAACACCAAATACTACCGTTACTGACCCAGGATGCACGGCAGGGTGTAGTGCAATTCCGTAGTGCAGCGCAGAGATTTTGTTTGATCCCGGACAGTGGTGTATCTGTACTGGTTCCTTACGGCGAGAATGGTTTCAAACTGATGGATCAACTACGTCACTTGGGATCAGAACGCTGGCTGATGCGGAAGTTACAGCGCATGAGTGTGAACCTGTACCAGCACGATTTTGAAGCATTGCGTAAACTCGGTGCTGTTGAGGAACTGCAACCAGGCATCTGGGGGGTCTGTGTGACCAATGCTTATGATGAGCAACTTGGTTTGCTTCCTGCTGACGCGTTGTGTTCCAGCAAACCGGAAGATTGTGTCTTTTGATTAAGGGAGGCTTTATGCCCGTCAATTTTTGCTTGGAGGTCAGCGGCGACTACGCCTGCTTTACCCGCCCGGAAATGAAAGTGGAGCGTGTCAGCTATGACGTGATCACACCTTCCTCCGCGCGCGCCATTTTTGAGGCGATACTATGGAAGCCCGCAATCCGCTGGCAGATTACCCGTATTGAAGTGCTGAATCCGATCAATTGGATTTCTGTACGCCGTAATGAAGTGGGAAAGGTATTTACGGCACCTACAGCTAAGCAATTGTCTGGTCAATCCACCGAACCTATGGGCTTCTACGTGGAAGATGAGCGACAGCAACGGGCTGGATTGTTTCTGCGCGATGTGAAATACCGGTTGTATGCGGAGCTGCATTTTGATAAAGCCAAAGATATGAACTCGGACTATGGAAAATACGCAGCCATGTTTGAGCGCCGAGCGAGGAAGGGGCAGTGCTTCAACCAACCCTATCTGGGCGTCCGGGAGTTTTCCTGTGCTTTTCGGCTGGTCGATGAATCCAGTATTGGCCACGAGCCCCCTCCCATATCCGAAGACAGGCCGCTTGGCTGGATGCTGTACGACCTGGATTACAGTGACCGTCACAACCCCATGCCCAAGTTCTTCAACGCGGCAATGGAACAAGGCGTAATCCAGGTCCCGGCATGGGACAGTGAGGAGGTGCGGGGATGATTTTGCAAGCATTGAACACATACTATGAGCGCAAGGCAGCCGAATCGGAGAGTGGGATTTCGCCAGAAGGCTTTGAGGAAAAGGTAATTCCTTATGTCGTTGTTATTGATCTTAATGGTGAGTTTGTAGATTTACAGTTTACGGGAGATGGAGATAAATTTAAAAAAGGAAGACCTTTTTTATTGCCAATGTGGCAACAAAAGTCAGGGAAAAATTCTTGGAAAACTACAAACTTTCTCTGGGATCACTATGGTTATTTACTTGGTCAACCAAAAAGTGATAACGATAAAGACGTCGAGTCCGCAAAAAAACAGAATGCAACATTCTCATCGATGATTAATTTGATTGCCGATAGGCTTCCTCAAGTTGATGAAGTTCAGGCAGTTAAATCTTTTTATGATAAAGGCGGGGTGGAAAAAATCGTTGAGCATAAATCATGGAGTGACGTGGTTGCCGTAAAGGGATGCAATCTGTCTTTTAGAATAAATGATCAGACTTGCTTGGTTCCTCAGTTAGAGTCATTGCGTGATCTTGCAATAATGTGGGTTGGCTCAGGACTGGCTGAAGAAAAATGTGATGAAGAATCTACAGGCATATGTTTGATTTCCGGTAATAAGGGGACGATCACAAGGCTGCACAGACCTATATCGGGTATTAACAAAAAACCCTCCCCGTTTCTGGCAGTAAATAACCTTGAGTCGCCGGCATTTGCTTCGTTTAACAAAAAACAAGGTATGAATTTTCCTATTTCTGAGGGAGCGGCGTTCAAGTATGCGACAGCCCTTAATGTTCTCTTGCGGCGAGATTCACAACAAAAATTCAGGATTGGCGATGTCACAACCGTCTTCTGGTCAGATCGATTGTCCCATATGGAGGACGACTTCGCCACGTTGTTCAACGAGCCATCAAAGGACAATCCGGATGCCTTGACGGAAAAGGTGCGGGCATTGCTTATGGCCGTAGACAAAGGGACCATGCCGCAGGAAGATAAGGAAGCTAGATTTTTTATTCTGGGCCTTTCTCCCAATGCCGCACGAATCTCGGTGCGTTTCTGGAACACTGGCACAGTTGCCGAGTTTTCGGAGAAAATTTCCCGACACTTTCATGACTTGGAAATAGTTCATGATCCTCATCAACGCGATTACCTTTCGCTCTGGTCATTGTTGTGTTCTATTGCTGTACTGGGAAAGTCGGAGAATATTCTTCCTAATCTAGCCGGTGATTGGATACGCGCCATTTTAAATGGTAGCCCTTACCCGCAAACTCTGCTGAATGCTGCTATCCGACGTACTAAAGCTGTACAGAGAAAGAAAGACGAAAAAACTGAGAAGGTGAGCTATGAGCGGGCCGCACTTATTAAGGCTTTCCTAAATCGCAAAGCCAGATTTCAAACTCAACCCGAGAAGGAGATTACCGTGTCCCTTGACAGAAACAATACTAATCCAGGCTATCGCGTTGGTCGCCTGTTCGCGTTGTTGGAAAAGATCCAAGAAGAAGCCAATCCTGGTATCAATGCCACTATCCGCGATCGCTACTATGCCGCTGCCTCTGGCACTCCGGCCAGTGTGCTTCCCATCTTGCTACGCATGAAAAATCATCATCTGGGCAAGCTGGAAAAAGGCCGGGAAATCTATTTTGAGAAGCTGTTTCAAGAAGTGTTTGAGCACCTTCAAGCGGACGGCTTTCCATCTCAACTCAGTCTGGATGACCAAGGGCGATTTGCCATCGGTTATTACCACCAACGCCAGGAATTTTATAAAAAATCTGATAAATCCAAACCTCAATTTTCTGAATAAGGAGCATAACAATGGCTATTTCCAACCGCTACGATTTTGTCCTGTTGTTCGACGTAAGAGACGGCAACCCCAACGGTGATCCCGAC
The DNA here is from genome assembly GCF_041950555.1 of Zobellella sp. DQSA1. GTDB lineage: Bacteria > Pseudomonadota > Gammaproteobacteria > Enterobacterales > Aeromonadaceae > Oceanimonas. The sequence goes on from NZ_CP169531.1 coordinate 1,489,519, forward strand.
GCCGGTAATCTGCCGCGTATTGACGCGGAAACTGGACTAGGATTGGTCACCGACGTGTGTTTAAAGCGAAAAGTGCGTAACTATGTCGGCATTACGAAAGACGAACAGCCGCCTTACGAAATTTACGTCAAGGAAAAATCTGTTCTCAACAAAACTCATGAACGTGCGTATATCGCCATTGGTGCGGAAGATGCCTTGCAAGGCGATGACAAAAAGCGCAAAGGTGGGGATAAGGTTGAAGAGGCGCGTCAATGGATGTGTGGCAACTTCTTCGATATCCGCACCTTTGGTGCCGTTATGTCTACAGGCGTGAACTGTGGACAAGTGCGTGGGCCTGTACAACTTACTTTTGGTCGTTCAGTTGACCCTATAGTCGCTTCTGAGCATTCCATTACCCGTATGGCGGTAACTACAGAGAAAGAAGCGGAAAGCCAAAGCGGAGATAACCGCACAATGGGCCGTAAATTTACCGTGCCTTACGGACTTTACGTTACCCACGGTTTTATATCTGCACATCTGGCCGAACAGACAGGCTTCAGTGACGAAGATCTTGACCTTCTATGGGAGTCGTTGCTGAATATGTTCGAACATGACCGTTCGGCGGCGCGAGGTTTGATGAATACCCGTGCCTTGTACATCTTCAAACACGAAAGCAAACTGGGTAACTCACCGGCACATAGCTTATTTGACCGGGTCCAGATCACCAGAAAATCACAGGGTCCCGCACGCGATTTTTCCGACTACGAAGTTAGCATTCACGATCAGGAATGGCCGGAGGGTGTCGTATTGATTCGGAAACACTACTAGAGCATGGAAGATAATATTCTTTCCATCTCCGCCCTCCAACACTACGCATACTGCCCTCGGCAGTATGCGTTGATCCACGTCGAGCAGGTTTGGGCGGAGAACCGTTTCACGGCGGAAGGGCGTGTACTGCACGAACGCGTTGATTCGGGGGCTGCAGAACAACGTCGGCATATCCGTTATGAACGCGGGGTGATGCTACGCTCGGAACGCTACCGACTGGTCGGCAAGATGGATCTGCTGGAAATCGAGGGTGGAAAAGAGCAGGTGTATCGTCCGGTGGAATACAAACGTGGCAAGCCCAAAGTACAGGACTGGGATCGTATCCAGCTTTGCGCCCAGGCGCTATGCATAGAGGAAATGCGTGACGTCGTGATCAGGGAGGGAGCAATCTGGTACTGGGAAGTGCGCCGCCGTGAATTGGTGCCGATAGACGACCGGCTCCGGGAGATCACTATCTTTACTATTGAGCAGGCCCATGCACTCTTGGCCGAGGGGCGAACGCCGCCGCCAATAGATGACAAAAAGCGCTGCCGTGCCTGCTCCCTTTTCAACTTGTGCGAGCCGGATCGCTTTCGCAAGGATGGGTCGGCCCGCTATATCAGGGAGTTGTTCAAGACATGAAGAAGTTGCTCAATACGCTGTATGTAACGAGGCAGGAGAGTTACCTGCATAAAGAGCGTGATACCATTGTGATCAAAAATGGCGGCGAGAAATTGGCGCAGTTTCCGTCATTGTCATTGGGCAATATCCTCTGTTTCGGGCAGATTTCCGTGTCACCGTTTTTAATGGGATACTGCGCGGAGCAGGGTATTGGCATGGCTTTCTATACGGAATACGGCCGCTTTCTGGCGCGGGTGCAGGGCAAGGAAACCGGCAATGTATTGTTACGCAGAGCTCAGTACCGTTGGGCAGATCTGCCCGAGCAGTACAATGGTATCGCCCAACTGATGGTGGCGGCAAAAATCGCCAACAGCCGTGCAGTTTTGCTGCGGGACCTGCGTAATCACGGTGACAATCCATTACTGAAGCAGGCTGTGGACAATCTCGCGCGGTGCTTGGCGCGCGTTCGCCATGCGAAAGAGCTGGACGAAACGCGCGGCATTGAAGGCGAGGCCGCCAATTACTATTTTTCGGTGTTTAACGAGTTGTTGCGTGGCTCTGGTTTTGCCCTTAACGGACGGGTACGCCGACCACCAACTGATCCGGTAAATGCGTTGCTGTCTTTCGTGTATTCGTTGATCACGCAAGAGTGTGTAGCGGCGTTACAGGGCGTTGGGCTCGATCCTTATGTCGGCTTTTTGCACCGGGATCGCCCTGGTAGGACAAGTCTTGCTCTGGATTTGTTGGAAGAATTCCGCGCATCCTGGGCGGACCGTTTCGTGTTGACGATGATCAATCGTCGTCAGGTCCAGCTTGCCGATTTCATTACCGAAGCAAGTGGTGCAGTTCGCCTGCAAGACGAGGCACGGAAGAAATTACTGGTTGCCTATCAGGAACGCAAGCAGGTGGAGGTGATGCATCCCTACTTGCAGGAACAGGTGCCCATCGGATTGTTGCCGCATTGCCAAGCGATGTTACTGGCGCGGCATATCCGGGGGGATACGGAATACTACACACCTTATCTGGTGAAATGACATGCTGGTACTGATCACCTACGATGTGAGTGTTGTCACGGCGGCAGGCCGGCGGCGTTTGCGTAATATCGCCAAGGTTTGCCTGGATCACGGTGTACGGGTGCAGAACTCTGTTTTTGAATGCGAGGTGTCGCCGGATCAGTTTGTTTATCTCAAAACCAAGCTGTTGGATATTTTCGATCCTGAAGAAGACAGCTTGCGCTTCTATTTTCTTGGCAAAAAGGGCCACCAAAAGGTGGAACATGTAGGTGCCAAGCCGGTCGCTGACCCACTCAGAGCTCCCTTGATCCTGTAATCGCTAACCTTCGGTTCTCAGAGAAAGGCAGGGCGGTTAGCGTCTGATATAAGTGCATGATAATAAAGATATTTAAAAATGGTCATTGATGTCGGCCACACTGATGATTATGGATATCAAGGCGGTTAGCGCCTATGGCGTATTTTGCCTTTGTTCTTTAACAAGTTAGACTAACGCAGTCGCGCCCCATGCGGGCGCGTGGATTGAAACAATCTCTAACTGGCGGATAAACTCGGCAACCTCGTCGCGCCCCATGCGGGCGCGTGGATTGAAACCATGCAAAAACATCATCAAAGTACATCCCTGCTGGTCGCGCCCCATGCGGGCGCGTGGATTGAAACACTTGTGCCGACCTTAGTATGCCCAGCACGTCTGTCGCGCCCCATGCGGGCGCGTGGATTGAAACTCTTTGCTAAATGCGATATGCATAAAGTAGTGTGTCGCGCCCCATGCGGGCGCGTGGATTGAAACCTCTCACATATCGTTGAACGGGAATTAGACGTCGTCGCGCCCCATGCGGGCGCGTGGATTGAAACACAAAATCGGGAACATTAACGATTGCTGGCATGATGTCGCGCCCCATGCGGGCGCGTGGATTGAAACAATTTGCCGCAAGGCGACCCGTCGCCCGCACCGAGTCGCGCCCCATGCGGGCGCGTGGATTGAAACGCGCAGGCCGTGGAAGAGGTCAACACGCGCCAAAAGTCGCGCCCCATGCGGGCGCGTGGATTGAAACAGTAGCTCTGGACGGTTAAACTCGCCAACCTCGAGTCGCGCCCCATGCGGGCGCGTGGATTGAAACACCGGATATTGCCAGCGAGCCATAACGGTCAACGTCGCGCCCCATGCGGGCGCGTGGATTGAAACCATTATCCCCTCAAGCCCGAATTTCCACGCCCCCGTCGCGCCCCATGCGGGCGCGTGGATTGAAACGAAGAAACCGTGTATCCATTCAACGATATTGTCAGTCGCGCCCCATGCGGGCGCGTGGATTGAAACGGTGAGGGCGAAATAGGTGGGTACAGCGTCTTGGTCGCGCCCCATGCGGGCGCGTGGATTGAAACCGCATACTCCGGCATCATCGCCCCATATTTATCAGTCGCGCCCCATGCGGGCGCGTGGATTGAAACTCCACATTTAATATACGGACGTGGAGCCCTTTTAGTCGCGCCCCATGCGGGCGCGTGGATTGAAACGGTTTTTGACGTATTCATCCGGGCAGAGCGTTAAGTCGCGCCCCATGCGGGCGCGTGGATTGAAACCCAGTATTGCCGTTTTCCAGCACACTGCAAACAGGTCGCGCCCCATGCGGGCGCGTGGATTGAAACTTTTACGCTCGATGTTGACGCTCTGGAAACTTTCGTCGCGCCCCATGCGGGCGCGTGGATTGAAACATCTGATAATCAGCGCACTGGCATCCGTTAACTAGTCGCGCCCCATGCGGGCGCGTGGATTGAAACCCTAATAACTTATCACAAAGAGAGAATGCGAGAGTCGCGCCCCATGCGGGCGCGTGGATTGAAACTTTAAATACTCGCGTCGCTGTTTACATTTATCACGTCGCGCCCCATGCGGGCGCGTGGATTGAAACGATAATCGCAACACCATCATTGTTGATGCAATAAGTCGCGCCCCATGCGGGCGCGTGGATTGAAACCTCAACAGGTTAATTCGCTGAACTGCCTCGAATGTCGCGCCCCATGCGGGCGCGTGGATTGAAACATTCATTTCTTGCGCCGTATTCAGCGACATTTGTGTCGCGCCCCATGCGGGCGCGTGGATTGAAACCCATCACTGCGCTTGCGAGCAGCATATCCACAGGGTCGCGCCCCATGCGGGCGCGTGGATTGAAACCTGTTTGACCCGTTCAGTAGCGGGCTGGAAGGCAGTCGCGCCCCATGCGGGCGCGTGGATTGAAACGAAATGGTGCAGATATTGATATAGCCTCAGACACGTCGCGCCCCATGCGGGCGCGTGGATTGAAACACGGTTAGTACAACAAGTGTCAAACTCGCCACGAGTCGCGCCCCATGCGGGCGCGTGGATTGAAACAGCACTGGCGGCATTCATCGCGGTAATTGACGGGGGTCGCGCCCCATGCGGGCGCGTGGATTGAAACTGGGTTACTCATCCATCACTCCCGGCGGCAACCCGTCGCGCCCCATGCGGGCGCGTGGATTGAAACGGCCATACTCGGTCAGTAGCGCGGTGGCCTCGGGTCGCGCCCCATGCGGGCGCGTGGATTGAAACCAGGTTGAATCGCCGGGAACGTCATTGTTGCTCGTCGCGCCCCATGCGGGCGCGTGGATTGAAACCTGGTTGTACCAGGCTTCTCCGTCCACCAGGTAGGTCGCGCCCCATGCGGGCGCGTGGATTGAAACCAGTTCGAAAACTACACCCGCACCGCCCAGGTGGTCGCGCCCCATGCGGGCGCGTGGATTGAAACCTGATACCGGGCAATAGTGGGAGTGTTGAGCCGAGTCGCGCCCCATGCGGGCGCGTGGATTGAAACTTCGCTCCTTTGGCGAACAGTCCGATGAATACCGTCGCGCCCCATGCGGGCGCGTGGATTGAAACGTGTACACCGCGCCCGACTGCGCAAAATCGGTATGTCGCGCCCCATGCGGGCGCGTGGATTGAAACAATTTCATTTTCAACCGCAAACCATGTCTTTCTTGTCGCGCCCCATGCGGGCGCGTGGATTGAAACTTATCCCACCCCCACAGGTTGGCACCCGTGCGACGTCGCGCCCCATGCGGGCGCGTGGATTGAAACCCACTCTATGGATTGCAAGTAGTTGATGGCCTTGGTCGCGCCCCATGCGGGCGCGTGGATTGAAACTTTAGTATATAAGCAGTAGTCATAGCAGATACCTCGTCGCGCCCCATGCGGGCGCGTGGATTGAAACGAGGTATTAGATGTAAAGAGGTCGGCCGTTGGAAGTCGCGCCCCATGCGGGCGCGTGGATTGAAACATAGCAGACCTGACAGCACAGGCAGAGCAAGAGCGTCGCGCCCCATGCGGGCGCGTGGATTGAAACACCTTGTCTAGGTACTTGGACGCCACCGCATCTAGTCGCGCCCCATGCGGGCGCGTGGATTGAAACTCGCGTTCGGCTGCCGCTGCCGCTTCTTGCTCGGGTCGCGCCCCATGCGGGCGCGTGGATTGAAACGATATAGGGCAGGTCTGGATTGATGTAGTCCAGCGTCGCGCCCCATGCGGGCGCGTGGATTGAAACGTACATCAGCCGACTATAGGTAACCCGTTTCTCGTCGCGCCCCATGCGGGCGCGTGGATTGAAACTGGGGCATCGACACCCACCGCCGCGCAACCCCGTGTCGCGCCCCATGCGGGCGCGTGGATTGAAACACGCATGCGCGGCAGGCTTTTGAGCCAGGGGTACGTCGCGCCCCATGCGGGCGCGTGGATTGAAACAATGAGGGCAACGTGGACCAGCCCCTCTATGTGGGTCGCGCCCCATGCGGGCGCGTGGATTGAAACCGAGGTGACGTTGATGGTGAAGCCGGGGGTCTCGGTCGCGCCCCATGCGGGCGCGTGGATTGAAACATCGTCGCGCCGCTGCGATGAGCGGGGCTGAGCTGTCGCGCCCCATGCGGGCGCGTGGATTGAAACCCACGCCTTGGCCTGTAGGCTGGTACCGTTGAGCGTCGCGCCCCATGCGGGCGCGTGGATTGAAACAGGAGAAAGCTGGCCTGTTTTCTGGCACTGTGCGGTCGCGCCCCATGCGGGCGCGTGGATTGAAACGAATTTATACCGAAACGGGGTATACAACTACGCTGGTCGCGCCCCATGCGGGCGCGTGGATTGAAACTTCATAAAGCTCCTATCAGACAGACACCCTGAAGTCGCGCCCCATGCGGGCGCGTGGATTGAAACCCGCTCCGGGGCGTGGTTACGGGCGAGGCCGATGGTCGCGCCCCATGCGGGCGCGTGGATTGAAACAAAGTTGCGATAGTCGAGCTGTTCAAGCTTAGTGGGTTGTGCCCCACACGGATGTGTGGGTTGAAATATTTCCTCGTGACAGGCAGGGCATCATCAGGCAATTCTCCGCCAGACAAGCGGCTCAAAGGGGGATTCGACCAACTGGGTTAGTAAAGGTGTTTGCTACAACTATTCACCGATTTAGCAGTTATTCTTGAGCTGCACTACCCTCTAACTGTGGTTTGCAAGCGGAGAAACAACTATGCGTTCCTTGATTTCTACCCTATTGGCCGGGACGTTGCTGCTGGCGAGCGGGGCGGCTCTGGCTCATGGTTGCCCCGGGGTAATGCGGGCGATTGATGCCAAGCTGGAAGAGATGCCGATGCTGTCGGCGGAAGATGCGGCCAGGGTGGCCGAGCTGAGGGCCGAGGGTGAGGCCCGGCATAATGCGGGGGATCATGATGAGTCGATGCGGCTGCTGTCCGAAGCCAAGAAGATGCTGGGGATGTGACGAGAAAGCAAGAGAAAAGCCCCGCGAGCCGGTGCCCGCGGGGCTTTTTTACGGCCGGCAACGGCCTTGGCAACCGTCGCGGATGGGGCGGCAGGCAGCCGTGAGGAGTTGAAAATGAACGATATTAATCAAGCAGTTCCCATCGTCTGGCCGGCGATCATCGAGTTTGCGGATGGCCACGGCTATGCCTGGGTGGCGAGCGCGGAAGACTGCGAGGCCCATCATCCCCATGTAGAGGACCGGCTGATCGACGGTGAGGGGCGGCTGCACCTTTTGTCGCAGCGGGAAGCCGGCCCCCTGTACTGGCAGCGGCAACAGCGGTTAATATCCCTGCCTGCCCTGAACGAGAGCCTGCGCGCCTATGCCGCCCGGCTCGGTATCTGCTGCATCCCCAAGCTGATGGTACGCACCCCCGCCGAGGCGGTGGCGCTGGTGGCCTGGCTGGAGCAGCAATAACGAACAACGAGGTATAGTGGTGAAAGCAAGATATCTGCGCTGGCTGTGGTTGCTGCCGGTGTTGCTGTTGGTGCAGGCCTGTAGCAGCGATTCCAGGGCGGCGCCGGTGAAGCCGTATTACAGCGCCGAGGGGCGGGCCTCCTTTTATGGTCACCCCCATCATGGCCGCAAAACCGCCAGCGGCGAGCGCTTCAACAAAAATGCCCTAACCGCCGCCCACAAGACCCTGCCGTTCGGCAGCCGGGTGCGGGTGACCAACCTCAACAACCAGCGTTCGGTGGTGGTGCGCATCAACGATCGGGGCCCCTATACCCGGGGGCGGATCATCGACCTGTCGGAGCAGGCGGCGCGCGAGCTCAACATGCTGCGGGCCGGGGTGGCACCGGTGCGGCTGGAAGTGTTGAAATAACGCTCAGGGCCCGGTAGGCCACGGGGCTGGGCCAGTCCCGCGCCTGTTGCGGCACGCCCTGGCCTTCTCCCAGCAGGCGGGCGACGTTGATCCAGCCGGCGTGGCCCACCGCCAGCACGGGATCGGCGGGCAGGCGGGCCAGCCACTCCTCCACCCGGGCAAACAGGGTCGTCAGGCTCTCGCCGCCGCCGGGGGCATAGGTGGCGAAGTCCGCGCACCAGGCGTCTATCTCGGCCCTGTCTATCTGCGGCCAGGGGCAACCGTCCCAGCGGCCGAAATCCGCCTCTGTCAGTCCCGCATCCACCCGGCAGCGCCAGCCTCGTCGTTCCAGTATCCTGCCCACTTCCCGTGCGCGTTGCAGGGGGCTGACCCGTATTTCCCGGGGGAGCTGATGGCGCCTGGCGAAGCGCTGGATCTGGCCCGCCAGGCGGCGCAATTTGCGTTTGTCCACCCCCGGATCGGTACGTCCCAGGCAGAGGTTGGCGACGTTGAGGGGGGTGGGGTGGCGCCAGATATAGAGTGTCATCAGGCCCGCCTCACCATGCCCATGCGGCCAGGCCGGCATAAATGGCCAGTTCGCTCAGTTGCTGGGTGGCACCCAGGCCGTCGCCGGTGTAGCCGCCCAGCCGCCGCTTCAGCAGCCGGCGCATTTTCTCGGTCACCACCAGGGCGAGCAGCAGGGGCAGCAGCCAGTGCCAGGGGGAGAGCTGCGGCAGCCACAGCCAGATCAAGGGCAGGGGCAGCGCCACCCACAGGGCGCCGAGCAGGCCCTGGGCCGGGGTCAGTTGCTGGGCCATGGGCTTGGCCTTGGCGTGCTCCGGGTCGCCGCCGTAGGGCAGCAGGGCAATCAGGCTGATGCACATCAGCCGCGAACCGGCATGGCCCACCACCAGGGCGGCCAGGGCCAGGGGCAGCGGCATGGCCGCCAACAGGGCAATTTTCAGCAGCAGCGCCAGCACCAGCCCCAGGGTGCCGTAGGTGCCCAGGCGGGAGTCTTTCATGATCTCCAGCGCCCGTGCCCGGGTCAGGCCGCCACCCAGGCCGTCGCAGGTGTCGGCCAGGCCGTCCTCGTGGAAGGCGCCGGTCAGCCAGATGCCGAAGGCGGTGCCGGCCACCGCCGCCACCAACGGGCCGAACAGCAGGCTGGCCGGCCAGAACACCCCGGCGCACAGCAGCCCCACCAGCAGGCCCACGGCGGGAAAATAACGGCTGCTCTGGTGCAGCCAGTGGGGCTGGTAGTTGTTCAGCGCCGGCACCGGCAGCCGGGTGAGGAACTGGGTGGCGACCAGCAGCAGGCGCAACTCATGGTGCAGCATGGCCGCTCCCGCTCACGCCGGCCTCGGCAAAGCTGGCCATGTCGTTCAGAAAGGCGCAGGCCGATACCAGTAGCGGATAGGCCAGGGCCGCGCCGCTGCCTTCGCCCAGGCGCAGGCCCAGGTTGAGCAGGGGTTCGGCGTCCAGCAGGCGCAACAAGTGGGCGTGGCCGGGCTCGGCGGACCGGTGGGCGAACACCGCATACTGGCGTACCCCGGGGGCCAGGCCTTCGGCCACCAGCAGCGCCACCCCGGCAATAAAGCCGTCCATCAGCAGGATGCGGCGCTGGCTGGCGGCCTGGATCAGGGCGCCGGCCATCATGGCGATCTCCAGCCCGCCGAGGGCGGCCAGGGTATCCAGGGGGGCGGTGGCGCCGGGGTGGCGCGCCAGCACCTGTTGCAAGGTTTTGGTCTTGTGGGCCAGGCCCGTTTCGTCCAGGCCGGTGCCGCGGCCGGTGCATTCCGCCAGGGGCAGGTCGCCCAGCCGGGCCAGCAGCAGGCTGGCGGCGGAGGTGTTGCCTATGCCCATCTCCCCCGGAATCAGCAGGTTGCCGGGCATGTCCGCCACCAGCGCCATGCCAAACCGCAGGGCCCGGCGGCATTCGTCTAGGCTCATGGCGGGCTCGGCCAGGGCATCCCGGCTGCCGCGGCGGATCTTGCCGTCGACCAGATCCGGATGAGGAGGGAGCTCGGCATCCACCCCCGCATCCACCACCCTGAGCCCTATGCCGTGCTGGCGGGCGAACACATTGATGGCGGCGCCCCCCTGCAGGAAGTTGTGCACCATCTGGGCGGTTACCGAGCTGGGATAGGCCGAAACCCCGTGCCGGGCCAGGCCGTGGTCGGCGGCGAACACCCTTATCTGCGGCTGGCGGATAACGGGGTTGAGGCTGCCCTGGATCATCCCCAGCTGCAGGGCCAGGGCTTCCAGCCGGCCCAGGGCGCCGAGGGGTTTGGTCTTGTGATCGATCGCCTGCTGCAATTGTTGCTGCAGTTCGGGATTGGCCAGCGAGGGAATGGCGGGCAGGACAAGGGTATTGGGCATAAGGGGTGCGGATCCGGTAACATCGCTCAGGAGCCGTATGCTACCAGAAACCGGCCTTAACCAGGCCGCAACTTTTTAATAACCGGATAACGGGTGGGTGATGGATTCTGTTTCTCAGTTGGCCTTGGGCGCCGCCGTCGGCGTGGCGGTAATGGGCCGTCGTGCCGGCGTCGGCAGGGCGGCCCTGGCGGGGGCGCTGTTCGGCACCTTGCCGGATTTGGACGTGTTTATCGATTACGGCGACCCGGTCAGCAACATGACCCAGCACCGGGGCAGCAGCCATTCGCTGTTCTATCTCACCCTGCTGGCGCCGGTGTTCGCCTGGCTGCTCTGCCGTCTGCCGGGGCAGCGGGAGCACTGGCGAGCCTGGACCCTGGCGCTGTGGCTCATCCTGGTCACCCATGTGCTGCTGGACAATATGACGGTATACGGTACCCAACTGGGCCAGCCTTTTACCGATTATCCCTTTGGCATCGGCAGCATCTTCATTATCGATCCCCTCTACACCCTGCCGTTGCTGCTGGGGCTGACGGTGGCCCTGGCGCGGCGCGGCACCCGCGGCCTGGGTGCCAACCGGCTGGGGCTCTGGCTGAGCGGCCTCTATCTGGGCTGGGGCCTGCTGGCCCAGTGGCAGGTCGGCCTGAAGGTGGATCAGGCCCTGGCGGAGCAGGGGGTGGAAGTGGAGCGGCGTCTTGTTACCCCTACCGCCTTCAATACCCTGCTGTGGCGGGTCCTGGTGATCACGCCGGACGGCTACCTGGAAGGATTTTATTCCCTGCTGGATGGTGAGCGGCCGCCGTCCTTTACGCGCTATGAACGGGGGATGGCGTTATATCCCGGGCTTGAGCACAACGCGCATGTGGCGCGTATCGCCTGGTTCAGCAAGGGGTTTTTCAAGATGAGCGAGCGTGGAGGCCAGGTGATGATCACCGATCTGCGCATGGGGCAGGAGCCGAGCTACAGTTTCAACTTCGTGGTGGCCGAGTGGCAGGAGGAAAGGCTGCTGGCCCTGGCCCGGCCGGAGCAGCTCAGCGAACGGGTGGAGCTGCCCCGGGCGATGGACTGGCTGTGGCGCCGGGCGTTGGGAGAGCCCCTGCCGCCGCCGGGGCGGTGGTAGTCGCGGGATCCTGCAGACGATGCGGGAGCGGCGTTGCCGGCCACGCGAGTGAAATCGCGTCTACCGCTGCCTTGGTGCCGGCTGTTTACCCGTAGGCGCGAAGCCGCGAGTAATGGGGGGCGGCGAGCCCCTCGGCCCGCCTTTATTCCCTATGCTTCGTTTCCATGGGTCATGGACCCTGGGCTCGGGGCTGGCGGCCAGCTGTGGCACTGGCCCTGGCCGCCCGGTTGCAGGTAGGGCCGCAATATTGGTTCCATGCCTTTCAGTACCTGCACCGGCAGGGCCGAGGTAAAGCGGAACTTGTCCGATTCCTTGCCCGGCACATAGGCGGTGAGGGTGCCGAAGTGGTTGTCCCCCAGAAAGAACACGAAGGTGGCGGTGCGGTTGCGGGCCAGGGAGCGCAACACCTGGCCGCCGCGGCCCACGGTCTCGAAGCGGTTGTCGCCGGTGCCGGTCTTGCCACCCAGCACGAGCTGAGTGCCGTCTTCCAGGTTGAAACTGCCCTGCAGCCGACGGGCGGTACCGCCGTCCACCACCTGCGACAGCGCGTCGCGCAGTGCCGCCGCCACCTCCTTGTTCATCACCCGTTTGCCCTGGCCGGGAACACGCCCCAGGCGGGTTTCATAGGGGGTGTGGGCGGCAAAGCGCAGATGGTCGATACGCACCGTGGGCAGGCGCACGCCGTCGTTGAGGATGATGCCGATCAGCTCCGCCAGGGCGGCGGGTTTGTCACCCGAGCTGCCGATGGCGGTGGCCAGCGACGGCACCAGGTGATCGAACGGGAAACCCAGCCGTTGCCAGCGCTGGTGGATGTCGGAAAAGGCTTCCACCTCCAGCATGATGCGCAGCCGGCTGTCCCGGGCGCTGCGGTGGCGGGTCTTGAACAGCCAGCCATACACTTCCTGGCGCTCGTCGCGGCTGGCTTCCGCCGCATCGGCGAAGCCGGCCTGGGGAGACTGCTGCAGATAGCTCAGCAACCATAGCTCCAGCGGGTGCACCCGGGCGATATAGCCCTGGTCCGGCAGGCTGTAGGCGCCGGGGCCGTAGCGGGTATAAAGCTCGTCGAGGCGTTTTTCGGTCAGCCGTTCGTTGGGCAACCGGGCCTGCAGGAAGGAGGCAAACTCCTCCGGGCTGGCCTCGGGCTGCAGGTAGCGATGTACCGCCGCCAGCCGCACCGCCGTGGGGCGCAGGCCGTCGAAGAAGGTGTCCAGCCGCTCTTCGGTGGTTTTGCCCTGGTACTTGCGCCAGAAGCGCAGCAGGAACACCCGGCCTTCCCGATCGGCAAACTGGCTCAGGTATTCCTGGCGGCGTGGATCCTTGTCGTCTTCCAGTAACTGGGTGCGGTTTTCGTTCTGGTAGATGCTGTAACGGACGATGTCGCGCAGTACCCGCACGAAGGGCAGGTTGATGGACTCCCGCAGGGCCTCGATCAGCGTCGGGTTGCGGCCGTTGTCCTCCCGGCGGAAGTTGCCGAAGGTATGCATGCCGCTGCCGGTAAAAAAGCGTTCACCGGGGCTGGCGGAATAGCGCCGCTCCAGGGCGGCATTCAGCATGGCGGGCAGGCTGCGGTCGGGGCTGCGGATCAGGTAGTCGATGGCCCAGCGGCTGAGCAGATCCAGCCGGTCCGGGGTGAGCTGGCGCAGGTTTTCCACCGACTTGCTGCCGTAGTGCTGGTGCAGTTCGGCGATGATCTCCAGGTAGGTGGCCAATACCCGGAGCTTGGCGGTGGAGCCCAGTTCCAGCTTGCTGCCTTCGTTGATGTCGAACGGCTGGTTGGTGTTGTCGGTTTGTACCCGTACGTTGAAGCTGTTGCTGCCCCGCTCGAACAGGGTAAAGCTGTAGCGCACGTCGGCGGTTTTTTCCGGCGACAGCAACCGCTCGCCGAACAGGCCGATTTCCCGGGCAAACTCCGGGTCTGCCAGCCGGTGCAGGTAATCGCTCACCTGCTGTTGCAGCGTGGCGTTGAGGGTGGTGGTGGCGGACAGGTCCAGCCGGTCCAGATCGTAGAGGGAGAGGCCGAGCAGGTTGCCGAGCCGGCCGCGGGTCACCTGCAGGGTCTTGTTGTTGTCGGTGAATACGGTGGCCGGGTCTTCCCGGAAATTGCGGAACCTCAGCTTCTGGCCAAGGGCGGCATCGCGTAACGCCGGGCTGATGATGCCCGCCTGGGATTGGATCCGCAGGTAGCTGTCGGTCAGGGTGTTGAGATCGTCCCTGCCCCGGAACAGGTAATAGGAGGGCCGGCGTTGGGCAATCATCAGTGCCAGTACCTGGCGCAGGGCCTGGCCCTGCTCGGCCAGTGGGGTGTTTTGGTTCCGGGTTGGATCCAGCAACTGGTTGACCCGCTCGAGTTCACTGCCGAACCAGATCCACAGGCCGTCGCCCAGGCCGTGTACTTCGCCGTGGCCGGGGGCGGCCGCCAGGGGCACCGAGTTGATATAGGCCAGGGCCACCATCTTGCGGGCCTCCAGGGTGTCGGGCCCGTGCTGGTAGGCGCGTACGCTGGCGGAAATCATCTGGCGCAGTTTTTCACCGGCGGTGTGGGTCAGGCCGCCCGGGGAGTGGCGGTATTTTTCGATCTGGGTGGCCAGGGTGCTGCCGCCGGCCGAGTCGTCCTGCATGTCCAGTGCCCGGCCCAGTTGCGACATGGCGGCCTTGACGAAACGGGGCCAGTCCACCGCCGGGTTGGCCTGGGGGTGCTCGTCGCTGAGCAACTCCCGGTTCTCGATAAACAGCAGGGAGTTGACGACCAGCGGCGGTATGCTGGCAAAGTCGTCATAATGGCGCTGGGGATAGCGGTAGTCGTAGACCGGCTCGGCCTGGCAATCGCTGATAAAGAGGCCGGCCTGGGTTTTTTCCTGGTAAGGGGTGAAAAAACCGCGTTGGGCATATTCCAGCAGGGCCGGGGAAAATTGTGTCTGCTGCTCGATCATGAACTGATTCCGTTGCAGCCTGCTCAACAGCTCCGGCAACCGGGTATAGCCCAGGCGCTGATCGAAAGGGCCATGGCTGGGATAGTGGATGGCAGAGCTGGCGCCGCTCTCGAGGGAGTAGGTCAGGGTTTGCGCATAGCGGGGGATCTCCCGGGCCTGCAGCCAGGAGGTGCGCATTTCATAGGCCACCAGCACGCCCGAGGCCAGCAGCAACAGTAGAACAAACAGCCACAGCACCAGCCGCCACCGTCGCCGGGCGGGCTTGGGTACCGGTGCGGTCACCGGCTCTTGCTCCTGCTCTGAGAAGCCAAGTGAAGGATGTTCTGCATGTTGTATCGCGCCCATAAAGGTCCCCTCAGCGCCACTTTCGGTATCAGGGCTTCTTATATAAAAAGCGTAGCTTGGCGACGCTAGTTAGGGGCCCCGGTTGAAAAAATATTTGCGGCATGGCCGGGTCCTGCGCTGGCCGTGCAAACATCGAACAGGGTTTTTGTCGCTTACCCGCACAGCATCGCGCGAAGCCGGAAGAAAATGCAACGGGAAGCCCGTATTTTTTCCGTCTTGCCCCTGCGCCGGCTGCGGGATTCACCGGGCATCCGGGTCAGGCCTCCTGCTCCGCCAGGGCCACCTGCCGGGCCTGTTGCTGCAACCGGTACATGGCCCGGTAACGGCCCTGGGGCAGGGCCATCAGTTCCCGATGACTGCCTTGCTCCACCAGCTCGCCGTGGGCCATCACCAGGATGCGGTCGGCGTGGCTGACGGTGGAAAGCCGGTGTGCCACCACTATCATGGTCACCTTGCCGTGCAGGGCCTTCAGTGCCTGCTGCACCACCTGCTCGGTTTCGCTGTCCACGTTGGCGGTGGCTTCGTCCAGCAGCAGTATCCTGGGCGAAGCAGCCAGGGCCCGGGCGATCACCAGTTGCTGGCGCTGGCCGGTGGACAGCCGGGTGCCGCGTTCGCCCAGGCGGGTGTCGAAGCCCTGCTCCAGGCCGTCGATCAGTTCCAGCAGGTGGGCCTGACGGGCGGCCCCTTCCACCTGGCTGCGGGGCAGGCCCCGACCCATGTCGATATTGTCGTAGATGCTGCCGGCCAGGATAAAGGGCTCCTGGGGAATGAGCCCTATGCCCTGGCGCAGGGCGTCCCGCCGGTAGTCGGCCAGGGGCCGGCCGTCGATACGGATCTCGCCGCCACCGGGGGAATAGAAGTTGAGTAGCAGGCTGAGCAGGGTGCTCTTGCCGCTGCCGGTGTGGCCCACCACCCCCACAAAGGCGCCGGCGGGAATGTCCAGGCTCAGGCCGCGGAACACCGGCTTGTCGGGCCGGTAGGCGAAGTCGACCCGCTCGAAGCTGACCGCGCCTGCGGGGATGCTGTCGGATGCCCGGCCGTACTGCTGTACCGGCTGGTGCATCAACTGGTAGACCCGGTCTCCGGCCACCATGGCCTGTTGGTAGAGGTTGAAGCGCTGGGTGATCTCGGCCAGGGGCTCGGTGAAGCGGCCCATGAAGTTGAGGAAGGCATACAATACCCCTACCTCGGCCACGCCGTTGACCACCTGCCAACCGAACACCTGGAGGATGCCGAGCAGGGCCAGCACGCTCAGCAGGTCGATGGCCGGGCGCAGCAGGGCGGCTCCGACCTTGATGGTGCGCATGCGGGCGGTGTAATAGCGTTGGTTGAGCTGTTCGAAGCGCTCGGCGGCGGCCTGCTGGCGGCCGCAGGCCTGCAGTACCGCCATGCCGGCGATGGACTCACTGATATCGCTGTTGATCTCCGAGCGCAGCTGGCGGCTGTCGGCTACCGCCTTGCCGCTCAACTTCTGGTACAGATAGATGACCCCCACCACCGCCGGGATCAGCAGCAGCGCCACCAGCATCAGTTGGGGGTTGAGCCAGGCCATGGCGGCGATGATGCCGACCAGCAGCACCACGTTGGTCAGCACCACCGACAAAAACTGCACATAGAGATCCTTGATCGCCTCGGTGTCGTTGGTGACTCGGCTCACCAGCCGGCCGGTCATGGCCTGGTCGAAGAAGGCCATGGGCAGCCGCTGCACATGGGCGAACACCTTCTGGCGGATGTCCAGCACCGCCGCCAGCGCCATGTCGGTGAAGCGCAGGGTTTGCTGGTACCTGAGCCAGGCGGCGGCCACCTGGGCCAGTACATAGGTCGCCGCCAGGCCGGCCACCGGCCAGAGGGGCAGGTGGCCCGCCAGCAGATAGTCGTCGATAAACACCTTGGCGAGCAGGGGGCCGGCCACGTCGGCGGCGGTGGCCAGCAACAGCAACAGCAGGGCCTTGACCAGCAGGCGCTTGTCCCGGTAGACGTAATCCAGCAGCAGGCCGAAGGTGCCCTTGCCCTGCGGGGGGAGATGATCAGGCTTCATCCAGTACCGCCTCCAGTTGTTGATAGGCCCACATCCGGCTGTACCAGCCGTCTTCTTCGATCAGTCGCGCGTGGCGGCCGGACTGCTGCAGCCGGCCGTGGTTGAGCACCAGGATATGATCGGCGTGCTCCAGGGCCGACAACCGGTGGCTGACGATGATACAGCCCTGGCCCCGGCGGGCGCGCAGCTGGTGCAGTATCTGTTGCTCGGTGTGTACGTCCACCGCCGACAGGGCGTCGTCCAGCACCAGTATCGGCGCCCGGCTGAGCAGGGCGCGGGCGATGGCCAGGCGCTGGCGCTGGCCGCCGGACAGGGTCATGCCCCGCTCGCCCACCTGGGTGTCGTAGCCCCGGGGCAGGGAGGCGATGTCTTCGTGCACGCAGGCCTGGCGGGCCGCTTCCATCACTTCTTCCAGGCTCGCCTCGGGGCGGCCCAGCCGGATGTTGTCGGCGATGGTGGCGCTGAACAGGAAGGCGTCCTGGGGCACGTAGGCGAACAGGCTGCGCAGGGCGTCGAGGCGGCAGTCGGCGATGGGCCTGTTGCCGATGCTGATCTGCCCCGGTTCGGTTTCCCAGTAGCGCATCAGCAATTGCAGCAGGGTGCTCTTGCCGGCGCCGGTGGGGCCGGCCAGGCCCAGCACCCGGCCCGGGGCCAGCTCGAAACTCAGCTGGCTCAGGGCCGGCTGGCGCTGCTCGGGGTAGTGGAAGCCGAGCTCCCGTACCCGGAGGTGGGCGTCGTCCGGGTGGTGCCGGCCCCGGTCGGGCACGCTGTCGGGCACCGCCAGCAGGGCCTCGACCCGGGTCAGGGCGGCGCTGCCGCGCTCGACGATATTGAGCAGCCAGCCGAAGGCGAACATGGGCCAGATCAACTGGGCCAGGTAGAGGGTGAAGCTGGTCAACTGGCCCACGCTCAGTTGCTGGTGCCAGATAAGCCAGGCCCCGAACCCCAGGGTCAGCAGCAGGGCGGCGGACATGGACAGGAACACCACCGGCTCGTACAGGGCCTCGGCCCGGGCCACCTGGTAGTTGCGTGCGGCGGCCGCCTCGGCGATGGTGCCGAACTGGCGGCTTTCTATCTCTTCCCGGCCCATGGACTTGACCAGCCGGACCCCGGCGATGGCTTCCTGGGCCTTGTCGTTGAGCACCGAAAACTGCTCCAGCGCCGCCTTGAAGTGATGGTGGATGCGGTTGGAAATACGGTAGAAAGCCAGCCCCATCAGCGGGAAGGGCAGCAGCGCCACCAGCGACAGCCGCCAGTCGATCACCCCGAAGATGATCACCAGCACCAGCAGCAGGGTAAGCAGGCCGTCGAAGCCGGACAGCACCCCTTCGCCGGCGGCTACTTCGATGGCGTCGATGTCGTTGGTGGCCCGGGCCATGAGGTCACCGGTGTTGTACCGGCTGTAGAAAGCCTGGCCCTGGCGGGTGAGCAGCTCGAAGAAACGGCGGCGCAGCAGGTTGCCGAGGCGGTAGGAGGTGCCGAACAGGATCCAGCGCCAGCCCAGGCGCAGGCCGTAGATGGCCAGCCCCAGCAGCAGGATAAGCCCCAGCAGCCGGCCGTCGGCCTCACCGCTGGGGGAGGCGATGAGGCTGTCCACCGCCCGGCCTATCAGGTAGGGAATGCTCATGTTCATCATCGCCACCGTGGCCAGCATCAGCAGTGCCAGGCTGTAGGTGCGCCAATGTGCCTTGAAGAACCAGGCCAGTTGCCCGAACAGTTTCATGGTCGTTTCCCGCTCTCTTCCCGATATCAGAGGCCTCTCGGCCCGATGACCAAGCTCACCATCACCCCGTCTTCACGGGAGTGGCTGCAGCGTCAGTCGACGGTTTGTTCGTAGTTTGCCGTTCGGCTCAATACAGCAGATCGAAGCCCAGTTTGCCGATAATGGCGACTATCATCACCAGGGTCAGCCATTTTATCCACTTCACTCCGTTGGCGCCGAGGCTGAGCCGGGCGCCGAACCAGGCGCCGAGCATGCTGCCCGCGGCCAGCACCAGGCCGTAGCCCCAGGCCACCTTGCCGCCGATGACGAAGATGGCCAGGGCGGGCACCATATAAACCAGCACGATCAGCACCTTGAGCCGGTTCACCTGCACCAGGTCGATGCGCAGCACCCGGTATAGCAGGGTGATGAACAAGATGCCCACCGCCACCTGGATAAAGCCGCCATACAGGCCGATCACCGCCAGCGCCAGATAAACCCTGGGGCCGAGGTGGCCCTCGTCCAGGGGACGGGTCGGCAGGTGGGCGGGGGCGGGCAGCAGCATCAGCACGGCGCACGTCGCCATCACCAGGATCAGTATCCACTGGAACAGCCGCTCGTCCAGCCACACCGCCACCCAGGCCCCGAGCAGGGCGCCGGCCACGGCGGGCAGGCAGAGCTTGAGGCCCAGGCGCAGATCCCGGAATCCCGCCCTGTGGTATTGGCCCATGGCGGTGAGGTTTTGCAGCACTATACCCACCCGGTTGCTGCCGTTGGCGGTGGCGCTGTCCAGACCCATGAACATCAGCAGTGGCAGGGTCAGCATGGAGCCGCCCGCCGACATCACGTTGATAAAGCCGGACAGTACACCGGCGGCCAGCAACAGCAGGATTTCTATCGGTGTCATCAGAGTCTCGTCAGGATGCCATCCGTGCCGGCAAGGGAACTTGCCCAGGGAATGGACGTCAATAGGACTCATTATGCCCTAATTTGGGGCGGTGAGGGAAAAAGCAATGGCGGGGCCGCGCTAAGTTGTGGCGCCGAGGAAGTGGTAGGCAGGGCTTCAGCCGTGTGGCAAGCGGTGTCGATCCCGCATCACAGGCGGGCTCCCGCGACTGAAGTCGCGGCGCGGTGGTGCTGGCGGGTGGTGACCCTGCCCAATCTCCGCTCTTCTGCGCCCTGGGTTAAAAAATGTTTCCATCCGCTTTCAATCGGTTAGCATAATCCGGGGATTGGGGATTGGGGATTGGGTAAGCGAGTGACTGGAAAAATCCTGATGCTGATGGGGCTGCTGCTGGCGCCCCAGGCCTGGGGCGCCCAGGCGGTGTTTGCCGGCGGCAGCTTTTGGGTGATGGAGGCACTGTTTGCGGACAGGGCCGGCATAGAGCGCATCGAAGCCGGCTGGATGCAAAGCGGCAGCCTGCATCAGCGCCGCCAGGTGGTGCGGGTGCACTACGATGACAGCCTTATCGGTTACGGCGATCTGCTGACCCTGTACTGGGCGGCGGTGGATGCCTTCGACAAGGAGGGACAGTTCTGCGATCGGGGCAGTGAGTTCAGCCCGGCGCTCTACGTGCAAAGTTCACTGCAACAAAAATGGGCCCAGCAGAGCCGGGCCAAACTGGAGCTGGAAAGCGGCCGCGAGGTCGGCGTACGCATACTGCCGGTGGGCGCCTTCGCGCTGGGGTTGCCACGGCATCAGCAGTATGCCAAACGCAACCCCTTGCTCTATGCCTCCTATCGCCGAGCCTGCGGCTATCCGGCGCGGGAGGGGCTCAATCCCGACGAGCATGCAGGCGTCCTGCCGCCAGCCATTGCTCGATAAGGGTGGCGATGGCCTCGGGGGCGTTCAGATCGAGCAACGGCACCGGGGCATCCAGCCCGGCATCGTCGGTCGCCACCGCCAGGATATGGGGGTCGTGCCGGCACAGCAGCGGCTTGCCGTGGGCGGGCCTGTACACCTCGAGTTTGGGAATGGGGGCCTCGCGAAATCCTTCGGCCAGTACCAGGTCGAGCTGGTCCAGGCTGAGCCGTGAAAGGGATTCGTTTAAATCAGGCTCCTGTACCTTGGTGTTCTCATAGGTCAGAATACTACGATGAGGTCCGGCCAGCAGGCACTGGCGGGCGCCGGCATGGCGCAGCTCGTAGCTGTCCTTGCCCGGGGTGTCCTGCTCCACGTCGTGGTGGCTGTGCTTGATAATGCCAATACGCCATTGACGCCGGTTCAGCAGCGCAACCAGTTGGCGCAGCAGGGTGGTTTTGCCGCTGCCGCTGAAACCGGCGAAGCCCAGCAGGGCATGGTGATTGTCTAGTCGGGACATGAGGTTTCCAGTAGACCGAACAAGGCTGCAGTGTGCCACGACCGGTGGCCCTGACCGAACAACAAAATCAATAAAAATCGACGTTGTGCCGGAAGTCGTCGACTTGCGGCATAAACTGTCCGATACAACACAGAGTGAACGGGTTGCGCTATGAGCAGAGGTGTGTGGGGAGTACTGGTTCTGATGCTGCTCAGCCTGGGGGCAAGGGCCGAGGAAGTCAGTTTCCGGCTCTCGGGACTGAGCGGGGAGCTGGCGGACAATACCCGGGTTTATCTGAATCAGCTGCCGGCCATCCAGGCCGAGCAGTTGCCTCGATTTCGTAAAGACGTAGTGACGGCGGTGGAAGACAGCCTGCAGGCTCTGGGGTATTACAGCCCGCAGATTGAGGTGGAAGCGGACTCGCGCAATCCGGCCCGGGTCAATGTGCGGGTGGAGGCCGGCGAGCCGGTGCGTATCCGCCGGCTGGATGTGCTGCTGCAGGGGGATGCGGCTTCGGACCCGCTGTTCGAGGAACGGGTCAGCGACCTGAGCCTGAGCGAAGGGGATGTCCTCAACCACGAAACCTACGAAAGCGCCAAGGCCGGGTTGCTTAACCTGGCCCTGGCGCGCGGCTATTTCGACGCCCGCTACCGACAAAGCCAGGTACTGGTGCACCCCTGGGAAAACGCCGCCGACGTCATACTGGCATTCGATTCCGGACCCCGTTTCAAATTCGGCGAACTCAGGATCGACACGGACCGGCCGGTCGAGCGGCTGCTCAGGCCGCTGGTCAACGTCCAGCCGGGAGAACCCTATCTGGCCACCCGGGTGGCCGAGCTCAGTCGTTCGCTGTCCTCCACCCGCTATTTCCGCCAGGTGGAAGTGCTGCCGCTGGTGGGTGAGGCGGACGAAGACAACCGGATCCCGCTGTCGGTGGTATTGCGTGCCAAGGCCGACAACGAGGTGGAGCTGGGGGTGGGTTTTTCCACCGACGAAGGGCCCCGTACCTCGGTCAACTGGGACAAGCCCTGGATCAACAGCCTGGGCCACAGTTTCAACTCCAGCCTCAGGCTGTCGGCGCCCAAGCAGGATATCAGCTTCGTCTACAAGATCCCCCGCGGTCACCCGCTCGACAACTACTATACGCTGCAGGGCGGTTACCAGCGGCTGGATCAACGGGACACCGAGAGCGACCGCCTGGTAGCCTCGGTGCACCGCTGGGACAAGAATGCCTACGACTGGACCCGGGATGTCTTTATCCGTTCCGAGTACGAATCCTATACCCAGGGGGAACAGCAGGACGACAGCTTCCTGTTGATCCCGGGGGTGTCCTACAGTCGCACCCGGGCGCGCGGCGGCCTGGATTCTTACTGGGGCGACTCCCAGCGCGTCACTCTGGAGCTGTCCGAACCCTGGTGGGGCTCCGACACCCGCTTTGTCCGGGCCTGGGGCCGCAGCAAGTGGCTGCGCTCCTTGTCCGACAACCAGCGCGTTATCGGCCGGGTCGAGCAGGGGGCGGTGTGGGTGGACGAGGTCGATGATCTGCCGCCGTCGCTGCGTTTCTTCACCGGTGGTGACCTCACGGTTCGGGGCTACGGCTACGAGAGTATCAGCCCGCGGGACGAGAACGGCGACCGCACCGGGGCCAAGTACACCACGGCCCTGAGCCTGGAATACGACTACAAGGTGGCGGAAAAATGGCGGCTGGCAACCTTCGTCGATACCGGTACCGCCACCAACGACTACCGTGACTCCTGGAAAGTGGGCACCGGCGTGGGGGTACGCTGGCTGACCCCGGTTGGCTCGGTACGCCTCGACCTGGCCTTTGGGGTGTCCGAGGACGATACCCCCTGGCGGCTGCATTTTACCCTGGGGCCTGAATTATGATCTGGTTTAAACGAACCCTGTTCGGCGCCATTGCCGCCATCGCCCTGCTCTCGATGCTGCTGGTCAGCCTGCTGTTTACCCATACCGGCAACCAGTGGCTGTGGGGGTTGGCCAAGCAGCAGGTGCCCGGGCTCGACGGCACCCTGGTGGCCGGCCAGTTGGGTACCGGCTGGCAGTTTTCCGAATTGAGCTACGAGCGGGACTCGCTGGCGTTTTCTGCTCGCGCGGTCACCATCGACTGGCAGCTCGGCCAACTGCTCGATCGTCGCTTCTGGCTGCGGCGGCTGGAGGCGAGCGACATACTGGTGCGTATCGAGAGCCTGCCCGAAGGGGGCGAGGACGAGGAGCCCGCGGAGCCGCTGCTGGATCTGACGCCGCCGCTGCGCATCGATCTGGACGAGGTCCGCGCCGATCGGGTACGTATCGAGCTGCCCGGCCAGACCGTTGCCTGGCAGAGCCTGCAGGTGGCGGCGCGCTGGGACGACGACGGCATGGTGATCACCGGCCCTGAAATGGCGGGGCTCACGATCACCTTGCTGCCGGCCGACGAGGCTCCCGTCGCGGAGCCCGACGCCCCCGCGGAAGCGAGACAGCCGCTGGTGCTGCCGGAAATCGTGCTGCCCTTTCCCCTGCGACTCGAGCAGTTCAGCCTGACCGACAGCCGGCTGGTGCAGGGCGATGAGGTGCAGGCCTTGCACCGGCTGCAACTGGAGCTGGAAGGCGAGGGCAGCCGGCTCGACATCCATCGCTTCGAGTTGTCCCATGAATGGGCGGATGCCCGGCTTGGCGGTCATATCACCCTGAACGACGATTACCCGCTCGAGCTCATGTTGGCGACCACCCTGCATGAGCCCCTGCTGGACGGCCAACTGGCGGGGCAGGCCCTGGTGCTGCACCTGCGCCAGAACCTGGCCAACCTGTCCGCCGAGCTCAGCCTGGAAGGGGTCATCGCCGCCCAGGCCAAGCTGCAGGCCAGGCCCCTGGATCCCACCTTGCCCTTCGAGCTGTCCCTCGACTGGCAGCGGCTGGGCTGGCCGCTAATCGCGCCGGAATGGCGGCTGGAGCAGGGCAAGCTGACCCTGGGTGGTACCCTCGAAGACTACCGGCTGCGGCTCGCCGCCGAGGCACAGGGGCCCGAACTGCCGCCCATCGGCATCGAACTGGCGGCCGCGGGGAACCTGCAAGGGGCCCGGCTGGCGCCGCTGGCATTGAACCTGCCCCAGGGTGAGGTGAGGGTGGAAGGCCGGCTTGGCTGGCAGGACGGGATCGACTGGCAGGGAATACTGGCGCTCAACGAAGTGGATCCGGGGGCCTTTGTGGCGGGGCTGGATGGCCGCCTCAACGGCGAGCTCGATACCCGCTTCACCCTGCGGGGGGAGCAATGGCAGCTCGAGGCCAGCCCCGATATCCACGGCCGGTTGCGCGATTATCCGCTCCTGCTCAAGGGCGAGCTTGCCCTCAACCAGGATCTGCAGGGCACCATCAGCGAACTGGTACTGAATAACGGCAACAACCGGGTGACGGTCAACGGCACCATCACCGAGCGCTGGCAACTGGACGCCGAGCTGCAGGCGCCGGAGCTGGCGGTTTACGCTCCCGGCCTGTTCGGTGATTTGGCCGGCAGCATCCGGGTGCGGGGCGAACTGGACTCTCCCGACATTCAGGCCAGCCTCCGGGGCGGTCGTGCCGGTTTCAACGACATCCTGGCACGTGAGTTGTCGCTGGAAGCCGAGGCGAAGCTGGGCGAGGACCTCAGCGGGGACATTCGGCTAGGGGTAGCCAATATCAAGGCCGGTGAGCTCGAGTTCAGCGATTTGCGGCTGACCGCGGGAGGCAACGAGGCGGCCCACCGGCTGGAATTCAGCGTGGCCGGTGAACCACTGGCCGCCGAACTGCTGCTGACCGGCAGCCTGGGTTCGCAGGGCTGGCAGGGCAACCTGGGCCGGGCCTGGCTGGATACCCCGCTGGAGCGCTGGGCCCTGCAGCAGGAGGTTGCGCTGTCCTGGCGCGAGGATCGCCTGCGGGCCAGCGCCCACTGCTGGCGCTCGAACGGGGCAAGTCTGTGCTTCGATCCCCTGGTGGCGGGGGCCGAGCAGGGCCAGGCCGGGGTTGACATTCGCGAGCTCAATCTGGCCCGGCTGGCGCCCTTCCTGCCCGAGGATTTCGCCTGGGAGGCGGTGCTGGGCGGCCGGGTGGAGCTGCGCTGGCAGGGAGACAGCCCTCGCCTGAATGCCAATATCAGCACGACCCCGGGCACTTTTGTCAGTGGCGACACCCGGCTCGATTACCAGACTTTGTCGCTGACCGCCGACATGTCGGGGGACCGGCTGCAGTCGTCGCTGGTGTTTCGTTCGAACGTACTGGGCAGCCTGTCGCTCGATGCCAATGTGGCGGAACTGAGCGGACGGCGGGCACTCAGCGGCAACCTGGTCATCGGCGAGCTCAAACTCGACTGGCTGGCGCCGCTGCTGCCGGAAGTGGCCCGACTGCAGGGCACCCTGGCCGGTCAGGCACGACTGGACGGTACCCTGGACGCGCCCCTGCTGTTCGGCGACATCAACCTGAGCGGCGGCGAGGTGGACACCTACTCGGACATGGTGCTGGTGCGGGACTTCAGCACCCGGCTGAGCGTGCGCGGCAACGCCGCCACTATCGACGGCCGGCTGCGGGTGGGCGAAGGGCCGCTCAATATCAGCGGCGAGCTGAACTGGCAGCAACTGCCGGTGAGCGGTGAAATCCGCCTGCAGGGCAGCGAACTGGAAGCCGGCTACCCGGGCATGGGACGGGTGCGGGTCAGTCCCGATCTGCAGATCACCCTGGGCGAACAGGCCCGGGTACGCGGCAGCATCGTGATCCCCTGGGCGCGCATCGAGGTCAAGGAGCTGCCGGAAAGCGCCGTGTCCAAGTCGCCCGACGTGATCATAGTGGATCCTTCCGGCATCATACCGGAGACCGTCCCCAGCCTGCCGCTGGATATCCGCATTCAGGTGCGGCTGGCGGAAGATGTGCGGCTGTCCGCCTTCGGCCTCAATACCCGGCTGGAAGGCCAGTTGCGCATTACCCAGCCGCCGGGGCGGCCGATGCGCGGCAACGGCGAGATCCGGCTGGTGGACGGCAACTTCCGTGCCTATGGCCAGAATCTGCTGATCCGCGAGGGCAGCATACTGTTCAGCGGCCCCCTGGATCAGCCCAACCTGTCGGTCGAGGCCATCCGCAATCCCTCCACCATGTCCGATAGCAGCATCATTGTGGGGGTGCGGGTATCCGGCAACGCCAACCAGCCGGAGTTTGCGGTGTTCTCGGAGCCGGAAATGCCCCAGGTGGAGCAGCTGTCCTGGCTGTTGCGCGGCCGGGGAATGGAAGGGGGCGAGAGTGACGGCAATGCCCTGGTGCAGGCCATGCTGCTCGGGGCCGGCGTGGGCCAGATTGGCGGCATCGTTACCGGCCTGGGGGAGGCCCTCGGTTTCCAGGACGTGTCGGTGGACACCGCCGGCACCGGCGACAGTACCGAAGTCAGCATCAGCGCCTATGTGCTGCCGGGCCTGCAGATCGGTTACGGGGTAGGGGTGTTCTCGGCCATCGGCGAACTGCGGTTGCGCTACGAGCTGTTGCCCAGGTTGTATCTTCAGGCCACCAGTGGCCTGAGCCAGGCGATCGACCTGTTCTACAAGTTCGAGTTCTAGCCGGCCGAAGCCGGAAGCCGGAAGCGACGGAAATCTTCCGACATTCGGTTCCCGGCTTTCAGCTTCCGGCCTCTAGCTGGTAAAGTAGAGGCTTGTTGATGGCTCCCGGCCTGCGAGTTTCCGCCTTATTATGATGTATCAGCCCCTGCTGCAACAGGAACGCCTGGCCAAGATCATGCTGGTCTGCGTGGCGTGTTACGCCTTGTTGGGCATGCACCTCTATCTGCCCCACCTGTTCGGTATCGGTTTGCAGCTGCCCTTCAACATGGCGGGCTGGCTCTTTGTCGGGTTGATGACGGCCATCGGCCTCTGGCATTGGCATCGCCGGCGCCTGCTGACCAGCCGCTTCTGGCTGGGCGTGGTGGCGGCCAGTGCCGTGCTGTGGCTGCCGTTTCTCTATCCGCACAACAACTCGGTAGCCGGTCACGCCTTGCCGCGGATGCTGGGGCTGACCGGGGGGCTGCTGTTCTACCTGGCGCTGCAGCAGTGCCGCTTCAACGGCCGGGGCCGGCGCTACCTGCTGTATTGCCTGCTGCTGGCGGTCAGCGTGGAAATCCTGCTGGGCATGGTGCAGTTCTTCCTGCTGGAGCCGGACAACTGGTTCGGCTACAACACCGAGGTGCGTTCCCCCTACGGTATTTTCCAGCACCGCAACGTGATGGCCAGTTTCGTGGTCACCGGCATGGTGCTGGCGGTGTACCTGTGGCTGAACGAGGCCAAGTCGCCCTGGCGGCCCTTCCTGCTGAAATCGGCCTGGTTTGCCGCCGTACTGGGTGCGGGGGCGGTGCAGGTGGTGCTGCTGCAGTCCCGGGCCGGGCAGCTTGGCCTGCTGCTGGGGCTGGGGCTGCTGTTGCCGCTGGTGTGGCAGACTCTGATCAAGACCCGTTCCAAGCGGTTGCTGGCCAGCCTGGCCCTGATCCCGCTCGGTATACTGGTGGGGGTGTTCGGGCTGGAAGCCTTCGAAATGAGCAAGCGCAGCCTGAATATCTACACCCAGGCCGACGGCCGTTTCGATATCTATGCCCATGGTCTGCGCATGTGGCTGGAGCGCCCCTGGTTCGGCTACGGCTACGGCAGCTTCGAGTCTTCCTTCTACCAGACCTATGCCCTGTGGCGGGAGCAGACTCCAGGAGCGGAAGCCCTGTTTACCGAGATGGGCCACCCCCACAACGAGTTCCTGTTCTGGGCCATCGAAGGCGGCCTGCTGCCGTTGTTGGGCCTGGGGCTGATCACCGTTCTGGTGCTGCGGCTGCTGCACCGGGTGCCTTTCGCCCAGGCCCTGGCCTGGGTCGGTATCCTGACTCCCATTTTCATCCACAGTCAGACCGAGTTTCCCTTTTATCACTCCCTGCCGCACTGGTTTATGGTGCTGGTGCTGATCTTTGTTATCGATGCGGAATACGGCCAGCGGCGACTGTTGCCGGCGCCCCCGGCCTGGAGCCGATGGCCGGTGCGGGCCTGGGCTATTGGCCTGATGCTGTTTATGGCCAGCGGGCTCTATGCCGGCCAGCAGCTGACCCGCTACGCCCAGCACGAGGGCCGGGTAGAAGCCGAGCTGAAGGCGGTGGTCAATCCCCTGATCTGGTATGACAGGGTGGCTTTCTATCGCCATCACTGGCAGCTGAAAAAGGCGCTGCTGGCATCGGATCGGGCGCAGTTGCTGGATTATGCCAGCTGGGCCCGCCGTTTCCTGACCCACACTCCCCGGGCGGGCATCTACTACAACGCCTACCTGGCATTGACAGCGGCCCGGGCGCCGGAGCAGGCCGAGCAACTGCTGGCCGAGGCCCGGCGCCTTTACCCCAATGTGCAGCTGCTGCGCGCAGCCAGTATCAAGCGGGCCCGGGAGCGGCTGGAGCAGGTGAGTGCGGAGATGCTCCCGGCCGAACTGAATGATTTTATTCCCCTCTACGACAACCTGCGCCCGGCCATCGGCGGGGCGTACTGAAGCTGGACTGTCTATTGGCTACCAGTCGGACTTTCTGAAGTAACCGTAGAAAACAGGCAACAGGGCCACCTCCTCCGACACGCCGTAAACCCGTCCACCGACCGTGAAATGCCATCCTTGGCATTTCACGGTCGGTGGAGGCGCTCCCTGCCGCCTCTCCCTGACGACTTAGCCGGCTGATGGTCAACGCCGGTTCCCCCAATCCCCAATCCCGGATTTGTTTGGCACCTGCTTATGGCCGATTTTTTAGCTGGATCACAAAGCTGAAACGTTTTAGCTAGAAGTTGTTGTTTGGCTAAAACGGTTTAGCTATGGTGCCTTCCATCAAGTACGAACGGAGAAGACGATGTCTGTGATTTATTGCCTGGGTGATGCTGTGATGGATTTGCTGCCGGCCGAGGGTGGCCAGTTGCTGCCCTGTGTGGGCGGAGCACCGGCCAACGTGGCCGTGGGTATCCGCCGGCTGGGCGTATCCTCCGCCTTTGTCGGCCGTCTGGGCCGGGATCCCTTCGGCGACATGATCATCGACACCCTGGCACGTGAAGGCGTCGTGACGTCCTGGGCCCGGCAGGACTCGCGGCTGCCTACCAGCGCCACCCTGGTGGCGCTGGATGCCCGGGGTGAGCGCAGCTTCTTCTTCCTGGCGCAGCAGTCGGCGGATCAACTGCTGGCGCCGGCCGACCTGCCCACCTTCGAGGCCGGCGACTGGCTGCACCTCTGCTCCCTGGCCCTGACCGCCGAACCGGTGCGGGGCACGACCCTGATGGCGGTGCGCCGTATCCGCCAGGCCGGCGGCTTCGTCAGCTTCGATGCCAATATCCGCCTGAGCCGCTGGCCGGACGAAGCCAGCCTCAAGGCCTCGCTGGAGCGCATCATTCCGGAAGTGGATCTGCTCAAGCTGTCCGGCGAAGAGGCCGAACTGCTGACCGGCCACGCCGATCCGCACCTGGCCATGACGGCCCTGGAAAACGAATACCGGTTGCCTTTCGTGCTTATTTCCCTGGGCGCGGAAGGGGTACTGGCCTCCCTCAAGGGGGAGCGGCTGTGGCAGCCCGCCTTCGCGGTCGAGGCTGTCGA
Organism: Zobellella sp. DQSA1; assembly: GCF_041950555.1. Lineage (GTDB taxonomy): Bacteria > Pseudomonadota > Gammaproteobacteria > Enterobacterales > Aeromonadaceae > Oceanimonas. The sequence continues at coordinate 1,518,958 of NZ_CP169531.1, forward strand.
CACCACGGGGGCGGGGGATGCCTTCATGGCCGGCCTGCTGGCCGGCCTGGCAACCCACCCCCAACCTGATACAACGCAGTTTTCCGCTTTGCTGACTCAGGCTCAGGCCTGTGGCGCCCAGTGTTGCCTACGGCTGGGGGCGATGGCGGCTTTGCCTGATGAGGCGGCGGTGAACGCGTTTATCAACAACAACCTCACTCTCGTTTAATTGCTCGTTTAATTGCAGGAGAAGAAAATGACAAGGAAAGCATTATTGTTGGGTTTACTGGTGGCAGGGACCGCAGCCACCGCTAATGCCGAAGTGACCTGGGAAGGCAGCAAGGGCCGCCTGAGCCTGGGTGGTGACGTGGAGTTCGACGTCAACGCCGCCAACAAGCAGGAAGACAGCAACCTCTACCGTAACGACGGGCGCAACGACCGCTGGGATCAGACCGGCCGGCTGCTGCTCGACATCTCCGGGGAGCGGGTCGCCGACTCCGGCGCCTATGCCAAGTTCAAGGCTCAGCCCACCCTGGCCACCAACGGCGGCGTGGGCTCGGACGACGCCTGGTTTGCCTTCGGCCGCAGTGACGTGGGCGAGATGAAGATCGGTCGCTTCGAGGCGCTGGATCTTTTCCCCCTGGGCCAGGACGTGTTCGTGGAGCACTCCGGTGACACTTCCTCCGGCCTCTACACCGACGGCTCCGCCTACCTGTACATGGCCAAGGAAGCCCGCGGCCGGGCCGGCGACGCGGGCCATGTGATGGTCAGCCGCCAGTTGGGCGATGTTTACCTGGAACTGGCCACCCTGTTCGGCGATCGCAGCGACCTGTTCAATGTGGTCGATGGCGCCCGCCGCTACCACGGCCATGAGCTGACCAAGGAGAAAGACTCCATCGTGGTACGGCCGGCGCTGCGCTGGCAGTTCGGCGACTTCAGCTTGGCGCTGGGTGCCGAGCACAACCTGGTGGAAGACGCTATCATCGACGATGAAGGCCGCAAGGTGGCCCGGCGTACCGGTTACGGCACCACCTTCGGCTGGCAGTCGGGTGTGATCAAGGCCAACCTCAACGCCGCCTACCTGGATGCGCTGAACGAGGAAAACCTGACCCTGGGCGCCAACGTGCTGTTCGACAAGTTCGGCCTGGGCTACATCTACGGCCGCAACAAGATAACCGAGGCCGCCACCGGCTACGAATACCTGGAAGGTACCCAGGAAAGCAATACCGTCTATACCTCCTACCGGTTCGACAATGTGCTGGACCTGGACAACTTCGACATCCTGCTCGGCGCCTACTGGTCCGGTTTCGATGTGGCCGAGTCCACCACCGCCACCGACCGCTACGGGGCCCGGGTGCGCTTTAAGTACGTGTTCTAATCTTTATGGGGACGGCATTCGTCCCCATCGTTGTTGTTTGTAATGGGAACCTGCTGCTATGAATATTGAAGCCATTGCCAAAGGACTGCTGCCGTTGCTGGGCGGCAAGGAGAACCTCGTCAGTGCCGCCCACTGCGCCACCCGGCTGCGGCTGGTGCTGAGCGACGACAGCCTGGTCGACAAGGCCGCCATTCAGGAGCTGGAAGGGGTGAAGGGCTGCTTCGCCAACGCCGGCCAACTGCAGGTGATCTTCGGCACTGGCCTGGTCAACAAGGTGTACGCGGAGTTCACCAAGGCCGCCGACCTGGGTGAAACCAGCAAGGCGGAGCTGGTGGACGCGGCCGCCGCCAAACTCAATCCGGCCCAGCGCCTGGCCCGGACCCTGTCCAATATTTTCGTACCCATCATCCCGGCCATCGTTTCCGCCGGTTTGCTGATGGGCCTGCTCGGCATGGTGCGCTCCTACGGCTGGGTCTCCCCCGAGAGTGCCCTGTTCATCATGCTCGACATGTTCAGCTCGGCCGCCTTTATCATCTTGCCGGTGCTGATCGGCTTTACCGCCGCCCGGGAATTCGGCGGCAACCCCTACCTGGGTGCCACCCTGGGCGGCATTCTCACCCATCCGGTCCTGACCAACGCCTGGACGGTGGCCGACGGCTTCAAGACCATGGACTTCCTCGGCATGGAAGTGGGCATGGTCGGCTACCAGGGCACGGTGTTCCCCATGCTGCTGGCGGTATGGGTCATGAGCCAGGTGGAAAAACGCCTGCGCAGGATAGTGCCCAACGCCCTGGATCTTATTGTCACGCCTTTCCTCACCCTGCTGATCGCGGGCTTCGTGGCGTTGCTGTTCGTGGGCCCCATCGGCCGTGGCCTGGGCGACGGTATTTCGCTTATGCTGAGCACCCTTTATGAGCACGCCGGCTGGCTGGCGGGCCTGGTGTTCGGCGGCACCTATTCGGCCATCGTCATCACCGGTATCCACCACAGCTTCCACGCCATCGAAACCGGGCTGCTGACCAATCCGGCCATCGCCGTCAACTTCCTGTTGCCGATCTGGGCCATGTCCAACGTGGCCCAGGGCGGTGCCTGCCTGGCGGTATACTTCAAGACCAAGGACGCCAAGCTCAAGGCCATTACGGTGCCGGCCGGTGCCTCCTGCCTGTTGGGCATCACAGAAGCGGCCATCTTCGGGGTCAACCTGCGCTACGGCAAGCCCTTCCTGGCCGGCCTGTTCGGTGGCGCCCTGGGTGGGGCCTATGTGGTGGCCTCCAAGGTGGGCATGACCGCCGTGGGCCTGACCGGCCTGCCGGGCCTGGCCATAGTGCAGCCGGCCTCGCTGCTGAACTATGTGATTGGCATGATGATTGCCTTCGGCGCGGCTTTCACCGCCTCCACCCTGCTGAAGTACAAGCTGGACTGATGGAAATCAGATAGTTGACAAACTTTCGGCTTACTCTGTTGCCACTCCCGCGACGGCGGGAGTCTACGGCAAGCTGTCATGGACCTCCGCCTTCGCGGAGGTGACGACTAGTGATGGAGTTTGTCATCACGTTGAGAGGATATATGGCAATGACCGAACAGCAGTGGCTGAACAGGCTGAGCGAAGCCTTGCTCGGGGGGCTGAACCGGGCCGAGGGGGATCCTCACCGGCCCGGCTGGCATATCGCCGCCCCGGTGGGCCTGCTCAACGATCCCAACGGTTTTATCCAGTTCGACGGCCGTTACCGGCTGTTCTACCAGTGGAACCCGCTGGCCTGCGCCCACGGCGCCAAGGCCTGGGGCCAACTGGTGTCGGACGATCTGGTGCACTGGCGGCACCTGGGCCTGGCCCTGGCGCCTACCGAGGACTACGAGCGCAACGGCTGCTACTCCGGCTCGGCGGTGGACAACAACGGCGAGCTGACCCTGATCTACACCGGCAACGTCAAATACGACCAGGAGCGGCGCACCGCCTTCCAGTGCCTGGCGGTGGAGCGGGAGTTCGGCGAGTTCGAGAAGCTGGGCCCAGTGTTGACGCTGCCCGAGGGCTATACCGGCCATGTGCGGGACCCCAAGGTGTGGTGGCACGGCGGGTGCTGGTGGATGGTGCTGGCGGCCCAGAGCGAAGACGGCGAAGGCAAGGTGCTGCTCTATCAGAGCCCCGATCTGTACCACTGGCAGCAAACTGGGGTATTGGCCGGCAGCCGGGAGCAGGGCCTGGGTGGCTTCGGCTATATGTGGGAGTGCCCGGATCTGTTCGAACTCGGCGGACGCCATGTGCTGATCTGCTGCCCCCAGGGCCTGCCGGCCGAGGCCGAGCGCTACCAGAATCTGTACCAGTGCGGCTGGCTGGCCGGCGAGCTGGACTGGCACAGCGGGCGCCTGGCCCACGGCGATTTCCATGAGCTGGATCTGGGCTTCGAATTCTATGCCCCGCAAACCACCCTGGACGACCAGGGCCGGCGCCTGCTGATCGGCTGGCTCGGCCTGCCCGACGACAACGAGGCGGCCCAGCCCACCGGGGATCATGGCTGGATGAACCAGCTCAGCTGCCCGCGGGTGCTTCACTTTCGCGAGGGCAAGCTGTACCAGCATCCGGTGCCGGAGCTGGCCGCCCTGCGTGGCGAGGCGCTGGACTGGCAGGGGCTGGCGGTGCAGGCGCCCCGGCTGCAGGGGGGGCGGGCCGAGCTGCTGTTTGGCATCAGCGGCGAGGTACGGCTCTACCTGGGGCAGGCTGCGGTGCTGGAGTTGAACGCCGGCGGCCTCGAGCTCAGGCGCCTGAACTGGCGCAGCGGCGAATGGGAAAGCCGCTGCTGGCGCGGACCGGTCACGGAACTGAGGCTGCTGCTCGACAGTTCCAGCATCGAGCTCTTTATCAACGACGGGGAAGCGGCGATGTCGGCCCGTTATTTCCCGGGGGCCAATCCCGAGATCCGCTGGGGCGGGGCGGGGGAAGTCCGCTTCCGTTACTGGCCGCTGGAGCCGGTGCTGCGCTCGTGACGGGGTGAATAACCAAAAAGACGCTTGTAAGCCCGGGAGAAGGCGGCCGCATCCGAGAAGCCGTACTCCTGGGCAATCTGGGTGATCGTCATCCTGCTGTGTTGCAGGCAATGGCGGGCTTTTTTCAGGCGGCGGGAACAGGCGTATTGCTGTGGCGTCAGTCCGAACTGCTTGCGGCACAGGTAATAGAGGTGGCTCTCGCTGACGTACAGGGCCCGGGCCAGCTCCTGGTTGCTCGGCGGTTCGGAAGGCCTGCGGTCGATGACCTCGTTCAGTACCTCGACACTCAATCCCTGGGGCGCCTCGGGTCGGTGATCGCCGGCATATTGCTGGCTGATCAGGGTCAGGAAGAGTGTCACCAGCTGGTGGTTGACCGCCAGGGGGGCGGGGGTATTCGTCTCTAACTGGCGCCGGGCAAAATCGAGCAGGGGCAGGGTGTCGTCGGTCAATGTTATCGACTGGGGCGAACTGAACAGGGTGTCACGGAATGACATCCGGCACACCGTCTCCAGGGATTGCACCAGCTCTTCTTGCGGGTTCAGATCCAGCGCCAGCAACTCGGTGGCGTGTTCGAGGCCGGTATAACCATGGCGGATGCTGTCGGGTACCATCAGGATATGGCCGCGGTTCACGTCCGCGGTATAGCGATCAAACTCGCAACGGGTGGTGCCCGCCAGCCCGATCAGGATCTGTGGATAGGCGTGCAGGTGCTCCCCCGAGCGGGTGGCGATGATATTCTTACGAGTCTGGGTGGCGATCACTGTTCCTTCTTCTCCGCTCGGTAGCAAGGGGTACCCCATCCTTCGCCGGTTGCCATTCGGGCGCCGTTCCAGATACAACCCCGCCAGGAATCCGTGGTTCCATCTGTCCTGATACTAACCCTGGTGATATTTGCTGTGAATCGGGAATGAGCAATATTTCTCCGGCGCTGCTCCCCGGCTCCCGATAACTCGCTGCCTACAGGCCGACATCCCGCACGTTTTCCATCACCACGAAGGTGCTGGTCTGCAGCACGTGGGGCAGGGTGGAGATCTTTTCCCCCAGCACCATACGGTAAGCCACCATGTCCCTGGTACGTATTTTCAGCAGGTAGTCGAAGCCGCCGGCGATCATATGGCACTGTTCGACTTCCCCTATTTTGAGCACGGCCTTGTTGAAGGCGGTGAGGGCCTTGCTGCTGGTGTCGTTGAGGGTGACCTGGACGAAGGCGATATGACTGAGGCCGAGCTTGTTATGATCGACCAGCGCCGTATAGCCGGTGATGTAACCCTGCTCCTCGAGTCGACGCATCCGCAACTGGCAGGGTGTTTTCGACAGGCCGACCCGGGAAGCCAGCTCGGTGAGTGTTATCCGGGAATTTTCCTGGAGTTCCTTGATTATCTGCAAATCCGCCCTGTCCAAACTTCCCATTGTTACCGCCATTTTCAGTACTGATGTCCATTTTGTTAGTTAAAAATGTTCTATAAGTCTACACATGTTTCTTTATTGGTAAAATCGACTATTGGTTCTTCAGTACAATGGTAGCGTGTTTCAACGGTTAGGGTGATATCGGGCGTTGCCTGGCTCACCAACTGGAAGACGCATTTCTGAGTTCCATTTGCGACCGCAGGGTCAAAGGGCTGTCGTGGACTCGGACACGGACATGATCATCGCCGTTTCAGCCTGCCGCGCGCATTCACCGGATGTTTGGCTAGTCTGAAAACGGTTCGTCATGGCGAGCAAGCTCGCCTCTTGGAGAAAACAACTGACCCTGTTCGGAGGTATTTCCTCATGCTCGATACTCGAGCTCCATCCAAGCAAACAGTACTCGACCAACTGGCGGAGGCCTTTCGTACCAGGTTGGGCTCTCACCAGGCATCATCCCTGATCCACTTTTCACGGCAGTTCTACAGCGTTTCCGCCCCCCAGGAGCTGAGTGCTGCCAGCATCGACCATCTTTACGCCACCGTCCTGTCGTACTGGAACACCATCCAGCTCCTCGACGGCGCCGGCGGCAGGGTCGACGTCTTTAATCCGGACTTCGAACAGCATGGCTGGCACTCCGGCCATACGGTAGTCCGGGTGCACGGCCTGGACATGCCTTTTCTGGTGGACTCGGTGCGCATGGAACTGAACCGGCAGGAATTGGCGATTCATTCGATCAACAACTGTGTGATCAACGTCCGGCGCGACGAGGAAGGACGGTTGCTGGAGTTGAAAGACGCGGCTGGCGGTGAAGATGATGTGCATGCTGAGTCGGTGATCCACCTTGAGGTGGACCGCCACACCGACCCCGACCGGCTTCGGTCGATCCAGCGTGCACTAATGGAGGTGCTGACCGAGGTCAGAATGGCCGTCGGCGATCACATCGAGATGCGCGAGCGGGTTGGGCTGGTCCGGCAAGAGCTCAATCATGGCGCAGGGCAGGGCGAGGCGGAACATCGGCAGGAGGTCAGTCGGTTCCTGGACTGGCTGCTGGACGATCACTTCATCTTTCTCGGCTACGAGGCCTGGAACCTTGATGCCGACCAGGAGCAGGCTTCTGCAGCCTGTTCCCTCGGGGTATTGCGTTCTGTGAGTTCATCCCGCAGCCGGCAAGAAGGGACGCCCGGCGCCGCCTTGCCCGAGCTGATCGATTTTGCCAAGGACAACCACCGGTCCAGGGTGCACCGTCCCGGGTACCGGGATGTGATTGTCATCAAACGCCTGGATGATGACGGCAAGGTATCCGGTGAACATCGCTTCGTCGGGCTCTATACCGCGTCGGTCTATAGCCATGCGCCCGACCGGATCCCGTTGATCCGGCACAAGATAGCAGCGGTACTGGAAGGTTCGGGCTTCGAGCCCGGCGGGCACAGTTTCAGGCAGGTGGGCCAGATCCTTAAAGACATGCCACGCGATGAGCTGCTGCTGGCCAGTACCGATGAGTTGCAGTCGCTGGCGATGGGGATCTTCAGTCTGCAGGAGCGCCGCAAGGCGTCGCTGTTTATCCGGGCGGACAGGAACGGACGTTACTATTCCTGCCTCTATTATGTGCCGCGGGATCTGTACAACACCGCCCTGCGCGAGAAAGTGCAGGGGATTCTGGCCGACGGCCTGGGCGCCGTCGATGTCGAGATGTTTGCCGCCTTGTCGGACTCCGTGCTGTTTCGTACCCACTTCGTGGTGTACGTGCACTCGGATGAGCAGCATGCCCCCGACCTGGCTGCAATTGAAGCCCGGGTGATGGCGGCTTCCCGTTCCTGGGATGGCGATCTGAAGTCCAACCTCGTCGACGCCTTCGGTGAGGAAAAGGGCAATCGTTTCGCCAACCTGTTCCGCGGGGCCTTTCCCTCTGCCTACCGGGAGCACTTCTCTTCCGCGAACGGGGTGTGTGACATTCAGCATATCCAGCAATTGGCGGAAGGGCGCGATATTGCACTGCGTTTCTATCAATCCATCGACCCGGCGGCGCAGGGGCTGAAGTTCAAGCTGTACAGCCACGATACCCATGTGGTGTTGTCCGACGTGATCCCGTTGCTGGAAAACTTAGGGATGCGGGTCCTGGCGGAGCATCCCTATGTGGTGCGGCGGCGCGACGATCAGCAGTACTGGATCAGTGACTTTACGGTCAGTTGCAATACGCCGGATATCGAGTCGGAGCTGCAGAGGGTCAAACCCCTGATCCAGGAGGCCTTCGGCCAGATCTGGGCCGGCAAGGCGGAAAGCGATTCGTTCAATCAACTGATCATGGGGGCCGGGCTGGGCTGGCGTGAGGTGGCGTTGCTGCGTGCCTATGGCCGCTACAGCAAGCAGATCCGCTTCGGCTTCAGCCAGCCCTTTCTTGCCGACACCCTGGCGCGCAACCTGGTCGTGACCCGTTTGCTGGTGGCGCTGTTCCGGACCCGTTTCGAACCGGGAGAGACGGCGGACGATCACCGCCAGCTCGCGGCGGAGCGTATCGAACAGCAGATCCAGGAGGCGCTGGACCGGGTGGACAGCCTGGACGATGATCGTATTTTACGGCGCTTCCTGCTGCTGATCCGGGCCACCATCCGTACCAACTACTACCAGCGCCGGGCCGACGGGGAACCAAAGGAGTACTTCTCCTTCAAGCTCGACTCCCAGGCGATCCCGGATATGCCGCTGCCCAAACCCATGTTCGAGGTGTTCGTCTATTCGCCGCGGATGGAAGGGGTGCACCTGCGTTCGGGCAAGGTCGCCAGGGGAGGGATCCGCTGGTCCGACCGGATGGAAGACTACCGGACCGAGGTGCTGGGGCTGGTCAAGGCGCAGCAGGTCAAGAACTCGGTCATAGTGCCGGTGGGGGCCAAAGGCTGCTTTATCGTGAAACAGCCGCCGACATCGGGCGGGCGGGAAGCGATTCAGGCGGCGGGAGAAGCCTGTTACCGCACCTATATCCGCGGGCTGCTGGATCTGGCCGACAACCTGGTGGGCGGTGAGATCCACCCCCCCGCCGGGGTGGTGCGGCACGACGGTGACGATCCCTACCTGGTGGTCGCCGCCGATAAGGGGACGGCCACCTTCTCCGATATCGCCAATGAACTCTCCGCCGAATACGGCTTCTGGCTGGGCGATGCCTTCGCATCGGGTGGCAGCGAGGGTTACGATCACAAGAAAATGGGGATTACCGCCCGGGGTGCCTGGGAATCGGTCAAGCGCCACTTCCGCGAGCGGGGCCTCGACACCCAGAGCGAGCGGTTCTCGGTGATCGGCATCGGGGACATGGGCGGAGATGTCTTCGGCAACGGCATGTTGCTGTCCGACGCCATCGCGCTGGTGGCGGCGTTCAACCATCTGCATATTTTTGTCGATCCGACGCCCGATGCCGGGCGCGCGTTCGCGGAAAGACAGCGTTTGTTCGACTTGCCCCGTTCCTCCTGGGCCGACTACGAGACCTCGCTTGTCAGCGAGGGTGGCGGCGTTTTTTCACGCAGTGCCAAATGGATCGAGATCAGTCCGCAAATGCGGTCTGCCTTCGCGATCGAGGCGGACCGCCTGACACCCAACGAACTGATCACCGCCTTGTTGAAGGCGCCCGTCGACATGATCTGGAATGGCGGTATCGGCACCTACGTCAAGGCGGCGGTGGAAAGCCATGAAGTGGTGGGGGACAAGGCCAACGACGGGTTGCGGGTCGATGGCCGGGATCTGCGGTGCAAGGTGCTGGGAGAGGGGGGTAACCTGGGCGCTACCCAGCGTGGACGGATCGAATTTGCCCTCAACGGCGGCGCGGCCAACACCGACTTTATCGATAACGCCGGCGGTGTGGACTGCTCCGATCACGAGGTGAACATCAAGATCCTGCTGAACGAGCTGGTGCAGCAGGGGGACATGACCCTGAAGCAGCGCAACCAGCTGCTGCGTGAGATGACGGACGATGTTGCCCGGCTGGTGCTGAAAAACAACTACCGGCAGGCCCAGGCATTGAATATCGCCGATGCCTTCGCCGCCGAGTCGGCCGATGAACATATCCGCTTGATGCGCAGCCTGGAAAGTGCCGGCAAGCTGGATCGCACGCTGGAGTTCTTGCCCACCGACGAGGATCTTCTGCTGCGCAAGGAGAAGGGAGCGGGCCTGACCCGGCCCGAGCTGTCGGTGCTGATTTCCTACGCCAAGATCGAGCTCAAGCAGGCGCTGGTCGACTCCTGGCTGACGGACGACGCCTGGTTCTCGCAGGAGCTGTATACCGCCTTTCCCCAGCGTCTCAGGGATGACTTTCCGGATGCCCTGCGCAACCACCGCTTGCGCCGTGAAATCACCGCGACCCAGATCGCCAATGATCTGGTCAACCGCATGGGGATCACCTTTGCCCACAGTGTACGCAGCGCGACCGGGGCCGATTTCGCCCAGATTGCGGCCGCTTACCTGATTGTGCGAGAGGTGTTTCAGATTGCAGGGCACTGGGACGCCGTCGAGGCGCTGGATGGTCAGGTGCCGGTCGCTACCCAGGTAGGCATGATGAGGGACTTGCTGCGACTGGTTAAGCGTGGCAGCTACTGGGTATTGCGCCATCGGCGCCATGACCTGGATCTGCCGGCATGCATAGAGGCTTATCGGGATGCCCTGGCCGATGCGGTGTCCGGTACCGAGCGGCTGAGCCTGATTGTGCCGGCGGATCGTTGGCAGGAGAAGTTCGAGCGGTATCGTGAGCAGGCGGTGCCTGAGCAGTTGGCGGCGTACTGCGCATCGGCCGAAAGCCAGTACTGGTTGCTGGATATCATCGAGATCGCCCGCCAGCGGGAGGTGGGCATCGTCGAGGTGGCATCGGTTTATTTTGCCCTGGGAGAGCGGCTCAACCTGATCTGGCTCGATCGGCAGATACTCGCTTTTCCCGCCACCAACCACTGGCAGGCGCTGGCGGCCAGCAGTTACCGTAATGAGCTTGATCATCAGCTGCAGGCCCTGACCCGACGGGTCTTCGACCTGGAAAGGGACGATCAGGATGCGGCAGATGTGCCGGCCTTGCTGGAGCGCTGGTTCCTGCGACAGCAACCCCTGCTGGAACGCTGGCAGCAAACCCTCTCGGAAATACAGCGGGCGAAAGTGATCGATTGTGCGGTGTTCTCCGTCGCCCTGAGCGTTCTGCTCGAACTGGCGTAGCCGAGCCGACCGGCATTTTCCCAAGCCCTGTTACCGACCCCGTCTGCATGACCGCGACGGGGTCTTTTTGTTTGTGTGCCGTGTCGCCGGTAACGGACTACGGCGGGAAGGTAACAGGGGGGTTAGGTAATTTTCCTTTTTACTGCGCTTTTGTTAGGAAAATTGAAGTAATTGGTATCAGTAAAAAGTTTAAAAAAAGGAAATACTCCTGTCATATGGGAAATGTGACTTTCTTTCTTTGAGTAGAATGGTGGGAACGAGATTGTACGTACATACCGAGGGAGAAGGTTGGATGAAAGAACAAGCACTGTCGATGGCGGCTTGCCGGGAGAAGATTCGTGGTCATTACCTGGCGGACGAGGCCGCGGTGGTCAAGGCCCTGGCGGCCAATGCCCAGGTGTCCGCCGACGTTCGCGCCCGCATCTCGTCACGGGCGGTCGAACTGGTGCGTAACGTGCGCGCCAACTCCACCCCGACCATGATGGAAAAATTCCTGGCCCAGTACGGCCTGACTACCAAGGAAGGCGTGGCCCTGATGTGCCTGGCCGAGGCGCTGCTGCGGGTGCCGGACAAGAGCACCATCGACGAGCTGATCGAAGACAAGATTTCATCCGGCAACTGGGGCGAGCACCGTGGGCGCTCCAACTCGTCGCTGATCAACAGCTCCACCTGGGCGCTGCTGGTCACCGGCAAGCTGCTGTCGCCGGTCGACCGGCAGGGGTTGTCGAACACCCTGCGCGGCATGGTCAAGCGCCTGGGCGAGCCGGTGGTGCGCACCGCCGTCGGTCAGGCGATGAAGGAGATGGGGCGCCAGTTCGTGCTGGGCCGCAACATCGAGGAAGCGGTTAAGCGTGCGAAAAGCTACGAGGCCCGCGGCTACACCTACTCCTATGACATGCTGGGCGAGGCCGCCCGCACCGACGCCGACGCGCTGCGCTATCACCGGGCCTACTCCGATGCCATCAAGTCCCTGGCACCACACTGTGTGCACCAGGAAATCCGCAAGAACCCGGGTATTTCGGTCAAACTGTCGGCGCTGCATGCCCGTTACGAGTTCGGCCAGAAAGCTCGGGTGATGAACGAACTGGTGCCCCGGGCCCTGGACCTGGCCAAGCAGGCCAAGGCCGCCAACATGGGCTTCAATATCGACGCGGAAGAAGCGGATCGCCTGGACTTGTCCCTGGACGTCATCGAAGCCGTGCTGTCCGATCCCGCCCTGGCGGGCTGGGACGGCTTCGGTATCGTGGTGCAGGCGTTTGGCAAGCGGGCCGCCCACGTGCTCGACTGGCTGTACGCCCTGTCCACAAGGCTTGATCGACGCATCATGGTGCGGCTGGTGAAAGGCGCCTACTGGGATGCGGAGATCAAGCGCGCCCAGGTCATGGGGTTGCCGGATTTCCCGGTATTCACCCGCAAGGTCAACAGCGATCTGTCCTACATCGCCTGTGCCAAGAAACTGCTGGGGATGACCGATCGCATCTATCCCCAGTTCGCCACCCACAATGCCCATTCGGTGTCGGCCATCCTCGAGCTGGCCCAGGGGCAGGACTGCTTCGAATTCCAGCGCCTGCACGGCATGGGCGAATCGCTGCACGACGCCGTGCTCACCAAACAGGGCACCCGCTGTCGCATCTATGCACCGGTGGGCGCCCACCAGGATCTGCTGGCTTACCTGGTACGCCGCCTGCTCGAGAATGGCGCCAACAGTTCCTTCGTCAACCAGATTGTCGACACCCGCATCCAGCCCGAAGACATCGCCCGGGATCCCTTTGATGCGGTCGAGGCCATGGGCGATGCGTTGTCGAGCAAGATCATTGCCCGCCCTGCCGATCTGTATGGCGCCAAACGCCGCAACTCACGGGGCTGGGATTTCACCGACCCGGTGGAAGTGGCGGAAATAGAAGCCGCCCGCGCGCCTTTCCGGAGCCATCAGTGGAGCGGCGGGCCCGTCATCGCCGGCCCGGTGCAGAGCACCCGGGTCGAGGAAGTGCGCAACCCGGCGGTACCGTCGGATCTGGTGGGCCATGTGACCCAGGCCTCGGCAGAGGATATCGAAACCGCCATCGCCGCCGCCCGCGCCGGCTTCGAGATCTGGTCCGCGCTGCCGGTGGCGGAGCGCAGCGCGCGCATCCGCCGGGTGGCCGATCTGTTCGAAGCGCATGCCCCCGAGCTGTTCGCCCTGGCGACCCGGGAAGCGGGCAAGAGCCTGCCGGATGCGATTGCCGAAATCCGCGAAGCCGTCGACTTCGCCCGTTACTATCCGAACGAAGCCGAGCGCAACCAGGCGTTCGGTAACGGCCGTGGAGTGATCAGCTGTATCTCCCCCTGGAACTTCCCGCTGGCCATCTTCGCCGGCCAGGTACTGGCGGGGCTGGCGGCGGGCAACGCCGTCATCGCCAAGCCCGCCGGACAGACCGCGCTGATCGCCACCCGGGCCGTCGAGCTGATGCATGAAGCCGGTATTCCCTGCGAGGCCATCCAGCTGCTGCCCGGCAGCGGCAGCACCGTGGGGGCGGCCCTGACCTCGGATCCGCGCATCGATGGCGTCTGCTTTACCGGCTCCACCGCCACCGCCCAGCACATCAACAAGGTGATGGCCGAGTCCATGGCGCCACAGGCGCCGCTGGTGGCCGAAACCGGCGGCCTGAACGCCATGATAGTGGATTCCACCGCGCTGCCGGAGCAGGTAGTGCGCGACGTGCTAGCCTCCTCCTTCCAGAGCGCCGGCCAGCGCTGCTCCGCCCTGCGCATGCTCTATGTGCAGAAGGACATCGCCGATCACCTGCTGGAGATGCTGTTCGGGGCCATGGACGAGCTGCGCCTGGGCAACCCCTGGCAGCTCGACACCGACGTGGGCCCGGTGATCGATCAGAACGCCAAGCGGGGCATAGAAGCGCACTGCGAAAAATTCGCGCGCATGGGACGGGTGCTCAAGCAACTGCCGGTGCCCGCCGAGGGGCTCTTCGTGGCGCCGACCGTGATCAAGCTCGAAGGCATCCACGAACTGGAAGAGGAGATCTTCGGGCCGGTGCTGCATGTGGCCACTTTCGAGGCGGATGAACTCGACCGGGTGGTTGATCAAATCAACGCCCAGGGCTTCGGCCTGACCTTCGGCCTGCATACCCGGGTCGACAAGCGGGTAGAACGCATCGTCAACCGGGTCAAGGTCGGCAATATCTACGTCAACCGCAACCAGATCGGCGCCATCGTCGGCTCCCAGCCCTTCGGCGGCGAAGGGCTCTCGGGTACCGGTCCCAAGGCCGGTGGCCCCCAGTACGTGCGCCGCTTTATGGCGTCCGGAACCATGGCGGGCATCGAGGGAACGGCGCCGGCATCGGTGACGGCGGCACAGCTGCAGAGCGCCATCGACCGCCTGGACGGACGGGCTTGGTCTGTGGCCCGGAACCGGGCCGAGCGCCTTGTGCCGATCTTCGGCACCGTGCCCGCGGCGCTGGATGCGACCCCGGAAGAGATGCCGGGCCCCACCGGCGAGCTCAACCGGCTGCGCTGTTGTGCCCGTGGCACCGTGCTCTGCCTGGGGCCGGATCGGGACTCGGCCCTGAAGCAGGCGGGTACCGCCCTGTCCCAGGGTAACGCCGTGGTGGTGGTGGCACCCGGTATGGGGCAGGCCCTGGCGGGTGCCGAGGCGGCAGGCATTCCGGCCATCGGCCTGGACGGCCTGTTGCAGCCCGTCGCCCTCGAAACCGTCACCGGCTTCGAGGCGGTGGCCAGCCACGCCGGCACGGCCACCCTGCGCCAGTATCGGGTGGCCCTGTCGCACCGCGACGGTGCCCTGCTGCCGCTCGTCACCGAGCAGGACGTGCCCGAGCGCTTCGTGATCGAGCGCCACCTCTGCGTCGATACCACGGCGGCCGGCGGCAACGCCAGCCTGATCGCGGCGTCGGAGTAAAGGAAGCGGCGGCCGCCGCTTCGTCCCAAGAGACACCGGCGGCCGTCATTCTTTTCATGTCATCGAGTAAGGAGAGAGTCATGGAGACGTTAACCAGATCCCTCGCGGATGCGCAACCCTCCGGTTGTTACCGCCTCGCGTCCGGTCCGGAAAAGCAGGTCGCAAAACGTGACGCTGACAGCTCGGAACTCCAGCACGACCGGGATGATGAGGAGGCTTGTTTCGTTCGCTCGTTGAACTGAGCGGCGTCGTACCTCATTTAATGCGAATCCGGATAGGCCTCCGTCCGCCAGTGGCGGAAGCAACGGCTATTCAGGATCAGGTAGCGTCGGCTAGGGAGGATGTCAGCCGCGTCGCCTGGTAAGTGGATCCAGCACTGGATTCCCGGGGCACTCAGTGCCTGTGAAGGTTTTCTGGTAGTGGGGCAGTCGTCGACTCCACAGGTCGGCAGCCGTTTTGGCTGACTGTGGGACGGCAACCCGGCCGGGAACCGTTCTTGACCATCGAAGTGGGTAATCCACAGGGAGAATGAATATGAAAGATTCATATAAATCAAAAGATTGTCGCTTGCCGAGTTTGCCATTGGCGCTCACCCCCATCGTTCTGACATTGCTGGTGCTGGGAATTCAGCTGTTCTATTTCGGCGACTTCACGCCCCATATCCCGCTGGCCATCGGATTGGCGATTACCGCTCTCGTCGGGATAAGGCTCGGTTTGAGGTGGCGGCAGATAGAAGAGGGGATCTTCCACGTCATCCATGTATCCCTGCCTTCCGTCTCCGTGCTGATCTGTGTCGGCATGATAATCGGGGTATGGATTGCCAGCGGTACCGTCCCCACCCTGATCTATTACGGCCTGACCCTGCTGACGCCACAGCTTTTCCTGGCGGCGGCCATGCTGCTCTGCTCCGTTGTCTCGCTCGCATTGGGTACCTCCTGGGGCACCGTCGGTACCGTGGGGCTGGCGCTGATGGGCATCGGGGCCGGCTTCGACATTCCGATGTACTGGACCGCGGGCGCCGTGGTGTCCGGGGCCTTCTTCGGTGACAAGATCTCGCCGCTGTCCGACACCACCAACCTGGCACCGGCGGTGACCGGCACCGACCTGTTCTCTCATATCAAGAACATGATGCCGACCACGATCCCGGCCATGCTGATCGCCTTTGTCATCTACCTCTTCGCCGGTTTTTCCCTGATCGGTTCGGACGATGCCTCCTTCGACAGGATCAACGCGATCACCGCTTCCTTGCAGGAAAATTTCACGATTTCGGCCTGGCTGTTGCTGCCCGCGCTGCTGGTCATTGTGCTGGCGGTCAAGCGCATGCCCCCGATCCCGTCCCTGTTCGCCGGCGTGCTGGCCGGTGCGGTGGCGGCCATGCTGGTGCAGGGTGTTGGCTTGCATGACCTGTTCACCTACGGCAACAGCGGCTATTCGATCAGCACCGGCGTCGGCGAGATAGACAGCCTGCTCAACCGGGGCGGCATCCAGTCGATGATGTGGACCATCTCCCTGGTGCTGATCGCGCTGGGCTTCGGTGGCGCCCTGGAGAAAACCCGCTGCCTGGAAGCCATCATCAAGGTGATCATTCGCAAGGTACGCAGCTTTGCCGGCGTGCAGACGGCAGCGGCCGCCACTTCGGTCGCCACCAACCTGGTGGCCGGCGACCCCTACCTGTCCATCGCCCTGCCGGGCCGCATGTACGCACCGGTGTATCGGGGCATGGGCTATTCACCGCTGAACCTGTCCCGCGCCATCGAAGAAGGCGGTACCCTGATATCACCGCTGGTACCCTGGAACGCCGGCGGGGCCTTCGTTATCAGTGCCCTGGGGCTGGGCATCGCCGAGGGCAATATCGAAAACCTGCTCTATATCCCCCTGGCCTTCGCCTGCTGGATAGCGCCGATACTGGGCATCGCCTATGCGTATTTCGGCCTGTTCTCGCCGCGTGCCAGTGAGTCCGAGCGTCGTGAGTGGCAGGAGAAGGGCGAGCTTGTCAGCGACGTCGGTGAGCGGAGTCGGGATGACGTCCTGGAGCCCAGCGCCGCCGCTGTCGCCTCGGCGAAAGGGCGCTGACCGTTAAAGGCTGACCGTAAAAGAAAGTACCACTCCATAAACGTCTGCTCGTCGACCCTGTCGGCGAGCAGCCGGGCTCGGCAAGGCCGAGCTCCGCCTCTTTCCAGACCCTGTTCGAATCCCTTCTCTGCCCGCCATTCCCGAAGGCTCCCCCGCTGCGTGCTCTTATCCTGTTTTAAGGAACGGGTGGCATGGGGGTGGTGATGCCACGACAAGTGCGTAGCCTGGAACAAGAACCTCATAGTTGCGGCCAAGTGTTGCGGGTCGGCCTGGCGTAGTCTGGCTGAACAGTTCCCGTTGTTTCGAGGTGAAAAATGCAACTGAATGCCCAACAAGTCATCGATGCCCTGCCGTGGGACGCGCTGATCGATCAGCTTGCCGATATCTTTACCCAAGAGGTGCAGTCTCCGGTTCGGCACCATCACTTTATTCCGGTGCCCGATGCGCCCCAGGCGACCCTGCTGCTGATGCCCGCCTGGATTGAAGGGGAGTTCCTCGGCATCAAGCAGGTGAATGTGTTCCCCGGCAACAGCGCGCTGAACCTGCCCGGGCTGAACAGCCATTATCTGCTTAACTGCGGCCGGACCGGGCGCCCGCTGGTGCAACTGGAAGGCAACGAACTGACCGCCCGGCGTACCGCGGCGGTGTCGGCGCTGGCGGCCCGTTACCTCGCCAGGAGCGATGCCTCCAGGCTGCTGGTCATGGGCGCCGGCCGCATGGCCCGTCGCCTGATCCCGGCGCACATGGCGGTGCGTCCCATCGACAAGATCTGGGTCTGGGCGCGCAACCCGGCCGCGGCGGCCGAACTGGTCGAAGAGCTCGGTGAGCAGGGGCTCGATATCCAGGTGGCCACGGAGCAGGAGTTGCCGGAGCTGGTGCCGCAGATGGATATCGTCAGCTGCGCCACCATGGCCGAGACGCCCATCCTCAAGGGGGAATGGCTGAGCCCCGGCTGCCACCTGGACCTGATCGGCAGTTTCACCCCCACCATGCGCGAGGCCGACGACGAAGCCCTGCGGCGCAGCCACATCTTCGTGGATACCCGTGCCGGTGCCCTGAGCGAGACGGGAGAGTTGCTGATCCCCATCCGTCAGGGGGTGATAACGCCAGACCATGTCCTGGCCGAGCTGTCCGAATTGTGCGGCGGAAAACACGCCGGCCGTTCGGCGCTGCCCGATCCTGACAGTGCCATTACCCTGTTCAAGTCGGTCGGCGCCTCCCTGGAGGATCTGGCGGCCGCCATTCTCGCGTACCAACGCAGCCAGAACCGTTAAGGCGGAGCCGGTTTTTATCGTGTCATGGAGGAAAGACAGACATGGATACCACAGTAACGAACAACACCACGTCAATCAGTTTACCGAGCCTGCCCATTGCCCCTCGTGGTGCTGATGGCCCTGGCTTTCTTCAAGGTATCACCGGTACCTGCGCTGCTCTATGCGCCCCTGGCCTTTGCCTGCTGGTTGTCGCCGCTGATCGGTATTGTTTATGTCCAGATGGGGTGGTTTTCAAAACGGGTGAGTCCGGAGTAACGGAATGAAAGAGCAAGCGTTGATGTTGCCCGAGGTGGCGGTGATCGGTGCCGGTGTCATCGGGTTGTGCAATGCCCTGACACTGCAGCGGGCAGGGTACCGGGTGACCCTGTTTGATCCGCACCCGCCCGGCAGCCAGACCTCCTCCGGTAACGCCAGTTATCTGGCCACGGAGCTGATAAGCCCGCTGGCAACCCCGGAGACACTGAAGCAGGCGCCCGGGTTATGGCTGGATCCCCATGGTCCCGTCGCCACCCCCCTGGCGTATTTCCATAAAGCCTTGCCCTGGTTGCTGCGGTTCGCCCGGGAGGGGAGCCACGCCAGGTCGGCGCGGGGGCGGCAGGCTCTGTATGAGCTGAACCGGCGGGCCCTGCCGGCGTGGCGCCGGTTGCTGTCCCGGCATGGCCTTGAACACCATCTCATTGCCTCGGGGTACCTCCAGTTGTGGCAACAGGCGAGGGGCCATGTGGCGGCGGAGCGGCATGCGGCCTATCTGCAGGACTGGAATATCAAGGCCGAGTTGATTGACGGTGGCGCGACGGCCGAGCTGGAGCCCGCCCTGGCGGGGCGGGTGGCCCATGCCATTTTCTACCCGGATGCCTGTCAGATGAACGAGCCTTACCGGCTGTCCCAGTCGCTGTATCGCAGCTTTATCGAACTGGGCGGCCACTATAGCTCCACCAGGGTGTCGGCCCTGGTGCCGGCCGCCGATCGGGTGGAACTGGTCACCGAGGCCGGGTGTGCCGTCTTTGCCAGGGCGGTACTCTGTGCCGGTGTCTGGAGCGCCAAGCTGCTGTCCGGCCTTGGAATGACGGTGCCGCTGGAGGCCGAGCGGGGATATCACATCACCTGGAAGTGCCCGCGACCGCCGTTGTCCCGCCCCATCGGCTCGGCCGAGCGACATATGGTGATGACGCCCCTGGCGGACGGCATCCGGACCGTCGGCTTCAGCGAATGGGGCGGGCTGGATGTGCCGTTCAAGCACAAGCGCATCGAGACCCTGCGCCGCCACAGCTGCGCGCTGCTCCCCGTGTTGGCCGGGCAGGGCTGGCCACAGCAGGAGTGGATGGGATTCAGGCCCACCTTGCCGGACTCGCTGCCGGTCATCGGGCGCCACGAGCAATACCCCTCGCTGCTGCTGGCGTTCGGGCACTCGCACCTGGGATTGACCCAGGCGGCCATCACGGCGGAAGTGATCTTGTCATTGCTGCAGCAAGGAAAGGCGCCCCCCTTGGATATTACGCCTTATCGGCTCGGCCGCTTTGGCACGGACACCAAGTAATGAGGGTAATATCGGTGCCATAAGAAAACCAAGGGAGGCTCACGGCGCTGGCGGTCGATCTCAGGACGGGTAGAATGGGAATATCTGCCAACAAGATGCTAGACACGTGGATAAAAAAAAACTGACCATAGCGCGGCTGGCGGAACTGGCCGGGGTGTCCAAGGCCACCGCCAGCCTGGTAATGAACGGCAAGGCCGGCCAGTACCGCATTGCCGATGAAACCCGCGAACGGGTAATGGCGGTGGCCAAGCGCTACCAGTACCAGCCCAACCTCCATGCCCGCGCCCTGGGCTCCCGTCGCAGCCATACCCTGGGGCTGGTGATCCCCGATCTCACCAACTTCGGCTTCGCCAGCATCGCCAAGGCCCTGGAATCCCGCTGCCGGGAAGCCGGGCTGCAGTTGCTGATCGCCAGTTCCGACGACGATCCTGAGCTGGAGCAGCAGGTGGTGGCGGGGCTGATCCAGCGCCAGGTGGATGCCCTGATCGTGGCCTCCAGCGCCACCGACGACAGCCCCTACCGCCAGTTGACCGAGCGATTGCCGGTGATCCAGCTCGACCGCCATATCGGCCAGTCGACTCTGCCGCTGGTGATTTCCGATGCCTGCCGGGCCACGGCGGAACTGGTGCAGTTCATGGCCCGGGGGCAGGAAGCGGTGTATTTTCTGGGCGGGCAACTGGCGCTGTCGCCCAGCCGCCACCGCCTGGCGGGCTATGAACTGGGGCTGCAGCGGGCCGGGATAGAAGCCAGGCCGGAATGGGTCTGGACGGCGGACTATCGCTCGGTGTCGGGTTACCGCATGATGGAGCAGCTGCACCTGGAGCTGGGCCGGCTGCCCGGAGCCCTCTTTACCGCTTCCTTTACCCTGCTGGAAGGGGTGCTGCGTTACCTGAACGAGCACCATTTGCTGGCCGAGCCCATCCGGCTCGGTACCTTCGACGATCACGAACTGCTCGACTGCCTGCCGATCGCGGTGGATGCGGTGGCCCAGGACTGCGACGCCCTGGCCGGGGCGGCCTTCGAGCTGTGCAGTTTGCTGCTGCAGGGGGAAACCCTGGTCAAGGCCGCCCATGTGGTGCCGACCAGGGTCCATTGGCGCAGCCGCGCTCAGCGCGAGGCGTAACTACCGGAGCGGGACAGGGAGGCGACCAGCAGTTGGGCTTCGCTGACGGAGTCCAGTGGCTCGACCAACACCTCGTCCTGCTGCCAGTCGATACGGGTGCCGGTGGCGGCGTAGAGCTGCTCGTTCAGGCTGTCCGGCGTGATCTGCTGCTGCAGTTCGGCCTTGCCGCCCGGCAGGTAGATGGTACCGTTGGAGAAGTCGACCGCGAAGGCCACCACTCCGGGCACGATAAAGAACAGCAGGCCGATGCCGTTGGCGATGGCCACCACCGGATCGATGCGGCCGCTGATCTGGCCCTTGCGTTCGGGATAGAAGATGGTGCCGCAGGCGGCCAGCTGGGTGGTGAGCACCCCGGCCAGGGCCAGCGCCAGCGACTTTTGTTTGAGCCCCGTCATACAGTTACCTCTGTGTGGTTAAACGCGGCTCCAGTTTATACGATAACGGTATTATCTGAATCCGTTTTTGGCGGGCTGTGACAGTGGCTGGCGCCGGTGCAACCGGCCATGGAAGGGAAAGCGCTAACGTAAGGCGTGCTGGTGTCCGGCCTTACGTTAGCGGGGATTCATGCCTTGAACAGCCGGTGGAAGGCCTCGGCGTGATCCTGGCTGGCCTGTTGCTTGTCGTCGAAAGCCTGGGTGACGTCTTCCAGGGAACAGGCGTCCTCCCTGAAATCCAGCACCTTGCGATCGTAATGATCGCTCGCCGCCTTCAGTTTCGCCCTTTTTTCCTGCAGTTCGTCCCAGGCGTCTTTGGTTGCTTCGCTGTACTTGGCCATAGAGTGCCTCCTGTGTCGTCGAGCCCCTATAGTGTAGTACGGGGTGCCGGGCCTGGCGGAGACCCCGCTTGCAATGGACCCTGCGACGGTGTTGCCGGAGATAGACAGGATGATGGTTTTCCGGAAAGCAAAAAGCCCACCGTGAGGTGGGCTTTTCGAGGGTATTTTGGTCGGCGTGAGAGGATTTGAACCTCCGACCCCTGACACCCCATGACAGTGCGCTACCAAGCTGCGCTACACGCCGAAATCGTCGTTGTGTCGACGGGGACGGATTCTAGGCAAGTGGCCGGAGGCTGTCAACACTCCATCCGGCCACCGTGGTGCGTTTGCCTGCTATTTGTGCATTAGCGGGTGAATTGTAACCGCTGGCCGAAGGCCTGCTCGCTGACCGTGCCGTTCTGGTAGGCAATCTGGCCGTTGACCAGGGTGGTGTCGACCCGGCTCTTGAGGGTGGTGCCCTCGAGCGGCGACCAGCCGCAGTGGTAGAGCAGGTTGTCCTTGCTGACCGTGGTCTGGTCGTTGAGGTCGAACAGCACCAGGTCGGCGAAATAGCCTTCGCGGATATAGCCGCGCTCCTTGATCTGATAACGCTCGGCCACCGCGTGGGAGGTTTTGCGCACTATGGTCTCCAGGCTGAAGATACCCTTGTGGTAGAACTCCATCAGCATCGGCAGGGCGTGCTGGCACAACGGCAGGCCCGAAGGGGCACCGAAATAGGAGTTCTGTTTGTCGACCCAGGTGTGGGGGGCGTGGTCGGTGGCGATGATGTCGATGATGTCCTGATTGACCGCGTCGATCAGCGCCTGCTGGTCGGCGGCGGTTTTGACTGCCGGGTTGCACTTGATCTGGGCGCCCAGGCGCTCGTAGTCGGCCTCGTTGTAGAACAGGTGGTGCACGCACACCTCGGCGGTGATGTTCTTGTCCTTCAGCTCGGCCAGGGAATGGCTGGCGGTAAAGTGACTCATCTCCCGGGCGGTGGTGAGGTGCAGCACGTGCAGCTTGGCCTGGTAGCGCTTGGCCAGGCTCACCGCCAGGGAGGAAGACAGATAACAGGCCTCGGCGCTGCGGATATGGCCGTGCTCGCTGAAGGGCACGGCGTCGCCGTATTTGGCGCGGGCCAGCTCTTCGTTATGCTTGATGGTGGGCGAGTCTTCGCAGTGGGTGGCGATGAGCACCGGGCTGTCGCGGAAGATGCCGGCCAGCGCCGCCTCGCTGTCGACCAGCATATTGCCGGTGGAAGCGCCCATAAACACCTTGACGCCGCAGGTCTGGTTGGCATCGAGTCGCTGGATTTGTTCCAGGTTGTCGTTGGTGCCGCCCAGGTAGAAGCTGTAGTTGCCCGCGGCCCGGCCTTCGGCCAGCTTGAACTTGGCTTCCAGCGCCTCCAGGGTGGTGGTTTGCGGGTTGACGTTGGGCATGTCCATGAAACTGGTGGTGCCGCCGGCCACGGCTGCGCGGGATTCTGACGCTATGTTGCCCTTGTCGGGCATACCGGGCTCGCGAAAATGCACCTGATCGTCGATCATGCCCGGCAGCAGGTGTTTGCCCGCGGCATCCAGCACCCGGGTGCCGGCCGCGGCCGCGAGGCCGAAGCCGATCTGGGCGATGCGTTCGCCTTCGATCAGCACATCCTGTATCTGGACACGGCCTTCATTGACCAGGGTTGCGTTTTTAATCAATAGTTTATTCATGGTGACTTCATTCCTTTGGCGGCTAACAAGGCTATAATAGCGAATCTTGTCCGGGGCCGACAGGCGCGGCCCGGCGATTTATCTCAAGGAGACAGGCAATGGCAGCAGAGACCATTTTCAGCAAAATCATCCGCAAGGAAATTCCCGCCGAGATCCTGTACCAGGACGAGCTGGTCACCGCCTTCCGCGATATCAATCCCAAGGCGCCGACCCATGTGCTGATTGTGCCCAATGTACTGATCCCCACCACCAACGAGGTGGAGGCCGAACATGAACTGGCCCTGGGCCGGTTGTTCACCGTGGCGCGCAAACTGGCGGCCGAGGCCGGCATCGCCGAAGACGGCTATCGCCTGATCGTAAACTGCAACCGCCATGGCGGCCAGGAGGTTTACCACATTCACATGCACCTGCTGGGTGGCCGTCCCTTGGGCCCCATGCTGGCTCGTTGAGGAGAGGCCGATGAGGTTTTACCGCGTTTCCCTGATCCTGGCGGCCGCCGTGCTCGGCGGCTGTACCCTGCCCAATCCTTACAGCTCGCAGCCGGCACCGGTTACCCCGGCCACGCCGGGTACCCAGCCGGCCGAGCCGGTGGTGCAGCCACCCCTGCGGCCGACACCGCCGCCGGTGATTGAACTGCCCGAGGCACCGGTGGTGACGCCCCTGCCCGAGATGAGCAGCGCCAACCTGCAGCAACTGGCCGACGGCCTGGCGGCACGGTTGCGCAACAGCGGCGCCATCAGTGAAGTGAACGGCGTAGTGTTGCTGGACGAAATCCGCAACCTGGCCGGCAGCCCGGTGGACACCCGCGGCCTGACCGAACGGCTGCAGGGCAACCTGGCGGGGAGCCTGCGCTTTGCCGACAGTGCCCGGGTCAGCAGCCTGCGCCAGCAACTGGCCTATCAGGACGGCCGGGCCGACATGGCCGCCCTGGTGCGCCTGGGCCGGCAGAGCGGCGCCGACTACTTGCTGTCCGGCAGCCTGAGCCGCAGCGGTTCGGGTTTCAGCCTGCAGGGGCAACTGATGGAGCTCGCCAGCGGCGAGGTGCTCTGGTCCGACAGCGTCAGTGGACGCTGAGCCACTGCTGGCCGCCCTGCCTGCCGAATGGCGGGGGCGGCTGACGCCCCTGGCGGGGGGCCTGACCAACCGCTGTTGGCGGCTGGATACGTCCCGGGGCGCCTACTGGCTGCGCCGGGGCTGTGCCGATCCGGCCGCCCTGGGCATAGATCGCCGGCTGGAGTTGCTTGCCCACCAGGCGGCGGCGGCCGCCGGGCTGGCGCTTGAGGTGCGCTTCGCCCGGCCCGAACTGGGCCTGCTGATCCTGGACTGGCGGGAGGAGCGCGACTGGCGGTACGGCAAGCCGGATTTGGAGCGGTTGATGAGCCGGGTAGCAGCCCTGCACCGGCTGCCGGTGACCTGGCCGGTGCTGGATTTGCCGACACGGGTGGGTCATTATTTGCGGCGGCTGGCGCCGGTGCCGGGTGAGCTCTCCCGGCTCTTGCCCCTGTTCGAGCGCAGCGAGCTGAATCCGTCCTTTTCCCCGGTGTTCTGTCATCACGATCTCAACGCCGCCAACCTGCTGGGCGAGCGGCCCTGGTTGCTGGACTGGGAATATGCCGCCCGGGGCGATGCCGCCTTTGAGCTGGCGGTAATCGCCGACAGCTTCAACCTGGGGCGGGCGGATTGCCGGGCGATGCTGGCCGCCTACCGGGCCGCCGGCGGAGAACTGAGCGAGGCACGATTGCAGGCCCGGTTGCCCTGGGTGTGGCTGCTGACGGCGCTGTGGGCGGCACAGCAATACCGGCACAGCGGCGTGCCGCTGTATCTTGAACAACAGCAACAGGCAGTGCATCGGCTCTGCCAATACCAAAGTGAACTGGAATGGGAGTGATGATGGGCCCTTTTATCCTCGACCTGCATGGCCACGAGCTGGAGGCGGAAGAGCGGGAGCTGCTCGAACACCCCGCCGTGGGCGGGATTATTTTTTTCAGCCGGAATTATCATGACCGGGCCCAGTTGAGCGCTCTGGTCAAGGCCATTCGCCAAGCCAAACCGGGCCTGCTGCTCACCGTGGACCACGAAGGGGGGCGGGTGCAGCGCTTTCGCGACGGCTTCTTCCCGCTGCCGGCACCGGGCCGGCTGGCCGGCCTGGATCACCCCGAGCTGCCTTCCCTGCTGGAGGATGCCGGCTGGCTGATGGCGGCCGAGCTGCTGGCCCACGATATCGATCTCAGCTTCGCCCCGGTGCTCGATCTGGAGCGGGGCAGCGAGGTCATAGGGGATCGCAGCTTCGGCCGGGAGCCGGAGCAGGTGATTGCCCGGGCCGGCGCCTACATTGGCGGCATGCGGGCGGCGGGCATGGCGGCGGTGGCCAAGCACTTCCCCGGCCACGGCAGCGTGCGCGCCGACTCCCACAAGGAGAGCCCGGTGGACGAGCGGGAACTGGGCGAGATAGAAGCAGCCGATTTGATGCCCTTCAAGGCCCTGATAAGCCAGGGCCTGGTGCAGGGCATGATGCCGGCCCACGTTATCTACCGGGCGGTGGACCCGGAGCCGGCGGGGTTTTCCCCATTCTGGATAAAGGAGATGCTGCGCCGCCGGCTCGGCTTCGAGGGACTGGTGTTTAGCGACGATCTGACCATGGAAGGGGCGGCGGTAGCCGGCGGCTATGCCGAGCGGGCCCGGCGGGCGCTGGCGGCGGGCTGCGACCTGCTGCTGGCCTGCAACCACAGGGCGGGGGCGGTGAGCATTATCGACAGCCTGCCCCATGATCTGGAGCGGGATCTGTCGCCCCTGCGCAAGCGGGACAACGCCGGCGCGGCCCACCTTTACGGCAGCCGGCGCTGGCGCGAGGCGAGCGAGCGGCTGCTGCGGATTTCCCGGGAGCAGGGCTGGTCCGGCTGAAGACCAAAAGTTGTTTCTATGTGAAAATGAAGTTGTGATTCAGGATGCAGCTTTTAGAATGGCTTCGCTCGGGACGGGCGAAGCCATGGAAGAATCTGCCGCTATGGGCGGGCCATAGCCGCAGGTTTTTACTTTAAACATTCAAGAGGTCAGACATGACAAGGATTATCGTGGTCGGCGGCGGCGCCGGCGGCTTGGAGCTGGTTACCAAACTGGGCCGGCAACTGGGACGCAAGGGCAAGGCGGAAGTGATATTGGTGGATCGCAACAGGACCCACCTGTGGAAGCCGCTGTTGCACGAAGTGGCGACCGGCGCCATGGACCCCGGCATCGACGGCCTGAGCTACCGCTCCCAGGCCCATAACCACGGCTTCAGCTTTCATCTGGGCACCCTTACCGGCATCGATCGGGAAGCCAGGACCATTACCCTGGCGCCCCTGCTCGACGACGGCGGCAAACCCATGGTCAGCGAGCGCCGGCTCAAGTACGACATCCTGGTGCTGGCCATCGGCTCCGTGTCCAACGACTTCGGCACCCCGGGGGTGCGTGAGCACTGCATTTTCCTCGACAGCCCGCAGCAGGCCGAGCGCTTCCACGACGAGCTGATGAACCGTTTTCTGCAGTATGCGGAAAGCGACACCGTGGATGAAAAGGTGGACATCGCCATCGTCGGCGGCGGCGCCACCGGGGTGGAGCTGTCGGCCGAGCTGTACAACGCGGTGGAGCACCTGGCGGCCTACGGCTTCAAGAAGCTGAACCGAAACTGCCTGCGGCTGACCCTGGTGGAAGCGGGGCCACGCATACTGCCAGCCCTGCCCGAGCGCATTTCCGCCATGGCCCACAAGGAGCTGCGCGAGCTGGGAGTGGATGTGCGCATCAACACCATGATAGTGGAGGCCACCAACGAGGGGCTCAAGACCAAGGAAGGCGAGCTGATCCCCGCCAAGCTGATGGTATGGGCGGCGGGCATCAAGGCGCCGGACTTTATGAAGGAGATTGCCGGGCTGGAAACCAACCGCATCAACCAGCTGGCGGTGACCAACACCCTGCAGACCACCCGCGACGACAGCATCTTCGTGATTGGCGACAGTGCTTTCTGCCTGCAGGACAACGGCAAGCCGGTGCCGCCCCGGGCCCAGTCGGCCCACCAGATGGCCAGCCAGGCCTACGACAACATCATGGCCAAGCTCAACAACAAGCCGCTCAAACCCTATGTGTACAAGGACCACGGCTCGCTGGTGAACCTGAGCCGCTACTCCACCGTGGGATCCTTGATGGGCAACCTGATGCGCGGCTCCATGATGGTGGAAGGGCGCATCGCCCGCACCGTGTACATTTCACTCTATCGCATGCACCAGGTGGCGCTGCACGGCTACACCCGCACCGGCCTGATGATGCTGGTGGGCCGCATCAACCGCTACCTGCGCCCGCGACTCAAGCTGCACTGATACTCAAGGCTGGAAGCCGGAAGGAACCCCCTCCTTCCGGCTTACAGACTGCGGACAAGCCGTTGCTTTTCTCTGTTGTCACTCCCGTGACGGCGGGGGTGCCAGTGCAATATGTCATGGCTCTCCTTCTTCTCACTCTGGTCATCTCCGTCTTCTCACCTTGGTCATTTCCGCGAAGGCGGAGATCCATATCGGTTCGCACCGGACTCCCGTTTTTGCCTGTGCGGTGCATAACGATGCTGTGGCGGTATTTTGCGCACAACTCCGATGGGTGTTATTCCGGCGCCGAACGGCATCGTTATTCGGTAAATAAGTGGCATAGTGACGGCATCATGAATGTCTTCATATGGAGACTAGAGATGGTGTGTGCATAATTAATGTCGCTGCTGGCATAATGACAGGTATTAAGATCTAAATTTAACTTTTACCTTGGTTTTTAATGTCAATAAAAAGTTAAATTGCGCTATTAAGTTTTGATTTTTTCCTTGTATAGTGACCGGGCCATCTGCAAGCCGGAAGGGGTTTCCGGCCGCTGACGCGCACCAAAGGAGCAGGTGGCAGCCCATTCAAGGAGAGCTACGAATGAAAATGACCCCCACCGTATTGGCCGCGGCCCTCGCCGCCTGTTTGACTACCCAGGCCCAGGCCGCTCCCATACTGCCGGTGACCGGTCTCGATACCAGCAGCCCTGTTTATCAGAGCACCAACGCCTGGATTGAAATCGACCAGGCCGCCTTCGAACACAATATCCGCACCCTGCAGGCCTTGCTGGACGGCCAATCCCAGATTTGTGCCATCATGAAGGCCGACGCCTACGGCCACGGCATTGCCAACCTGATGCCCTCGGTGATTGCCGCCGGCATTCCCTGCGTGGGCATTACCAGCAACGAGGAAGCCCGGGTAGTGCGGGAAAGCGGCTATGAAGGCCGCATTATGCGGGTGCGCAGTGCCACCCAGGCGGAAGTGCGCGACGGCCTGCAATATGACATGGAAGAGCTGTTCGGGGATATTGAAGCCGCCCGTCTGGCCGCCGCAGTGGCCAGCGCCGAAGGCAAGACCCTGCGCTACCACCTGGGGCTGAACGCCGGCGGCATGAGCCGCAACGGCATGGAAGTGGCCACCGACGAAGGCAAGACCGAAGCCCGTGAGCTGCTGGCGCTGCCCGGCCTGGAGCTGGTGGGCATTATGACCCACTTTTCCCATGAGGAGGTGGACGAGGTGAAGAAGGGGCTGGCCCTGTTCCAGGAGCAGTCCCAGTGGCTGATTGAAGACGGCAAGCTGGACAGATCCAAGCTGACCCTGCATACCGCCAACTCCTTCACTACCCTGGAAGTGCCGGAAACCCGGCTCGATATGGTGCGCCCGGGCGGTATCATCTACGGCGACACCATCCCCAGCTATACCGAGTATAAGAAGGTGATGTCGTTCAAGACCCGGGTGGCCTCGGTGAACAACTATCCGGCGGGCAGCCAGGTGGGCTACGACGGCACCTATACCCTGGAGCGGGACTCGCTGC
The DNA here is from genome assembly GCF_041950555.1 of Zobellella sp. DQSA1. Taxonomy (GTDB): domain Bacteria; phylum Pseudomonadota; class Gammaproteobacteria; order Enterobacterales; family Aeromonadaceae; genus Oceanimonas. Next base: position 1,548,127 of record NZ_CP169531.1, read on the forward strand.
TGGCCAACCTGCCCATGGGCTACTCCGACGGCTACCGCCGGGTGTTTACCAACAATGCCCATGTGGTGGTGAACGGCCAGCGTGCCCCCGTGGTGGGCAAGGTGTCGATGAACACCACCATGGTGGACGTGACCGATATTCCGGGCGTGAAGCCGGGTGACGAGGTGGTGCTGTTCGGCAAACAGGGCGGAACGGAAGTCACCCAGGACGAGCTGGAAGACGCCAACGACGCCCTGCTGGCGGACCTGTACACCGTGTGGGGCAACTCCAATCCCAAGATACTGAAGCGCGCGCAATAAAAGCGGGAAGCTGAATGCAGCCGGAAGCGAGGATAAAAACCGCTTCCGGTTTTTTATTGCCGCCGGCCACCTGGTCACTCCTGCGAAGGCGGGAATCCATCCACGGGCCAGCCAGCGAAATGACCCTTACCGTCCGGCAACCGGCCCGATTGGCCCAGGATTCAAGAGGAAGAAGACCGCTCGCTTTCCCGTTTCATCAACACCAAGGTAAGGTACATCTTGGTGGGCAGGGAGAGGATCATCCCCACCGCCACGCAACCGGCGCTGAGCAGAATACCCTTCACCCCCAGTGGCGCCATATGGGCGCTGTTGTGCAGGTACACCCCCAGCAAAATCAGGCCGATGCCCACCAGCATCACCCCCTTTAGCACCCGGATAAGCAGCTCGTCGGACATGGCCCCTCCCGTAAACCAGCCGGTACCATGGCACCAGCCTAGCGCGGGGGAGGAGGGCGGGAATTGATTTAAGTCATATACTCACTGCGACAGGGCGAGATCGTTTGGGTGGCATGGCTCATCTCATGTTGCTAATACAACGTTTTGCCGATTGACTAATAGCCGAAAGTCGATGAACATCATGGATAACGCCCAAGTAACGCTCGCTTCGTATTAGTTCTCGATCACCTTTTCACCACAAGTTTCACAAATGCGGTGACGAGAAAATTCATCCATTGAAGCCACGAAAGCACCTAAAAACCATCCTTTTACTACGCCAGATATGAACTCTTTAAATTTTCCATTTTGTTCATTTTTGAATGCACTAGTTTTTCTGACTAGAACTACAACATGGCGAGTTTCTGTACCACAAGATGCACAATGACAGATTTCTACCGTTGGGGACATGGTATTTTACTCCGTAGAATACTGGCGCTGTAGTCTCCGGAAAATAGTGAGCACCAGCGAGTTATTTTTCCGGTGCAGTAACTTGTTAGCGGCCCACAGCTAACCTTAGCGGCACCGCCGTACTGGCCAAGCCTAGCTGAGAGCTACTGTGCAAACCATTCATTAGCCAAGTATTACCGGGTGATGTGGAGATTTACAGTGATGACCTTGTCAGTCAGTATAATATTGCACGCCAATCTGAATGCGCTGGCGGTCATTTTCTACTCGCCAGCGGTTGGTATCTCGTAGGGAATAGATGCATCCACAGTACTCTTGTTGATAAAACCGTTCTCGTTTGGCTAATTCAACCATCCGATTGGCTCCACCTTGCTTACGCCAGTTAAATGTCCAGTAAGTGAGTTCGGGATAGCGTGCTGCCGCGCGCTGCCCACAGTCATTGATTTGCTGCATATTTTTCCAACGAGAGATTCCTAAGCAACTGGTAAAGGTATCGAATCCGTTTTCATGGGCATACAGCGCGGTGCGTTCAAAGCGCATATCAAAACATTCAGTACAACGTATGCCGCGCTCAGGCTCCCATTCCATACCTTTTACTCGGTCAAACCAGTTGCTTGCATCGTAATCAGCATCAATAAAAGGAATGCCGAGCTTTTCAGCAAAACGGATATTTTCCTCTTTGCGGATCAAATATTCTTTTTCGGGGTGAATATTCGGATTGTAGAAGAATACCGTCAGTTTAATACCCGCTGCAACGATGCGTTCCATGACATCTCCTGCGCAAGGTGCGCAGCAAGAGTGCAGCAGCACGCTCCCTGATGTAGTGGGTGTTTCCAATACAATGCTTTGTAAGTTAGACATAAGTTAAATGGATAACTGGTTAGCGATTGCGCTCATTGTATCAATATGCTAATCGCTTTGCGAGCATCGGGGGTCACGAGCATCGGGGGTCAGGTCTTGCCTTTTGCCTCTCGCGTTGTTGCGTTGGCGGCAACCTTTGCCTGCCGTCATTGGACTCGGAAATAGAGTCACATCGATTACCCCTTTTCGTCCGTCAGTGACGGAAACTCATTTAATAAAAACTGCCATACCGCCTGCGCGGCCCGGGTGCGTTCGCCAACACACACCAGATTAACCGGACTATGTTCCGGATGACGCCAGTCGGTCAGCACGGGGGTCAGCAGCCCTGCATCACACTCGCGCGCAATAAATTTGGGGTCGATCATAATGATGCCCAACCCGGCACAGGCAATATCCACAAGGGCGCGGCTGTTGTCGGTTTTAATCGCCGGTGTTACTTCCCGTATTTCGGTCCGGCCGTTGCTGCTCTCAAATGGCCAAAAGGTATGGGAGCCAAATACCAGACAGTTGTGGCGGGCCAGATCGTGAGGCGATTCCGGTGCGCCGTGGTCGGCCAGATACTGCGGCGAGGCAAACCAGCCCCAGCGTTTTTCACCGATGTTACGCGCAATCAGCGACGAGTCGGGCAGTTGCCCGATGCGGATGGCAATATCCACTTTCTCGGCCAGCAGGTCGACGGTGCGGTCTTCCAGACTCAGCTCGAGTTCAATGTCCGGATACATACGGCGCAGGCGGCCCAGCAGCGGCACCAGAAACACCTGGCCCATCAGAACGCTGGCGCTGATTTTTACCTTGCCCCTGGGCGTGGCCTGCATATCGTCAACCAGCCCATGCAGATTGGCCAGCACCGAGCCCAGCTCGCCGGTGCCGATCAGCAGGTTGCGGCCAACATCGGTCAGTTGCAGCTGGCGGGTAGATCGCTGCAGCAGGGGCTGGCCGACAAATTCTTCCAGCTGGCGGATTTTCTTGCTGACCGATGAGCGCGGCAGGCCGAGCTCGCTGGCCGCGGCCTGAAAACTGCCCCGTTCGGCCACCAGATGGAACACGTGTAGCAACGGCAGGTTGAGGTAAGACATCATCAGCCCTTTATTTGTTTCTTTTCTGGAATCAGTAAGTGAGCATATTGATGCCTTATTGATGACGGAGCAAGTTGCTAAGCTGCCGGGCATACAACACAGCACAGAGGAAAACGCGTATGAACGGAAAGACAATTCTGGTTACCGGCGGTACGGCGGGCATTGGCCGCGCCCTGGCGCAAGCGCTGACGGTGAAAGGAGCTAAGGTCATCATCACCGGACGCGATCGGGCAAGGGTTGAGCAGGCTGCCGCCGCCATTGGCTGTGCCGGTTATGTCGCCGACAGCGCCAACAGCGCTCAGTTAAAACAGCTGGCGACGGCACTGCAGCAAGACCATATCCGTCTGGATGGCCTGGTGCTGAATGCCGGGGTGTTCTACCCCGACGCCGTAACCGCCACCACGGAGGAAGCCTTTGACCTGACCATGGCGATTAACACCAAAGGCCCGTTTATTACCCTGCAACAACTGCAGCCGCTGCTGAACAACCCGTCCAGCGTGGTGTTTGTGTCCAGTATCGTGGTGACCAAAGCTTTCCCGAATGCGGCCGTTTATGCCGCCAGCAAGGCCGCCTTTGAAGCCATTGTACGGGTGGCCAACCTCGAGTTTGCCCCCTCCGGTATCCGTATTAACTCCATCCGCCCTGGGGTAACGGCGACCGATATTCAGGGCAAGGCCGGCATGAGCGCCGAGCAGCAGGCGGAGCTGTTCTGCTCTATGAGCGGCACTGTGCTGGGCCGGGTGATGACGCCGGAAGATCAGATAGGCGCGATTGAATTCCTGCTGTCTGACCAGTCGCTGGCAATGCGTAGCGCCGTAGTGGAAGTGGATGGCGGCTTCCTGCTGTAAGGACAAGACCTGGCCCCGGGCCTCGCTTGGCAAAGGGTGCCGCCTATGAGTAACCTCTTTAGGCGGCACTGCCTTAAATGACGGTTAACAGGACTTAACGTGCATATTTCTCGGCGCGCTTGCCGCGTAATACTTTTTTCTTCGGCCCGGTTTTTTTCGGGGTGTTGGTCTTTTTCAGACGCACAGGTTTCGCGGCGGTCTTGTTGCCGGATTCATTAGCCGAGCTGGCGCGGCGTGACTTGCCTTTGGACTGGGGGTTGCCCGAGCCTTCCAGCTCAATCACGGTTTCACTGGCCCGGTTTGAACGCCCGGACAATACCTTGCGCGAGATGCTTTTTAACAGGGTGCCCCGGTTGCTCACTTCAAAGCCCGGCTTAATGATGCGCTTGATCTCGCTGCCAATCAGCTTTTGAATGCGCTCCAGGGTTTGCTCTTCTTCCCGGCTGACGAAGGAAATGGCATTACCTGCCGCCCCTGCGCGACCCGTGCGACCGATGCGATGCACGTAATCTTCAGGCAAGTAAGGCAAGTTGAAATTCACTACATAGTCAAGGCCCTGAATATCCAAACCCCGGGCGGCCACTTCGGTGGCGATCAACACCTGTAACTTGGCGGATTTAAAATCGGCGATGGCGCGACGTCTCGACCCCTGGCTTTTGTCGCCATGGCAAACAGCAGCTTCAATGTTGCTTTTTTTCAGGCCGGCCAATAGCCGGTCGGCCTGTTCCTTAGTACTGGTAAATACCAGCACCTGGAACCAGTTTTTCTCTTCCAGCAGCTGTTCAAACAATTCGATTTTACGACTTTCTTCTACCGGATATACCACATGTCGGACGGTATCGGCCGTGCTGTTTATTTTGGTGACACGGATTTGCTGATGATTATGCAGGATTTTATGGGACAACTCATTGACCGCGGGGGAAGTCGTGGCGGAAAACAGCAGGGTTTGGCGGGTTGGTGCGGTCAGTTGCATCAACTTCAGCACATCGGCGATAAAGCCCATATCCAGCATGCGGTCGGCTTCATCCAGCACCACAAATTCAACGTCACTCAATGCTACGTTGCCCAGGGTGATGTGCTCCAGCAAGCGGCCGGGGGTGCTGATCACCATATCAACGCCCGCTTTTAATTTGTTGGCCTGGCCCCCCATTTTAACGCCGCCGTAGAGCGCCGTGACACTGACCGGCAAAAACCGCGCATAGGCGCCGATGGCATCGGCCAGTTGCTCGGCCAGCTCGCGGGTTGGCGTCAGGATCAAGGCGCGGGGGCGTCGCTCGACCCTGGCCTTGGGGTTATCCAGCAGGCGTTGTAATACGGGAATGGCAAAGGCGGCGGTTTTGCCGGTGCCGGTTTGGGCGGTCACCTGCAAATCCTTGCCGCGCCGCGCGGGCACTATGGCCTGGGCCTGTACGGGGGTCATAGCACTGTAGCCACATTCTACAAGAGCGCGCTGTAGATCCGGGGCCAGATCCAGAGATGAAAATTGCATAAGAGTTCCTCTGTAGAGTCGCTACAGTCAAAAAAACGAGGGCAGAATATACAGGATTTTGGCGGTGGAGGAGAGGATTGTTTGTGGTTTTGGCGAAATTTTGCCCAGTGAGCCAGGGGCGGCGACAGGGTCCTGCTTCGGGTCGTCTTCGCCCTGCCCGGCGGCGGTGCCGTGGCAGGGGTTCTACGACCCGTGGCCTCAGCCGATGCCAGGCCTACCTGAGGCCGGGCATATCGATGCTGCTTAGCCTTTTTCAGCCTCGTCGCCGGCGGCACTTGAGCGCGGCTGATGGTTACAGGCCCTGGCGAGGATCTCTACATAGAAGCCGGGCAGTTCCTGCGCCACGGCGGCATCGATATGGGTATTGATTTCAGAGGTGTGGATCTTTTCCGCTACTTCCTCTGAGGCACCAAAGCGGCAATCGAAGGTCCAGTAGTCCATGCCCGCCGGCAGCGTCTTGCGGCGCTCTCTGTTCAGGTACTTTTTAATATCATGCTTGATTGAGTCCACCAGGCGAGCCGGTTTCAGCCTGGGGTGAGTCAAAGCGATTGTCTTTTTCATCAAAATTCCTACGGATGTGCACTCAAGAGTAAAAGCTGGATAAGCCTTTAGACGCACATTCTACATGGGTTGGCGGAAGATAACCGCCAGTTTCTGAAATTTTCCGTCTGGAAAGGGGAGTCAATCAGGTTTGTTAGGGGAGGGCTGGGTCAGGCCAGATGATAGTGAATGGGGCTGTAAAATGTAAGGGCTGACCCCTTTATTTCCTCTGGCATAGGCTCTTAAGCCGAGAGGCAGGGGCAAAAGGCAAGACCTGACCCCGAACCAGGTGAACCGCCCGAACCGCGCGATCCGTGACCTATGTGTGTCGTCGTACAGATGGTCGGGATGTTATTACCCATAATGAACATACTTGGCAAGAAGGTGGAAGCACCCCATATCGGCTCGCCATATCGCCCCTTTTAACGAGAAAGCGCTGCTCGACAAGGATCACTCTCCCTTCCTGGTCAGAACCATTCCCAATCACAGCTGGCGCACTGGCTAGCCCGCCGGGAATTCCTCAATTACCTACAGCGTGAAGAAAACCGCGCTGGCACCGTTGATTTCAGACAACCGTCATCACGCCCGGGCAGTGCTGATTCAGGAGAACCGATATGAAACTTCGCATGTGCCTTTTCAGGAAGCCCGTGGTGATTCTGGCCTCACTGTCATTGATGAGCCCGGGCTTTGCCCAAGAGACGCTGTCGTCGGCTACCGACTCAGAGAACAATGAGCTTGCTCAAGTTGCTGAATTTACCGATAAAACAGAGGAGGCGATCCTGGTCGAGCAGTTGACCACCGAGCAGGCCGAAGCCGAGGCCCTGGCCGAGCAGCAGGCCATCGAGCAGGCCGAAGCCGAGGGCCTGGCCGCACAGCAGGCCATCGAGCAGGCCGAAGCCGAGGCCCTGGCCGCACAGCAGGCCATCGAGCAGGCCGAAGCCGAGGCCCTGGCCGCACAGCAAGCCATCGAGCAGGCCGCAGCCGAGGCCCTGGCCGAGCAGCAGGCCATCGAGCAGGCCGCAGCCGAGGCCCTGGCCGCACAGCAGGCCGCTGAGCAGGCCGCAGCCGAGGCCCTGGCCGAGCAGCAGGCCATCGAGCAGGCCGCAGCCGAGGCCCTGGCCGCACAGCAGGCTATCGAGCAGGCCGCAGCCGAGGCCCTGGCCGAGCAGCAGGCCATCGAGCAGGCCGAAGCCGAGGCCCTGGCCGCACAGCAGGCCACCGAGCAGGCCAAAGCCGAGGCCCTGGCCGAGCAGCAGGCTACCGAGCAGGCCAAAGCCGAGGCCCTGGCCGCACAGCAGGCCATCGAGCAGGCCGAAGCCGAGGCCCTGGCCGAGCAGCAGGCCATCGAGCAGGCCGAGGCAGACGCGGAGGTCCTGGCCGAGCAGCAGGCTACCGAGCAGGCCAAAGCCGAGGCCCTGGCCGCACAGCAGGCCATCGAGCAGGCCGAAGCCGAGGCCCTGGCCGAGCAGCAGGCCATCGAGCAGGCCGAGGCAGACGCGGAGGTCCTGGCCGAGGCAGAGGCCGCCGCCCTGGCCGCTGTCGCCGCCCTCGATACCCAGGAAGCCAGCATGACATCCGAAACGGTGGTGACCTCGGATACCACCCGGACCAGCGATCAGGAAGTCAAGACCGCGACGGCGTCAGAAGCAGATGATGACAACAGCCAGATATGGAAATACCTGGGAGCCGCGGCGGCGGGTGCCGTCGTCGGTGCCTTGATCCCTCAACTTGGTGGGCGGGTCGTCGAGAATCAAGGCGACCGTATGATCGTTGAGCGCGATGGTGAGTTGCATGTGCGCAAGGACGAGAATCTCCTGTTACGTCGTCCCGGGGTAACCGAGACCACCGAATCCTTTGCCGATGGCATCACCCGCTCCACCGTCACTCGCGAGGATGGCAGCCGGATCGTGACCATCCGTGATTCCGGTGGTTTCGTCCTCCAGCGCACTCGCTATCTACCCGATGGCACCGCTATCGTGCTGATCGACGAAACACGCAAGGCCGATAGCTGGGTGCCTTCCGTCGACCTTGAGGAATCCCTGCCTCCCCTGCACTACGACTTGCCGGAAAATCGCTACGTGGTCGACTACCGTCGGGCCGATGAGGACATCCTGCGCCAGGCACTGCTGGCACCACCGGTACAGGAGTTCGATCGAGTCTTCACGCTCCGCCAGGTACGCGAAAACTTCCGAGTCCGAGCCATCATGCCGCGTATCGATCTCGACGTTATCCAGTTCGCTACCGGCTCGTCGGCCATTCAGCCCTCCGAGGCCGAAGCGCTGAAGCTGATCGGCAACACCATGGCCGACATCATCGAGCAGCACCCGAGTGAGATTTTCCTGGTCGAAGGCCATACCGATGCCGTTGGATCGGATTTGATGAACCTCGGACTGTCCGACCGGCGAGCAGAAGCCGTCGCCCTGGCACTGACCGAATACTTCGCCATTCCCCCGGAGAACCTGATCGTACAGGGCTATGGTGAGCGCTATCTGAAAGTGGATACGCAGGGACCCAGCCAGGAAAACCGACGCGCCAGCGTCCGGCGAATCACCCCGTTGATCGATGCAAGCCTGGTCAGCCGCTGAGAAGCCAAGGCACCGGAAAAGCCGACAGACAAGGTGTTCTGTCGGCTTTTTGATGAGGAAAATACAGGAAAGTACATGAGAATACAGAATACATGGGGTCAGGTCTTGCCTTTTTCCTCTCTGATAATCCGGCTTACCCGTGAATAATGCAAGCCGAAGAACTCTCCTAATGCTTTCATACTATATCCACCACTGGCATACGCTTGAGCAATGGCCTCGTTACGCGATGAAGCCATATTGACATAATACTCCAGAGGCTTAGCAAGCGGCCGTCGCTGAGTCGATGGTATTTCAGTCAAATAATCCGCACCCTCAATACGCTGCTGCATCTCATCGACAAACTGCTCACTGCCAAGATACACTTGATTGCGCAGGTTTCCCCAAGGCGAGATTACACATAGGTTCGATATTGGTTAATACTATCACGCAAGTTTTTTGCAACATTACGGGCTGAATCTGCGAAATCGATGCCGTTACTGGCATAAATGACAGCTCTGGATGAGCTGATTATTAAGCCCGTCCCATTTTCAGTTTGACCCGCCTTGATGAGAGCTTCTACGTCACCGCCCTGAGCACCAACACCAGGTACAAGGAATGGCATATCTCCTACAATGTCGCGAACTTCTTTCATTTGATTTGGCCACGTAGCCCCCACAACTAATAAACAATTGTTATTTTTATTCCATTTAGTGGCGGCCAGCTCAGCAATGTGATGGTACAAGGTTTTTTCACCCACCAAGAGATCCTGTATATCACCAGCACCTAAATTGGAGGTTCTACATAATAAAATTGTACCCTTATCCGAATATTTTAAAAAAGGTTCGGCGGTGTCATAACCCATGTAGGGGTTAACAGTTACAGCATCCACTTGATATCTTTTGAAAGCCTCGATTGCGTATTTATCAGCGGTAGCCCCTATATCTCCCCTCTTTGAATCCAGAATTATTGGGATGTGAGGGTAGTTATTCTTAATATATGTGGTCAGCATTTCCAATTGGTTTTCTGCCGATTCTGCAGAAAAATATGCTATTTGAGGCTTAAATGCACATACTAAGTCATGAGTTGAATCAACAATCTCTTTGCAGAATTCAAATATTGGATATTCAAATTCTCTCAGATGTTGTGGTATGCGTGAAATATCAGGATCTAGCCCAACACATAATAACGTATCGTTTTCTTTCCATACTTTTGATAGCTTTTCTAAGAAGTTCAATTTAATCCCTCAAGTGAAATATGTGTAACATTATAATACTGCGCATACGTATATTTGTTCATGGGTATGCGCAGAATCTACACTCGGCTTTATTTAACCATATGAATAAAAAAGATTTTTGTTTCAGGTTGATGATAAACGCGCAACGCCTGCGGTGATTTCGCGCACCCTTTTGGCCGGGTGCTCAATATATTGTATACCCACGAACGTCTGGATGGCTGAATTAAGTGGTGGTCATATTCCGCAGCCACGCTACCGCCCCGACGTTTCAGGTCGCCAATCCCTGCCAGCACGGTTTTCAAACGTATCTATTCTGGCCGCTGGGATGGGGCAGGGCAATTACAAAAAGAGGGGAGTGGGGGGCAAAACGCCTGAGTGGTGATTTTATGAACGGTTAGGGTGCAGGGCTTGCTGCCGGTGACGGGCGCGATGCCGGCCCGGGGGCCGGCATCGCGGGTTAAGGTTAAAGGCCTACCAGCCGTTTTCGGCCAGCTCTTGGGGGTAGCCGCGCTGGCGGGCCAGGTGCACGGCGGTGGCTTCCACCGTTGCCGGATCCTGGTCGGCGGTGATGGCCAGGGTGGGGGAGAGCGCCGGGGGCCGGCTTGCCGCCGGCTGGCCCAGCCAGCCCAGCTCCGCCAGTTTGCCGACGATGCGGTCGGCGGCGGTCAGTGCGGAGGAGGCTTTGACGATTTCTACCCTGGCGTAGTGGCTGCCCTCGAAGGACACGTCCGCCGCCCGCAGTTTGGGATCGCTGCCCGGGATCTGCTGGGCGCCGAACAGCGGCTTGCCGGCGGGCTCGGCCCCGGCAAAGGCGGGCAGCAGCCGGGCCAGGTGGCCGATGGCGCCGCGGGTGCGGGCGTCCACATCCTCGGCCTGCCAGCCCTGGTCAATTTGCCGACGATAGTGTTCCGGCAGGCGGGGCTGGGCGCTGTGCTCGCAGGTGCCCACCAGGCCGCCTTTGAACAGGGTAATGGCGTCGGTCATGCCGTGCAGCTGGAACAGGCCGCCGGGGTAGGGGGTCAGTTGGGCCATGCCTTGCGGGGTGCCGCGCTCGCCGTGGAAGATCACCTCGGGCCAGTCGCCCGGGGCTTGCCAGCGGGCCAGGTAGGCGGCCTTGTATTCCACCAGCCGCTGGCGGCGGTAGCCGGCCATGTCGTCCACCAGGCCGGTGCGAAAGCCGCAGGCGTTGACCAGAAAATCCACCTTGTCGACGCGCTCGCCGGCCGGGCCCTGGCTCTGGATGCGCCAGCCGCCTTCCAACTGCTCCAGGCCCATGGCCCTGGTGTTCAGCAACAGCTCGCAGTGGGGCGAGGCTTCCAGCGCCAGGGTGGCGGTGGCGGCCATGCGGAACAGGCTCCAGCCGTATTCCTGCACCAGGATCAGCGGAAATTTGAACTGCTCCGGCTGCAGCTGGCGGGCGAGGGGGATCAGCCAGTCGTCCAGGCTCCGGGCCCGGTCCGGCAGCGGGCGGTGGGCCAGGGCCTCGAACTGTTCCCGGTCGTAGCAGCGGTAATAGTCCTCCGGCTCGCCCAGCACCTTGTTGGCCGGGTCGAGTTCCACCAGCCTTTGATATTCCCGGGCCACCTGCCGCAGCCGGGGCAGCAGCGCTTCGGCATCGCCCGGGTCCGTTACCGGGGTGGCAATCACGGTGGGGCGGCGGTTGATGCTGTGCGGATAGGCGCGCACCGAGTCGATGGACTGGCGCAGCAGGGCCAGGCACTGGTCATCGCCAATCTCCCGGTACAGGTTGCCGCCGGCGTGCAGGTGGCAGATGGGCGGGCCGTTGATCAGGCCATTGCCGGCTTCTATCAGCAGGGTGTTGATGCCCATGTCGGCCAGCCGCAGCGCGGCGGTGGCGCCGGCCATGCCGCCGCCCAAAATGCCCACTCGCACCGGGCCCCGGGCGGTGGCGTGGCAAAAGTTTGCGTTCATCTGCTCTCGGTCAGGATTAGGGTGGTGCGCGGCGGCGCGGGCCTGGGCGCCGGTGCCGCCGTCAACTTGTCCCGTCCATGGGGTGCCTGTCGCTGTCATGCCGCGCATCAGGCCTGGTGCGCGCTCAGTTCGTTCAGCATGTCGCCCACCAGGGCCAGCCGGGCCTTGGCGTCGGTGCTGGGAATGGCGAAGCGCAGTTTGGTCGGCCCTTCCATCCTGTAGATGCGCGGCTGGCTTTGCAGCAGGCTCACCAGGTAGCCCGGGTCGACCCTGGCGTCCTGGGCGAAGGCAATGGTGCCGCCCTGGGGGCCGGCGTCTATCTTCTCTATGCCGAGCTGGCTGGCCTTGAGCTTTATCTCGGCCAGGGCCACCAGGTTCTTGCCCGGCTGCGGCAGCAGGCCGAAGCGGTCAATCAGCTCCACCTGCAGCTCGCGCAGGGCGGTCTTGTCTTCGGCGGCGGCGATGCGCTTGTACATGGAAAGGCGCATGTTCACGTCCGGAATATAGTCGTCCGGCAGCAGGGCGGGCAGGCGCAGCTCGATTTCGGTTTGCGATCGCAGCAGCTGGTCCAGCGCCGGCTCCTTGCCGGACTGCAGCGCCTTCACCGCCTGCTCCAGCATCTCCATATAGAGGCTGAAGCCGATGGCGGTGATCTGGCCGCTCTGCTCGTCGCCGAGCAGCTCGCCGGCGCCGCGGATCTCCAGGTCGTGGGTGGCCAGGGCAAAGCCGGCGCCCAGATCTTCCAGCGCGGCAATGGCCTCCAGCCGTTTCTTGGCGTCGGTGGTCATCCGCTTGGGATGGGGGGTCAGCAGGTAGGCGTAGGCCTGGTGGTGGGAGCGGCCCACCCGGCCGCGCAGCTGGTGCAACTGGGCCAGGCCCAGCTTGTCGGCCCTGTCCATGATGATGGTGTTGGCGCTGGGTACGTCGATGCCGGTTTCGATGATGGTGGAGCACAGCAGCACGTTGAAGCGCTGGTGGTAAAAGTCGGACATCACCCGCTCCAGCTCCCGCTCGCGCATCTGGCCGTGGGCGATGGCGATGCGGGCCTCGGGCACCAGGGTGCGCAGGGCATCGGCGCTGTTCTCTATGGTCTGCACCTCGTTGTGCAGGTAATACACCTGGCCGCCGCGCTTAAGCTCCCGCAGTATGGCCTCGCGCACGGTGGCGGGATCCGACTCGCGCACAAAGGTCTTCACCGCCAGCCGCTTGGCGGGCGGGGTGGCGATGATGGAGAGATCGCGCATGCCGCCCATGGCCATGTTGAGGGTGCGGGGAATGGGGGTGGCGGTCAGGGTGAGGATGTCCACGTCGGCGCGCAGGGCCTTGATCTGATCCTTCTGCCGCACCCCGAAGCGGTGCTCTTCATCCACGATCAGCAGGCCCAGATCCTTGAACTTCACGTCCTGGCTCAGCAGTTTATGAGTCCCGATCACAATATCGATGCCGCCCTCGGCCAGGCCGGTGAGCACCTTGTCCTGCTCCTTGCCGGTCTTGAAGCGGCTGACCATTTCCACCCGCACCGGCCAGTTGGCGAAGCGGTCGCGGAAGTTGTCGTAGTGCTGCTGGGCCAGCAAGGTGGTGGGTACCAGCACCGCCACCTGTTTGCCGCCGTGCACCGCCACAAAGGCGGCGCGCATGGCCACTTCGGTCTTGCCGAAGCCCACGTCGCCGCACACCAGCCGGTCCATCGCCTTGGGCTGGGTCATGTCGGTCAGCACGGCGTTGATGGCCTTGAGCTGGTCGTCGGTTTCCTCGAAGGGGAAGGCATCGGTGAACTGGCGGTAGGCGGCCTTGTCGTGGGTCACGGCCTGGCCCGGCTGGGCGGCGCGGCGGGCGTACACGTCCAGCAGCTCGGCGGCCACGTCGCGCACTTTTTCCGCCGCCTTGCGCTTGGCCTTGGCCCAGGAGTCGTTGCCCAGCTTGTTGAGGCCGGGATCGTCGGCGCCGCTGTAGCGGCCCACCAGGTGCAGGGCGGTCACCGGCACATAGAGCTTGTCGCCGCCGGCGTATTCCAGGGTCAGGTATTCGGACTTGAGCCCGCCCGCGTCCAGGGTCTGCAGCCCCATGTAACGGCCCACGCCGTGGTCCAGGTGCACCACCGGCTGGCCGATGGACAGCTCCGCCAGGTTGCGGATCAGGGTGTCCGGGCTGAGCGCCGCGGATTTTTCCCGCCGCCGGCGCTGGATCACCCGGCCGCCGAGCAGGTCGCCTTCGCAAATCAGCGCGAACTGCTCGCCCAGCACAAAGCCCTGGGCCAGGGGGCCGACCAGCAGGCCGATGGGGTCTTCCCCGCCCAGAAAATGAGCGAGGCTCTCTACGGGCCAGGGCTTGAGCGGACTGCCCGCCAGCAGCTCGAGCAGGGCCTCGCGCCGGCCGGCCGTTTCCACCGAAAACAGGATGCGGCCGGGGAAAGCTTCGCAAAAGGCCAGCAGCCGGGCCAGGGGCTCGGTTTTCTGGTGCTCCACCTCGAGCTCGGGCAGGGGCGACACCGGGGCGTTGGCCCGGTCGCCCTTTTCCATTACCGGGGCCTGGCTCAGTTGCAGCCGGGGCCAGTGGTTCAGCCGGTGCAGCAGGGCGTCGGGCTTGAGATAGAGATCGTCCGGCGCCAGCAACGGGCGCAGCATGTCGTGGCGCCTGTCTTCATAGCGGGCCTGCACGTCCTGCCACACGGCGTCGGCCGCCTCGCTCAGCTCGCCCAGGCCCAGCACCAGCAGTTGCTCGGGCAGGGAGTCGAACAGGGTCTGGGTGTGCTCGAAGAACAGCGGAATATAGTACTCGATGCCGGCGGGAAACTGGCCCTGGCTCACCCTGTGGTAGAGCGCCTCGGGTTCGTTGCGCAGGGCGAAGCGCTCCCGGTACTGGCCGCGGAAGCGTTCGATGGCGGCGGCATCGGTCGGGAATTCCCGTGCCGGCAGCAGCCTTACCTGGGTGACCTTGTCTTGGGATCTCTGGGTATCGGGATCGAAGGGGCGCAGGGTGTCGATTTCGTCATCGAAAAAGTCGATGCGATAGGGCTCGGTCGCGCCCATGGGAAAGAGATCCAGCAGGGCGCCGCGGGCGGCGAATTCGCCGTGCTCCAGCACCTGGTCCACCGCCCGGTAGCCGGCCTGCTCCAGCCGGCGGCGCAGGCCGTGCAGGTCCAGCTTGTCGCCGGTTTTCAGCAACAGGCTGTTCTGCTCCAGCCAGGCCCGGGGCGGGGTACGCAGCATCAGGGTGGTCACCGGCACTATCAGCAGGCCCCGGGTCAGGGCCGGCAGGCCGTACAGGGTTTCCAGCCGCTGGGAGATAATGTCCTGGTGCGGCGAAAAACTGTCGTAGGGCAGGGTTTCCCAATCCGGGAACAGCCGTACCGGCAAGGTATCGTCGTCGGCCAGCAGGTGGCCCACTTCCTGCTCCAGGCGCAGGGCGGTGGGAGTGTCGGGTACCACCAGCAGCACCAGCTGGGGTTGTTGTCTCACCTGCTCGGCGATGGCGAGCGACAGGCTGCTGCCAAGCAGCTGGCCCAGGCTGGCCCTGGGGCGTGGGGTAGGGCAAGGGATCTGTATCATGAGGATGAGGGCGTATCTTGTTGGGCCCTGCGCTCGGCGCGGGCCTTGAGTTGTTTGGCCTGCAGTTGCAGGCTGGCGCGGATCAGGGCGTCCCTGTCCTGCTCGCGGATGGCGGTAAAGTCGCAGCGGTAATGTTCCGGCTCGGGGGCGGCACGAACTTCGCCGTAGCCGTACAGGGCCACCGACAGCTCCGGCAGGAACAGCTTGACCCTGACGGTCGTTCCCTCGGTCAGCGGTTGTCGTGAGACGAAGGTAAAGCCGCCGCCGCCCAGGGTCTGGGTCTGGTAGCGGTGCTCCGGGGTATCCTGGCCCGCCAGTACATAGCTCAGCACCAGATCGATTTTACGCGACTGCTGGTTGATCACTTCCACCAGTTCGGTGGCGTGTTCATCCAGGTTGCGCAGCAGTCGGGCATTATTGGTATCGATGCGGGTCACTTCACTGATAAGCTTGAACGGCGCCGGGATCTCGGCCTCCAGCGCTTCTTCGGCGGGCACGCTTTCGCCTTCGGCCAGAGGGACAAGATTGACCTGGGCCTGATAGTCGACGCTGAAATAAGGGTCTGCCATGATTTGCTGCTCTTGTTGCGCCATTCACAAGCCTTTATTATTCCGCAACTCGCGGGTGACGTAAAACTCTTTGAAAAACGGATGATTAGACCATGTTTCAACCCCTGACGCTGATGTTGGGCCTGCGCTATGCCGGCGCCCGGGGGCGGCGCAGCTTCGCTTCCTTTGTTTCCGGTTTTTCCACCGTCGGTATTCTGCTGGGGGTGGCCGCCCTGATCCTGGTGTCGGCGGTCATGAACGGCTTCGAACAACAGCTGAAAGATCGCATGCTGGGGGTGATCCCCCATGCGCTGGTCACCAACGATCAGCGTCGCCTGGCCGATCCCGGCCAGTATGCCGCCCTGTTCGGTAATGCCGGCGTAGTGAAAGCCGCGGCTCCCTTTATCAGTGCCGAAGCCATGGTGCAGGGGCCCGGGCACCTGACGGGGGCGGAGCTGTATGGCCTGGACCCTGCCAACAGCCAGGACGGCCTGTTGCAGGGGCTGGACCCCCGCACCCGGGAATATTTCGAATACCTGCCCTACGGTCTGGTGATGGGGGTGGGCATCGCCCGCAACCTGGGGGTGGTGCCCGGTGACCAAGTGCGGGTCACCGTGACCGAAGGCAGTCGCTTCACTCCCCTCGGCCGGGTGCCGAGCCAGCGGATTTTTACCCTGGTGGGTACCTTCAGCACCGGCAACGACGTGGACAATCAGGTGGTGCTGGCCCGGCTGGAAGATGCCGCCCGCCTGCTGCGCTACGGGGAAGGGGAAGCCTCCGGCCTGCGGCTGTGGCTCAACGATCCCTTCGAGCTCGAGCGGCTGCCGGCCCTGCCCGAGGGGCTGGTGCTGGAAAGCTGGCGCGAGAGCCGGGGCGAGCTGTTCCAGGCGGTGGCCATGGAGAAACGGCTGATGAGCCTGATGCTGGCGCTGATCATCCTGGTGGCGGCCTTCAATATTCTTTCCGCCATGGTGATGGTGGTGACCGACAAGGAAGCCGAAATCGCCATGCTGCAGACCCTGGGCCTGAGCCGGGAACGGGTGATGGCGGTGTTCATGATCCAGGGCGGCTTCAGCGGGGTGCTGGGCAGCCTGCT